>CAMTWQ010000107.1:0-33748 GCA_947085465.1 uncultured Alphaproteobacteria bacterium
AAACGCATGAACCCGACCTCGAAGGACTATTGCGCCAAGGTGAAGCGCCATATCGCCGACGCCCGAACTGTGATGCTCGATCTGGGCGAACGCGAATTCGACCGCGGCGTGTAAACCTCGTCGGCGCTTTGCTGTTGCCTTTCGGCTTGCGAACGCCTTTATACGCGTTGCCAGCCGGCCGGGCGGCCGCACCAGCAACAGTCGAAAGGCTGCTGGTGAGGAAAGTCCGGGCTCCATGGAAATACGGTGCCGGTTAATGGCCGGCGGGGGCGACCCCAGGGAAAGTGCCACAGAAAGCAAACCGCCACCCGAAGCCCGCAAGGGCGTAGGGTGGTAAGGGTGAAAGGGTGCGGTAAGAGCGCACCGCGCGGCTGGCAACAGCAGCGGCACGGTAAACCCCACCGGGAGCAAGACCAAATAGGGATGGCGCCGCTTTGCGCGGCAGGCAGGTTTTTGGGCCGCCATCCGGGTAGGTCGCGCGAGGCGTCTGGCAACAGGCGTCCCAGATGAATGGTCATCGCCTGTGCAAACAGGTACAGAACCCGGCTTACAGGCCGTCTGACGGTTTTTTGGGGAGAAGGCTAGAACATAGAAGGAACATATTGATTGCATTGCGAAAAATCTGATATAAAGAGCTTTAGCCCATCGATTATCCATTGATCTCCATATAAAATCCATTTATACCCATATCTTCCCATGCCGGGAGATGTCTGGGGCGGTCATGAATGGGTTTCTGTCATATTCGTTACATCGGGTAGACAAAAAGGGACGGGTCTCTGTTCCCTCGCAATATCGCGCCATATTGCTGTCGCAAGAGAAAAGCTTCATCTGTTTTCCATCCTTGCTGGGGCCCTGGCTTCAGGCGGTGACGCCCAGTCAGATGCAGGTGTTCATGGGGCAGCAAAATCCGCTGGGCGCTTTTGGCGGAGAGCTTGAAGCCTATCCCACGCTGATCTGTTCCATGGCGGCGGAAATGATCCCCGATACGGATGGGCGCATTGTGCTGCCGCCGGAATTTCTTGCGCATGCGCGGATAGATGAGGACATCGCCTTTGTCGGACAGGGCGCCTATTTCAGCCTGTGGTCGCCGCCCTTGTTTGAAGCGGAAAAAGTAAAATTGCGCGAACGCGCCATGGCGGAACGCGCCACCTGGTCTGCGCCGGTTTACACTCCCGGCCTTGTTGGCGCCAAAGATATGGTTGGGGGCGGTGACCATGGTTAGGCCACGCGGGGATCGCTCGGCACGCAGTGCAAATGGACCACATGTCGCGGTAATGGCGCAGGAGGTGGTCGAAGCATTGGCGATCCGCGACGGTGGCGTTTATGTGGATGGCACTTTTGGCGCAGGTGGCTATAGCCGTTTATTTCTTCAGGCGGCGAACTGCACGGTAGTCGCGATTGATCGTGACCCGTCGGCTTTAGCCTCGGCCGAAGCCCTGCAAAAAGAATTTCCAGGCCGCCTGCAACTCATCATTACACGCTTTGGCCTTATGGCGGAAAAACTTCCAGCAGTTGGCTTTCCGGCATTCGACGGCGTGGCCTTTGACCTTGGCGTCTCGTCCATGCAGATCGATCAGCCGGATCGCGGCTTTTCATTTCAGGAAGATGGGCCGCTCGATATGCGCATGAGCAGTTCGGGTTCAAGTGCGGCCGACGCCGTCAACACCCTGCCGTCAGAAGCATTAGCCGCCATTTTGTACCGCTATGGCGAGGAACGTCAGTCGCGGCGCATCGCAAAGGCCATTGTGACGGCGCGCGAGCAAGCGCCAATCACCCGCACATTGCAGTTGGCGCAGAT
Source organism: uncultured Alphaproteobacteria bacterium (assembly GCA_947085465.1). Taxonomy (GTDB): domain Bacteria; phylum Pseudomonadota; class Alphaproteobacteria; order UBA11222; family UBA11222; genus CAMTWQ01. The sequence continues at coordinate 1,799 of CAMTWQ010000107.1, forward strand.
TGTAGCCGGTGCGCTTGGCGGACGCGGGCCAGGCGCGTCAGCCAAGCATCCGGCAACCCGGACGTTTCAGGCGTTGCGTATTTATGTGAATGACGAATTGCGTGAACTGGCAAACGGCTTAAGCGCGGCGGAAGTGTTGTTGAAACCAGCCGGGCGGCTGGCGGTCGTTTCGTTCCATTCGCTTGAGGACCGGATCGTAAAACAATTTCTGACGGAGCGCTCGGGAGGTCTTCCAGGCGCATCCCGCCACCGGCCACCAGTGGATGAAGATCGCGCTGCGCCGAGTTTCAAGCTTTTATGGAATGGCGCGCACAAACCACAAGCAGCAGAAACAAGCGCAAATCCCCGCGCGCGATCCGCACGGCTGCGCGCCGCGATACGCACTGATGCGGCGCCGTTTAACGAAGATATTTCATTTGCGGATGCGCCGGAGCCTATTTCCGCCATGCATGTGAGGAGAGTGTGATGCTACGGTTTGTCACCATTTTTTTCATCATCCTTGTGACGGGCGTTTCAGCGGGCCTCTATCATGTCAAATATTCTGTTGACCGGATGGAGCGCCGGGCAATGGCGTTAAAGGCGGAGATTGCAGAAGAGCAGGAAGCAATTAGCCTGCTTGAGGCTGAATGGAGTGCGCTCAACCGTCCGGAGCGGCTACAGAAATTAAGTGATCGTTTCCTTGATTTGCGGCCAATTGAGGCAACGCAAATTGCGGGTTTTGCCGATTTGCCTGCCCGGGTTCCAGATCTTGAAGGAACGGATGGCAGTGCCGATGTAGTAGGCGTAGCCCCGCGTATCAGGCCGGATCAGCCCAAGGCGGCGCAGGCCGCTTCAGTTGCCGCCTTCACGCCTGTTGTTGCGCCGCCACGCCAGGCATCGGCGGCAAGGGGGCAAAGCATTGAATCTGCTGTTAGTTCAGCGGCGCCCGCAGCCGCCAAACCAAACATCACCCGGATAAAGGTGCAGTGATGCAAGCAACGCCTAACCGGCAAAGGGTTGTGCAAGTGCCTGAGGGCATGGTTGGCAAGGAAGGGCGACGCTGGCTGCCAGCTCAGAACAATCGCGCCATTGATCTGGGCCGCAACAGGCTACTTATTGCCGCATCGCTATTTGTCTTGGCCTTCGGCGCTATTTCGATGCGGTTAATTGAGCTGGCATTGCCGGGCGCAAAAAATGGCGCCACGGGAAACCATGTGGCGGGTGCGGAGAGTCCGGTGGCGCGCGCCGAAATTGTTGACCGCAATGGCATGGTGATCGCAACCAATATAAAAACGGCTCTGCTTGAGGCGAATGCGTCTGAGGTCGCCAACCCGCAGGAGACAGTAAAAAAACTTACCGGCATATTGCCGGAATTCGATGCGGCGCTCGCTTTATCAAAGCTGCAAAATGGCAAGGGTCATGTGGTGCTGCACAATGACCTTAGCCCGCGCCAGCAGCACGCAATCAATGATCTTGGCATTCCGGGTTTGTGGTTTGTGCAGGACGTGCGCCGGATTTATCCAAATGATAATTTGGCAAGTCATGTGACAGGCTATACCGATGTGGACAATCACGGGCTATCAGGAATTGAGCGCTCACAGGATGCGCGCCTTGCGGCAGGCGGCGAGCCACTGCGATTGTCGATCGACATGCGGGTTCAGCATGCGCTGCGTGACGAAATGGTGCGGGCCATCAAACGCTTCAGCGCCATTGGCGCTGCGGGGCTGGTGATGGATGTCAATAGCGGCGAAGTCATTGCGCTTTCGTCCCTGCCGGACTTTAATCCGAATGGCAAACAGCACAACAAAGATGACGCGCAATTCAACCGGGTGAGCCTGGGCACTTATGAAATGGGCTCTACGTTCAAGATTTTTAACACTGCGATGCTACTCGACTCAGGCATTTCAGATATTGATGATGTGTATGACGCGACCCATCCCATACGCATATCCAGGTTTGTGATTAGCGATTATCACGGTAAAGCCCGCCCGCTTTCGGTTTCAGAAATATTTTTATACTCCTCCAATATTGGTTCAGCGAAAATGGCGCTGGCCGCCGGCCCGAAGAGACAGCAGGACTTCATGCGCAAGATAGGCATGATGAGGAAGCCTGAAATTGAATTAGGTGAATTGGGTGCGCCCACCTGGCCGCGACCGTGGCCCGAGATCAGCACCATGACGGTTGCTTATGGGCATGGCATTGCAATAAGCCCGTTGCAACTTGGCGTTGGCGTTGCCTCGCTGATAAACGGCGGCACAATGGTGCGGCCAACATTGCTGCGCCGGGATGTGGGGCAGTTTACAACAGGCGCTCAGGTCGTATCTGAATCGACAAGCGCGCGCATGCGGTATTTGCTGCGCATGGTAGTTGAAAATCCGGAGGGCACCGGCAATAACGCGGATGTTCCAGGTTATGATATTGGCGGCAAGACCGGCACCGCTGACAAACCCAATTCCGGCCGGTATCGCCGTGATACGCGAATTTCATCGTTTGTCGCCGCGTTCCCGATGTCCAAACCGCGTTATGTGTTGCTTGTGATGCTGGACGAACCAAAAGGCATCAAAGAAACATTTAATTTCGCTACAGCGGGCTGGACAGCAGCCCCGGCAGTGGGTGCAGTCGTGCGCCGGATCGCGCCAATCCTGGGCGTGGCGCCGGTATTCATGGAAACTGACGGCACAAGGCTCGCTGCGTTAACTGGGACACCATAATCCATGCGCTTGGCCACTCTTATCGGCAAGGAAGGAGCGGCAAGCGCAATCCCGGAGCTTGAAATCACAGGCCTGACCTCTGACAGCCGCGCTGTGCGCCCAGGGTTTTTATTTGCGGCGTTGCAGGGCACGCGAGATGACGGCGCAGTATATATAAATGACGCCATTGCGAATGGCGCAGTTGCCATTCTGACGCATTTACCGGTTGCCGCAAATTGCAATTTCCCTTTGCAGTCCCGCGGTGTGCATATATTGGAGGATAGAAATCCGCGCAGGCTTTTTGCGTTGCTGGCGGCGCGATTTTTTGCAGAGCAGCCGGCATTTTGCGTTGCCATTACAGGAACTAATGGCAAGACATCTGTGGCGGATTTTTGCCGGCAGATATGGTTACGGCTTGGCAAGCGTGCGGCAAGCATCGGCACGCTTGGCGTGATCGGCGCGGATATCTCCAAGCCTGCCGGTCATGTGCATACAACGCCGCCGCCGGAAATTTTATATTCGCAATTGGCGCAGCTATGCGCGTCCGGCATAAGCCATGTGGCATTGGAGGCGTCGAGTCATGGCTTGGCGCAATATCGTCTGGATGGCGTCCGGTTGATGGCGTCGGCGCTAACCAATATTACCCGTGATCATCTTGATTATCATGCGGATGAGGCGGATTATGTCTATTCTAAGCTGCGCCTGTTTGGCGAGGTAATGGCGCCCGGTGGCCTGGCGGTGCTGAATCAGGAAGATAGCGTGTTCAGCGACGCCGAAGCGCTTGCCTGGGCGCGTGGTCATCGCATCGTTTCCGTGGGCGGGCGTTTTGGCGATGCGCGGATTTCCTCCAGTGAATTATATCCCGGCGGCCAGCGTCTCCAGATCGCCTACGCCGGGCGCGAATGGGATGTGAATTTACCGTTGATTGGACGGTTTCAGGCGATGAACGCATTAACTGCGGCGGCGCTGGTTATTGGCTGCGGCGAAGACGCGGATGATGTGTTTGGCGTGCTGCCTGAGCTTGCAGGTGTTCCAGGGCGTCTTGAATGTATTGGTTTTGCGCCCTGCGGCGCGCCGGTGCTTGTGGATTATGCGCATACCCCAGATGCGTTGCGCACGGTTCTGCAAACAGTCAGGCCGTTTGTGCAGGGTAAATTACATCTGGTGTTCGGTTGCGGCGGCGAGCGTGACGCTGGTAAGCGCCCGCAAATGGGCGCCGTGGCGTTCGAGTTTGCCGATCATGTCATTGTGACCGATGACAATCCGCGCAGTGAATATCCGGCAGTAATCCGTGCGCAAATTTTGGCGGCGTGTCCCAATGCGCGCGAGATTGGCGATCGTGCAGAAGCTATTCGCGGGGCGCTGGCCGCATTGCGTCAAGGTGACATGCTGCTGATAGCGGGCAAGGGGCATGAGACTGGGCAGGAAATTGCGGGAAAAATCTATCCGTTCGACGACCGGATGCAAGCGGCGGCGCTTATCAACGCACTTGGCGGGGTCAGGCTATGAGCGGACGCCAGGTATTATGGAGATCAGAAGAGGCGGCTCGCGCCACGGGCGGAACCGTCGCCATGGACTGGGTGGCGAATGAAGTATCCATTGATAGCCGCACAGCTGAGCCGGGCGCGCTGTTTATCGCCCTGCATGGAGAAGCGCGTGATGGGCATGCTTTCGTCGCCGATGCGCTGGCGCGGGGCGCTGCTGCGGCAATGGTTGAGCGCATTCCTGAAGGGGTCGCATCGGATGCGCCGTTATTGCGTGTGGGTGATACGCTGCAAGCCCTGAATGCGCTTGGCGCTGCGGCGCGCGCGCGCTGTGCGGCGCGCATTGTGGCGGTGACTGGAAGCGCTGGTAAGACCGGCACAAAAGAAATGCTACGCGCCGCGTTTGCGCGTCAGGCTCGCACCCACGCATCAGCGGCATCCTACAACAATCAGTGGGGCGTGCCGTTAAGTCTTGCGCGAATGCCGGATAGTACAGAGTTTGGCGTGTTCGAGATCGGCATGAATCATGCGGGTGAAATAACGCCGCTGAGTAAATTGGTCCGTCCAGATGTGGCGATAGTCACGACGATCGCGCCAGCCCATGCGGGCCATTTCGATTCGCTCACCGGAATTGCGCTGGCGAAAGCGGAAATTTTTATTGGTTTGCAACCGGGCGGCACAGCGATCATCAACCGCGATAATCCGTTTTTTTATTTATTGGCGGCGCGCGCGCGTGACGCAGGGGCGGCAAAGATTATCGGATTTGGAAAAGCGCAGCTGGCCGCAGCCCGCCTTATCAAAGCCGTTCATCATTCCGATTGTTCCTGCATCGTTGCCGAGATTGGCGGCCAGGCGCTGACGTATAAGATTGGCATGCCGGGCGAACATTGGGCGATGAACAGCCTGGCGGTGCTGGCGGCAGTGCAAGCGATGGGTGGCGATCTCGCGTTGTCGGCGTTGGCGCTTGGGGAAATGAAGCCGTTGGCGGGGCGCGGCCAGCGCTATCAGCTTCCGGTTGCAGATGGCGTGTTCACGTTGATCGATGAAAGCTATAACGCCAATCCTGGGTCGATGCAGGCGGCGCTTATCAGCCTTGCGGGCCAGCGTATAGAAGGGCGTGGGCGCCGAATTGCCGTGCTGGGCGCGATGTTGGAGCTTGGCAAAGGCTCAGAGGGCTATCACAAGGAACTCGCGGAAGAAATCATCAAAGCTGGCATCGATCTGGCGTTCACGGCGGGCGCGCCGGCACGGGTGCTATTTGACGCCTTGCCGTCTGAATTGCGCGGTGCGCATGCAGAGACCGCCACACCGTTGATACGCGAGGTGCTCAACAGCTTGCGCCCTGGCGATGTTGTGATGGTCAAAGGTTCAAACGACAGCGGCATGGAGGCCGTGGTTAAAGCGATGCTGGCGCTGGATAGCGTGGTTCCGCCTGCCTCAACAATAGCAGCGGCGCCAAGAGGGGATGGGGATGCTTTATAACTTTTTAGTTCCACTTGCGGATGAAGTGGGCCTTTTTAATCTATTCCGTTATCTGACATTTCGTAGCGGCGGCGCGGTAATGACAGCCTTGATGGTAAGTTTTTTATTTGGACCTTGGATCATCCGCTGGTTGAAACGCCAGCAGCCAGGAGGCCAGCCGATCCGCGAGGATGGCCCTCAGAGCCATATATTGAAGAAAGCCGGAACGCCAACCATGGGCGGCTTTTTAATTTTATTCGCCATCACGGTAGCGACTCTTTTATGGGCGGATCTTGGCAATCGATATGTGTGGGCAGTGATGCTGGTGACCGGCGGGTATGGCCTGGTCGGTTTTGCCGATGATTATCTTAAGGTCACCAAGCGAAATAGCCGCGGTGTGCCCGGCAGAATTAAATTGATTGCGGAAATTGTGATAGCGCTGGCTGCGGTTTTATGGATTTCGCTTATTGCGACGCCGGAACAGGCGGAAATGCTGTTCATTCCATTTCTCAAGAATGTGTTTATTGATCTGGGTTGGTTTTTTGTTCCGTTTGCGGTGTTTGTCATTGTTGGCACTTCGAACGCGGTCAATCTTACCGATGGGCTTGATGGGCTTGCAATCGTGCCGGTGATGATCGCGGCGTCGAGTTTTGCGCTGATTGCCTATGTCGCGGGTAATGCCGTGTACTCAGCCTACCTGCAGATTCCAGGTGTGCCAGGCACTGGCGAATTGGCCGTGTTTGCTGGCGCGATGGTCGGCGCAGGGCTCGGATTTTTATGGTTCAACGCGCCGCCAGCACTGGTCATGATGGGCGACACCGGCTCATTGTCGCTTGGCGGCGCATTAGGATCGATCGCTGTCATCACCAAGCATGAAATAGTGCTTGCCATTGTCGGCGGTTTGTTTGTGCTGGAAGCAGTGTCGGTGATCGTACAGGTTGCATCGTTCAAATTGACCGGCAAGCGCGTGTTCGCGATGGCGCCTATTCATCATCATTTTGAAAAACGGGGATGGGCGGAATCGACCGTCGTTATCCGTTTCTGGATCATTGCCCTGGTGCTGGCGCTGATCGGCCTGTCGTCGCTTAAGCTGAGGTAGCAGATGATAGCGGCGCGCGGATTTGATGGCAAAAAGGTGATGGTGTTTGGTCTGGCGAGGACCGGCATCACTGCTGCGCGCGCATTGTTACAGGGTGGGGCCGAGGTTTATGCATGGGATGACACGCAAGCGCGCCGTGATCAGGCTGCGGCGCAAATCAGCAGCGCTAGGTTGCATGCCCCGGAAAGCCTGAATTGGCGGGATATGGCGGCGCTCGTGCTTAGCCCGGGCGTGCCGCTCACGCATCCCGAGCCGCATCCGGTGGTGGTTGCTGCAAGGGCGCAGGGCTGCGAGGTGATTGGCGACATAGAATTGTTTGCGCGCGCACGGCGTACGGATTTTGCGCAGACCAAAATGGTGCTGGTCACAGGCACTAACGGTAAGTCAACCACCACGGCGTTGACCGGCCATGTGGTGCGCGGCGCCGGGCGCCGGGCGGAGGTTGGCGGCAATACCGGCGATGCGGTGCTGGGGCTTGATGTGCTCAAGCCGGGTGGCGTGTATGTGATAGAGGTGTCGTCGTATCAGCTCGATTTAATACATGAGTCAGGCGCGAACGTGGCCGTGCTTCTCAACATCACGCCCGACCATCTAGACAGGCACGGCGGCATGGCGGGATATGTGGCGGCAAAGCTACGGATTTTCAATGGTCTTGCGCCACAGGGCGTGGCGATTATTGGCGTTGATGATGAATATTGCGTGGATATTTGCACCAGCATGCGCGAGCGCGGGGTGAGGGTGATTCCAATCTCGGTGGATCGTCCTCTAGATACAGGCGTGTTTGTTCAGGATGGGAAACTGATTGATGCGCTTGGCGGCCAAGTGCGCGTGGTCACGGGACTGAATCAGTTCACGCGCCTGCCTGGAACGCATAATTGGCAGAATATTGCGGCTGCTTACGCGGCGGGATTGGCGCTGGGACTAAGCGTGGAGGCGATCATTTCCGGTATTGCAAGCTTCCCGGGTCTGGCGCACCGTATGGAAGCGGTTGGATGCGTCAACCAGGTTCGTTTCATCAATGATTCCAAAGCGACGAACGCAGAAGCAACGGCAAAGGCGCTGGCGTGCTTTGACGGCGCGTATGTCATTCTTGGCGGGGTTCCGAAGGCGGGTGGAATAGAATCGCTGGCGCCGCTGTTTGCGCGCATTCGCAAAGCCTATCTGATTGGTGAGGCGGCAGAAGGCTTCGCCAAGACATTGAATGGTTTGGTGGCGTATCAGCAGTGTGGCGATCTGGCCACCGCCACAAAAGCCGCTTTGCAGGATGCGCAGCAATCTGGCGACAAGGCAGAGGTGCTTCTGTCACCGGCCTGCGCGTCGTTCGATCAATTTGAAAACTTTGAGGCGCGCGGCGACGCGTTTCGCAGTCTTGCAGCGGCGTTAGGCGCGAAGGAGGTGGAATGAGCAGCTTCGCCCGCACCGACACCAGCATTGCGGGCCAATGGTGGTGGACGGTTGACCGGTGGATTCTTGGCGCGGTTTGCCTGTTGGTGGTGGCGGGAGCGCTGTTGTCGCTCGCCGCCAGTCCGGCGGTTGCCGAGCGCATTCATTCGGACAGTTACTTTTTTGTCAAAAAGCATCTGATGATGATGCCGTTGGCAATTGCGATTTTGCTTGCAGTTTCCATGGCGCCGCCGCGCATAATACGGCGCATCGCCGTGGTGATCCTTCTGTGTTCATTGATTGCAATGGTTTTGATCCCGGTGATTGGCGTGGAGCGAAATGGCGCGCAACGCTGGATATCCATTGCGGGCATATCCATACAGCCGTCTGAGTTTTTAAAACCCTCACTTATCGTTGTGGCGAGCTGGATGTTCGCCGAGCAAAACCGCAATGCCGGGGTGCCGGGTAACTGGATCGCCATCATATTGTTAGCGATGAGCATAGCGCTGCTGGTTTTGCAGCCCGATTACGGTCAGGCGGCGCTGCTGACCGTTACGGTTGGCGCCGTGTTCTTTATTGCGGGCATGCCATGGATATGGATCGGGGCTGTTTCAATTTTTGCGGCGATGGGCGGTGTGCTTGCCTATCAGATGGCGCCGCATGTCACCAGCCGTATTGACCGGTTTCTTAATCCGGCATCAGGGGATACGTTTCAACCTGATACAGCGATCAATGCGTTTATCCACGGCGGGCTGCTGGGGCGCGGCCCCGGTGAAGGCACGGTCAAACGGATACTGCCTGATGCTCACACCGACTATATCTTCGCGGTCGCCGGCGAAGAATTTGGCATGATCGCATGCTTGATGCTGGTCGGCTTATTCGGGTTTGTCGTGATGCGCGGACTGGCTCGCGCTTTTGCTGCGGAGGATCATTTTGTGCAGCTTGCGGCATCGGGACTGATTTTCCTGTTTGGGTTGCAAGCGGTGGTCAATATGGGGGTGAATCTCAATCTGCTCCCCTCGAAAGGCATGACGCTGCCATTTATCAGTTACGGTGGCTCCTCATTTCTGGCGCTTGGCCTGACGATGGGGATGGTGCTGGCGTTGCTGCGAAAGCGCGCGGGCATTGCCATTGGCGGCGCGCCAGTGGGGAGCGGTCCATGACACGGTTTGGCGAAACCCCGATACTCCTTGCAGCTGGCGGCACTGGCGGGCACATGTTTCCGGCACAGGCGCTGGCGCATGAACTGCGCGCGCGCGGCCGCAATGTCATGCTGATTACGGATGTGCGCGGGGCCGCTTACGCCACTACGTTTGGCCGCATTGATGTGCATGTGGTTGCGGCGCGCAATCCCTCAGGCAACCTTGCGTCGAAGGCGCGGGCTTTATTTGATCTGGGCCTAGGCGCGTTTCAGGCGCGGGCGTTAATGCGGCGCCTGGCGCCACAGGTCGTGGTGGGATTTGGCGGCTATCCATCGCTGCCGGCAATGCTGGCGGCGATCTGGCTTGGCGTGCCGGCCTGTATTCATGAGCAGAATGCGGTGCTTGGACGGGTAAATCGTTTTTTGGCGCACCGGATGAGCGGTATTGCCGCAGCGGTTGAAGGCATGCAGGGTATGCGCCCCATTGATCAGGTAAAGGTGACGGTTACCGGCAATCCGGTGCGCGCGGGTATCGCCGCCTTGCACGGGCGCGTCTATCATGCGCCGGAGGAAAATGGGCAGTTCAATCTGGTGGTGTTTGGCGGCAGCCAGGGCGCGAAGGTGCTGAGTGACGTAGTGCCGGCCGCAATCGCCATGCTGCCACCTGCCGCGCTGGCGCGGCTCAATATAATACAGCAGTGCCGTGCGGTTGATATTGAACAGGTGCGTCAGGCCTATGCGCGCGCCAGTGTTCCGGCGGAGCTGTGTGATTTTATCCGGGATATGCCGGAGCGGCTGCGCACGGCGCATTTGGTCATTGGGCGTTCAGGCGCAACCACCGTGAGCGAATTGACTACCGCAGGCGTGCCGTCGATCCTGGTTCCCTATCCGCACCATGCGGATCAGCAGCAGCTTGCCAATGCGCGGGCGCTATCGGCGGCGGGCGCCGCGTGGCTGTTGCCAGAAGCTGAGTTTACCCCTGTAGAGTTAGCCAAGCGTCTGCAACACTTATTACGCCGGCCATCGCAATTGGCCGATGCGGCTATTGCCGCAGCCAGGCTTGGCCGTCCAGACGCCGCCAAAGCATTAGCGGATATGGTCGAGCGCTTGGCGCCGCGCAAATCGAACGCACCATCCGGCGGCGGCGATAAAGAGATTCCGTTCTCCGGAATTTGCAGGGTGGCCGCATGACAACGCAGTTACCTATGGATATTGGCATTATTCATTTTTCCGGCATCGGCGGCATCGGCATGAGCGGCATCGCCGAGGTCATGCATAACCTGGGTTACAAGGTGCAGGGTTCCGATGCGGCGGAGGGCGCGAACGTCACCCGGCTGCGCGATCTCGGCATTCCAGTGGTTATTGGGCAGAATGCGGAAAATCTGGGCGCCTCGCGGGTGATTGTCATATCGAGCGCCATTAAGCCGGATAATCCTGAACTTATTGCTGCGCGGGCGAGGTTATTGCCAGTGGTGCGGCGCGCTGAAATGCTTGCTGAACTGATGCGGCTAAAGTGGTGCGTGGCGGTTGCAGGCACGCATGGCAAGACCACGACTACCTCGCTGGTCGCGTGCCTTCTCGATGCAGCGCGATTTGATCCAACGGTCATCAATGGCGGCATTATCAATGCGTATGGCGCCAATGCACGGCTGGGTGATGGCGAGTGGATGGTGGTTGAGGCGGATGAATCCGACGGCACTTTTGTCAAGCTTCCCTCGACAATGGCGATTGTCACCAACATTGATCCTGAGCATCTTGATCATTACCAGGATTTTGATGCGCTGCGCCGGGCCTTTGACGCCTTTGTCGAAAACGTGCCATTTTACGGCTGTGCGGTCGTGTGCATCGATCACCCGGAAGTGCAGGCGCTGGTTGGCCGGGTGCGTGACCGGCGTTGCGTGACATATGGCGTGTCACCGCAAGCCGATGTGCGGGCGATGCATGTGCGCGCGGAAAATGGCGGCAGCACCTTCGATGTGCGCTTCTCTGATCGCGTCACCGGCAAAACCAGCCATATAGAGGGGCTGCATTTGCCGATGCCGGGCATTCATAATGTGCGCAACTGCCTGGCGGCGATAGCTGTGGCGCGAGAAATGAAAATCGATTCAAAAGTGGTGCGCCGTGCGCTATCGGGCTTTAAGGGTGTCAAGCGGCGTTTTACGCAGACCGGTGTGTGGAATAACATCACGGTGATTGATGATTACGGTCATCATCCTGTCGAGATAGCAGCGGTGCTGAGGGCGGCGCGAGCATGCGGCAAGGGCCGCGTGATCGCCGTGGTTCAGCCGCACCGCTATTCACGCCTATCGCATCTTTTTGAGGAATTTTGCACCTGCTTTAATGACGCCGATACGGTGATTGTGGCGCCGGTTTACGCAGCCGGCGAGGCGCCGCTGCCGGGAGTGGATCGTGATGCGCTGATCGAAGGGTTGCGCGGGCATGGGCACCGCCATGTGCTGGCGCTTGAGCGGCCGGGTGATTTGGCGGGGCTGATACTCAATGAAGCGCAACCGGGAGACATGGTGGTCTGTCTCGGCGCGGGCAGCATCACCCAATGGGCCAATGGGTTGCCTGGCGAGCTTGCTACAAAAGCGTCAGAGGCGGGTGCGGCATGATGGCGAAGAGGGTTCAGCCCATACAGCTCATCGACCGCCTGCCGGGCGTGCGTGGCGTTTATTCGCCAAATGCGCCGCTAGCCCCGTTGACCTGGTTTCGGGCGGGCGGATCGGCGGATATTTTGTTTGAACCGGCGGATGTAGAAGATCTGTCGCAGTTTTTGGGGGCGTGTCCGGCGGATATCCCGTTAACGGTAATCGGCGCAGGCTCCAATCTGCTGGTCCGGGATGGCGGCGTGCGCGGTGTTTGCATACGGCTTGGCCGGGCTTTCAGCGAAATTCGCGTGACGCCAGATGGGCTGGTTTGCGCGGGCGCATCCGTGATGAATGTCAAGGCGGCGGTGGCGGCGCGGGATGCGGGTTTTAGCGGTCTTGAATTTCTGCGCGGCGTTCCAGGCAATCTTGGTGGCGCCGTTTGGATGAATGCGGGCGCCTATGGCGGCGAGATCAAGGATGTCTTCGTCTGGGCGCGGGGGTTTGATGCGCGTGGCCGGTTGCGGCAGTTCGATTTGGCGCAAGCGGGTTTTAGCTACCGGCACAGCAGTTTTCCACCCGAGACCATTTTAACTGAAATATGCCTGCGCGGCGCACCCGGCAGTTTTGATGAAATCTCTGCGCGGATGGCTGAAATTGCCAGTGCGCGCAGCGGTGCGCAACCGGTTGGGGCGCGCACCGGCGGCAGCACCTTCGCCAATCCCGATGAAATACTTTCCGGCGGGCGCAAAGCCTGGGAACTGATCGACGCCGCAGGCGGCCGTGGTTTGCGCATAGGTGATGCAATGGTGTCGGAGAAGCATTGCAATTTTCTGATCAATTGCGGCCAAGCCACTGCGCACGATCTAGAAACGCTGGGAGAAGAATTACGCAAGCGCGTTCTGCGGCATACTGGCGTTACTCTGGAATGGGAAATCCGCCGCATCGGAGAATTATCAGAGAGCCAAGCAGGGGGCGGCGCATGAGCGAATTGCATGTCGCCGTACTGATGGGAGGCTGGTCGGCGGAACGCGAGGTCTCGCTTGTTTCTGGCGCAAAGTGCGCTGAAGCGCTACGCGCCGAGGGGTTCCGCGTTACCGAGATTGATGTGGATCGCGGCATAGCGCCGGTGCTGGCGAAATTGAAACCCGATGTGGCGTTTAACGCGCTACATGGCCGTTGGGGTGAGGATGGCTGCATTCAGGGACTGCTTGAAGTGCTGAGGATTCCCTATACCCACTCAGGCGTGCGCGCTTCTGCTATCGCCATGCACAAACCGGCTGCGAAAGATATGTTCCGGCAGGCGGGCCTGCCCTGCCCGGATGGCAGGGTGATGAATCGCCATGAGGTGGCGCGGGGTCATCCTATGCCGCCGCCCTATGTGGTGAAGCCGTTAAATGAAGGATCAAGCGTCGGCGTTTGTATCGTTCATGAAGGCGATAATTTTCCACCCAGCCGAATCACGGCAGCGGATTGGAATATGGGAGATGAGGTGTTAGTTGAGCCGTTTATTCCCGGACGCGAGCTTACCGTCGCTGTGATGCAGAATCGCGGGCTGGCGGTGACGGAAATCCTTCCAGAATCAAAATTCTATGATTACCACTCTAAATATGCGGCCGGGGGATCGCGGCACGTGATCCCGGCGGCGATCGGAGATGAGGTCTATGCGCTAGCAATGCGAGTAGCGTTAGAGGCGCACCGGGTGCTTGGTTGCCGTGGCGTGAGCCGTGCGGATTTTCGTTATGATGACAGTAAGCATGCAGGGGAAGGTTTGTTTTTGCTCGAAATCAATACGCAGCCCGGTATGACGCCAACATCTTTGGTGCCCGAACAAGCGGCGTATCTTGGTATTTCCTATGCTTCCTTATGCCGCTGGCTGGTGGAGGACGCCTCATGCGAAAGGTAAAGCCGCAAGCCCGGCGTCGCTTAGTGCGCTCCGTTGTAATGGCGCGCAAGCCCAGCAGGCGCAGAGGGGCGGCGATTGCCGCAATATTTTTAGTGTTACTGGGCGGGGCTTGCGCCGTTTTTGCGTTTGAACTGGGCCGGACCAAAATCGCACTGGAGTCCTTTGATTCGGGATTGCGCGGCCTTCTAGTGAATGCGGGTCTATCGGTGCGCGCGATCACGGTTACCGGGCGTGAACACACCGGGCGTGAGGAATTGCTCAAGGCGCTAAGTGTTTCCCGAGGATCGCCGATCCTGCCGCTGGATCTTGGGGCGGCGCAACAGCGGATCGCGGCCTTGCCCTGGGTGCGGGTTGCGCGCTTGTCCCGCAGTCTGCCGGATACGATCCGCGTGGAATTGATTGAGCGCCGTCCCGTAGCGATTTGGCAGCGTGGGGGTGAAATGGTGCTGGTTGATAGCGAGGGCGTAGAAATAACAACCAAGAGCCTGCCAGAATATGCGCAATTGCCGCTGATCGTTGGCAAGGGCGCGCCGCAAGCCGCACAGGAATTATTTGTGTTGCTGGCAAGTGAGCCGCGCCTGCAAGCGCGAATTGCAGCAGCCATCCGGGTTGGCGGGCGGCGTTGGAATTTGCGCTTTCACGACGGCATTGATGTGCGCTTGCCGGAACAAGCCCCGTTGGCCGCATGGCGCAAGCTGGCTCAATATGAGCAGGCTAAAGGCCTGTTTGCGCGTGATATCGAAATCGTCGATCTGCGGCACCCTGACCGGGTTGTGGTGCGCCTTACCCACGGCGCCGTGCGGCGCATCACCCTGCCGGAGCAAGAGGCGCGTGTGAAATTCAAACTCTGGCAAGCGGGATAATTGGCAAACATGCAACCTGTGCGTAGCGGAATTATTGCGGGTCTCGATATTGGCTCATCACAGGTGAGCTGTTTTATCGCGCGTGCTGAGAATGACCGTGCCTCGCAAGCGGCGCGCCCGCGCATTCTCGGCGTTGGCAATCATGAGGCGCGTGGCGTGCGCGCTGGTGTGATCGTCAATATGGCTGAGGCTGAGCGATCAATCCGGGCCGCCGTTGAAATGGCGGAAAGAATGGCGCGTGAAACCGTGCGCAAGGTTGTCGTGAATCTCAGTTGCGGACGGCCGGTTAGCCACTCAGCAGGCGCGGAAATAACTGTGCCGGGGCCCGAAGTGCGTGAACAGGATATGCGAAAGGTCCTGCTGCAAGCGCAGGCCCGTAACGCCAATCGCGGCAGCGGGGAAGTGATTCACGTGATTCCAGTCGGTTATTCGCTTGATGGGCACAAGGGCATCACCGATCCGCGCGGCATGTATGGCAGCCGGCTTGGCGCCTGTCTGCATGTGGTGACGGCCGCCCCGGGACCAATCCGCAATCTGGCTTTGTGCGTTGAGCGGTGTCATCTGGAAATAGCGGCTCTGGTGGCGTCGCCCTATGCAAGCGGTCTTGCATGTCTGGTTGAAGATGAAACCGGGATGGGGGTGACGTGCGTGGATATGGGCGGCGGTCAAACCGGTTTTGCCATATTTTTTGGCGGGCATATGGTGCATCAGGATTTCATTCCCGTCGGTGGCAGTCACGTTACCAATGATATAGCAGTTGGCCTGTCATGCAGCCATGCCACTGCTGAGCGGATCAAGGCGCTGTATGGTTGCGCTACGGTCAGCCCATCGGATGAGCGTGATATGATAGATGTGCCGCGGCTTGGTGAAGAAGAACGTGAGACAACTAATCATGTGCCGCGCTCCATTCTCAACGGCATCATACAGCCGCGCCTGGAAGAGAATTTGGAAATGGTGCGTGATCAGCTTCACGCCAGCGGAATGCGTGAAATTGCTGGGCGCAAAATTGTGCTTACTGGCGGCGCCAGTCAACTCAATGGCGTGCGCGAGCTGGCCGAGGACATCTTTAATTGTCAAACCCGAATCGGGCGGCCAATACGGCTGCGCGGCCTGCCATCCTCATCGGAGGGGCCGGAATATTCCACTGCCGCCGGGCTGATCGGTTTTGCGATGAGCGGCCCAGTGGAGGCTGGCGACGTGGTTGCGGTGGAACAGCTTATGGCGTCGGCTGGGCGAGTTGCCCGCATCGGCAATTGGTTGCGGGAAAATTTCTGAAATGGATGCGCAAGCCCAGCGGCCGGCTGGCGCATGAACGAGTTAACAAATGTAAGGCGGAAGGAGACCTGAGGCATGACGATAAATTTACGAGTCCCCGAACGGCACGAACTGAAACCAAGGATCACGGTGTTTGGCGTTGGCGGCGCTGGCGGAAATGCGGTCAACAACATGATCGAAACGGGTCTTGAAGGGGTCGAATTTGTGGTCGCCAACACGGATGCGCAGGCATTGTCGCAATCCAAGGCGCAGCGACGCATTCAAATGGGTGAAGGCGCCACCCAGGGGCTGGGCGCTGGTTCGCATCCTGAGGTTGGCTGCGCGGCGGCGGAAGAGGCCATCGATGAGATCATGGATCATCTGTCTGGCTGCCATATGGTGTTCGTCACCGCAGGAATGGGGGGCGGCACCGGCACCGGCGCCGCGCCCGTGATTGCGCGGGCGGCGAAACAAATGGGTATTCTAACCGTTGCCGTGGTCACCAAGCCGTTCCAGTTTGAAGGCTCGCGGCGCATGCGCATTGCGCAAGACGGTCTTGCCGAACTTGAAAAACATGTTGATACGCTGCTGGTGATTCCAAACCAGAACCTGTTCCGGGTGGCGAACGAGAAAACTACTTTCTCAGAAGCCTTCGCCATGGCGGATCAGGTGTTATTCTCGGGCGTTAGCGGCATAACGGATCTAATGGTGGCGCCGGGGCTGATAAATCTTGATTTTGCTGATGTGCGAACGGTTATGGGCGGCGCTGGCACAGCGATGATGGGGACCGGCGAAGCATCAGGCGACAATCGCGCCATTGAAGCGGCTGAGGCGGCGATTTCGAATCCGCTACTGGAAGATGTGTCGATGGCTGGCGCCAAAGGCGTGCTGATCAATATCACCGGCGGCCAGGATTTGACCTTGTATGAAGTGGATGAGGCCGCCAACCGGGTTCGCGCCGAGGTTGACCCGGACGCCAACATCATCGTTGGGTCTACCTCGGATGCGAATCTTGGCGGGCGGATGCGGGTGTCCGTTGTGGCGACCGGTGTGCGTAGTCAAAAAGCAATTATTCAGGTGGTTAAGCAGGCGCCATTGGAGGTTGAGGCGCCGGTGCAAACCGTCATGGCGGGGCTTGACGCCACAGCGTCCGTCACTGACGCCGCAGCTAGCACACTTGAGCGTTCCGGGGAATCGTCAGCGGCTGAAATGGAGCCAAACTTAATCCTTGAGGTGCTCGTTGAGGCGGACCCAGTGGCGGCGGCGCATGGTGTGGATGCATTTATTCCCGCGCCGGCAGTGCACCCGGCTGAACGGCAGCCGCTTGCCGCAGCCCGTGATCCAATTGCTGTGCCCCCAGATCCTTCACGCCAAAGCGGACCAGGCAGGCAAAGCAGCAATTTGTTGGCGCGGCTTGGATTGTTTAACCGCAGCAAACGCAACCGGGCCGTGAACGCCGAACAAGGCAAGCGAATTTCACCCCCGTTGCGGGCCGTGGATGCAGCCGTGGAAACGGAAGCATCAGAGCGCCTGGCGCCTCTGCCACCTCTCAGCGAAGAGGATCAACTGGAGATTCCGGCGTTCTTGAGACGGACGGCAAATTGATCTACCGCGAATCTGCTCTGGGTCCAACTCATTGGATAAAAAGCAGATTCGCCTTAGCTGAAGGGCGCTTGAGTGTAATAATAGGTAATAAAGAGTGATTTGAGAGTGTTCTATTGCGCCGTTAAGTATAGCCCAGAGTAAAGCTGGTGATTCGCGCAATTTAGCACTGAAACCAGAGAAGAATATGAGTTCGTCTGGTCATGCGCAGGTTATTTTCACTGGTGGCGATGCATGCGGACAGGGTTCACACATAAGTGCGTGCGGGGGGCGTGAATGGCGGGTATCGAGTATAAGGCCGGGGATAGGTTATTTGGCGGCGGACGTGCGCCGGTCTTGCCTGTGTTCCAGACCAGTTTGCGCAATCGCATCGGATGTACGGGTATTGGTTTGCACTCGGGCCGTCCGGCGCGGATGACGCTTTACCCGGCGCCTGCCGGCGCTGGGGTCCTATTCCGCCGGACTGATCTGCGCGATAAATTACCGGAAATGGATATTTGTGTTCCTGCCAGCTATGACCGGGTAAGCGGAACCCAGCTTGGCAGCACGATTGCCAATGAGGCCGGCGTTAGTGTCGCCATGGTCGAGCATTTGATGTCGGCGCTTGCTGGCTGTGGCGTTGATAACGTCATCATCGATTTGGATGGACCAGAAGTGCCGGTGCTGGATGGCAGTTCGGCGCCGCTTGCGATGTTGCTTGAATGCGCCGGCGTCACCCCGCTTGCGGCTAAACGCCGTTATATCCGCATTCTTGAAACCGTGAGCATAGAGGATGGTGAAAAACGCGCCAGTCTATCGCCGTCTTCTGGATTTTCGCTGAATTTTGAGATTGATTTTGCTAGCGCTGTGATTGGGCGGCAGTTATTGCATTTTGATTTTAGTGCGGAATCATACAAAAGTGAAATCGCCCGGGCGCGCACATTTGGCTTTCTGCATGAAGTTGAACATATGCGTTCTGCCGGGCTGGCTTTGGGCGGTTCGCTGGATAATGCCGTTGTGCTCGACCATAATGGCGTTATGAATGCGGGCGGGCTGCGCTACAATGATGAATTTGTGCGGCATAAAATTCTGGACGCCATCGGTGATCTGTATCTTGCGGGTGCGCCAATTATCGGCAGCTTTGATGGCGTTCGTTCAGGGCATGATCTGAACAACCGTTTATTGCGCGCTTTATTTGAGCGGCCCGAGGCCTTTGAATTTACCGAGGCCCCTGCGCAGCTATGCCAGATTGCGCTTAGAGCAGCCCGCATTTAAGTGGAGGCACGAAGTGCCTCCACTTAAATGCGGAAAGCTGCTCTAACACATTAAAATCTAGAGCAATTTTCTTTAGTAAGTTCGAGCCGCATGGCTCGAACTTAATGCAGATTGCTCCAGTGCGCAAAATCCGCCGGGCATCCCTGGGCTGTGCAGCCTATTTTGCGGCCCAGTGTCACGCGAAATTGGCTTTATCCCAGAGAATAGGCTAAAAGCAGGCCAGTGGCGCTTGTGGCGGGCGGCTATGCTTGGAAACCGGGCCGGGCGCTGGTTATTTATTGAGAGTCAGCATGAGATTTATCAGATTTTGCGGTGCGTTTGCGGGGGTTGCCCGGCAGGGGATTTTGCAATTGCTGGCGTTGGCCGCGCTGTGTGCGGTTCTGGCCGGGTGCGGCACCTTTGGGGCGAAGCAGGTCAAATATGTCGAGCGGCCGGTCGAGGTGATTTACAATACGGCGCTAAGCGAATTACAACGCGGGCGCTACTTCCAGGCGGCGGAGCAGTTTGATGAGGTTGAGCGCCAGCATCCCTATTCGGTATGGGCGCGGCGATCCATGCTAATGGCTGCTTACTGCAATTACCAGATCAACGAATATGATCTGGCAATTCTGGCGGCGCAGAGATTTATTTCGCTGCACCCAGGCAACCGCGATGTCGCATACGCCTATTATCTGATTGGCGTATCTTTTTATGAGCAAATCTCGGATGTGGGCCGCGATCAAAAAATTACCGGCGAGGCCTTGCGGCAATTAAGCGAAGTGGTGCGGCGTTTCCCTGCCTCTGATTACGCCAGAGACGCGCGTTTGAAAATTGACCTTACAAATGATCATTTGGCGGGCAAGGAAATGGAGATTGGCCGTTACTATATGAAGCAGGGCGAGGTGCTTGCGGCGCTCAATCGCTTTCGCACGGTGATCGAGCTTTTTCAGACGACATCGCATACGCCCGAGGCGCTGCACCGTTTGACAGAAAGCTATTTGGCGCTGGGAATTATCGATGAAGCGCAAACGGCGGCGGCTGTGCTTGGGCATAATTATCCGGGGACGGATTGGTATGCAGATAGTTACGCGCTGTTGACAGGTAATAAGGTGCTTCCCATGGAGAAGAATGATTCCTGGATTAGCCGGGCATTTAGGCGGGCAAGCTTGCCGGGGCCGGCGCAAGGATCTGGCGCCGCTGCGGCAGGCTGATAAAAGGATATCTTAGGTGCTGATCGGCATTTCGATCCGCAATATGGTTTTAATAGATCGTCTCGATATTGAGGTCGGGCCGGGACTGAGTGTGCTTACAGGTGAAACCGGCGCTGGTAAATCGATCCTTCTGGACGCGCTTGGCATGGCGGCGGGCGCGCGCGCCGACACTGCGCTGATTCGCAAGGGCTGCGATCAGGCAGTTGCGATTGCGGAATTTTCTCTGCCAAAAAATCATCCGGCTTTACAGCTTCTGTCTGAGCAGGGCATTGAATCAGAGGGCGCATTAATTTTGCGGCGGTTAATTGGGCGCGATGGCCGCAGCCGCGCCTTTGCTAACGATCAGGCGGTGAGCGTTGGTTTGCTGCGGTTGCTTGGTGAAATGTTGGTTGAGGTGCATGGCCAGCATGATGATCGCGGACTGCTCAACCCGGCCAGCCATCGGGCGCTGCTGGATGCGTTTGCCGGTCTTGGTGATTGTGTAAGCGATTGCCGTGAAGCCTTCCGGAAAATGGGGCAAGCACAAGAAACGGTGCGTCAGGCGCGAAGTGATTTAAAGCAAGCCCAGACAGAGGAAAACTATCTTCGTCATGTGGTTAATGAGCTGGATCAACTGGCGCCGCGCCCCGGCGAGGAGGCAGAGCTTACGTCTGCCCGCGCGCTTATGATGAATTCTGAAAAATTGGCGGAGGAAATTAATGCGGCGATGCTGGCATTGTCCGGTGGGGCTGGGGACGGCGCCGGTGGCGGCGCCGAATCCCAATTAGGCGCCGCGTTTCGGGGCTTGGAGCGTGTGGCGCAAAAGGCGCTTGGAAAACTCGACGTTGCGCTTTGCGCCGTGTCGCGCGCACTTTCTGAAACAATGGAGGCGCGCGCGCAATTGGAATTGATGGTTGCGGAACTCGAATTTGATCCGCGGCGTTTGGAGGAGATTGAATCGCGGCTGTTTGCATTGCGGGACGCCGCGCGCAAGCATCATATTCCTGTGGATGATTTGCCGCTATTGCGTGGGCGCATGGCGGATAAGCTGTCATTGCTCGATGCCGGGTCTGAGCGGCTTGAAGAATTGCAGCGGCGCGAGGAAAAGACCCGCGCAGCATATGAATCGATTGCTGCAAGTTTGAGCAGGGCGCGCCTGGCGGCGGCGCAAAAACTTGATGGCGGCGTGGCGAAGGAATTACCGCCGCTCAAGCTTGATAAGTCGTCATTTCGCACGCAGGTGCGTCCCGGGCCTGCTGCTGATGGTGGTTCCGAAGGTGTGGATCGTGTTGAGTTTCAGGTCGCCACCAACCCTGGGGCTGATCACGGATCGCTTGGAAAAATTGCATCAGGCGGCGAATTATCGCGATTTACACTGGCGCTTAGGGTGGTGCTGGCAAAGTCCGCCAACGCCGGGACAATAGTGTTTGATGAGGTGGATAGCGCCGTTGGCGGAGCGATTGCTGACGCCATCGGGGATCGTCTCTCAAAACTCGCCAAAGACGCCCAGGTTTTGGTGGTGACCCATTCACCCCAGGTGGCGGCCCGCGCGGGCAATCATTGGCGCGTGTCAAAAAAACTGACGAGTGGTGGCGTGGCCTCAACAGTGATCGAGGCGCTCGACGTTCCGAAGCGGCGTGAGGAGATTGCGCGTATGCTGGCCGGCGCAAAGATTACCGATGCGGCGCGCGCTGCCGCAGATAGCTTGATGGCGACAGGCAGGCGGTGAAGCGGACGAGGGAAATACCGGAAGCTGAGCTAAACGCGGCGCAGGCGGCGGCTGAGCTTGCCGCTCTTGCGGCTGAAATTGCCGCCCATGATGTGCAGTATCACCAGAATGACGCGCCCATTATTTCTGACGCCGAATATGACGCGCTTCGCCAGCGTAATGCCGCAATCGAGGCGCGCTTTCCGCATTTGCAGCGGCCGGATAGCCCAAGCTATGCGGTGGGCGCCGCGCCATATGAAAGCTTTGAAAAAGTTACCCATGCGCGGCCCATGCTGTCGCTTGAAAATGCGTTTGCCGGCTCCGATGTGGCTGATTTCTGCGCCAGCGCCAAAAAATTTCTCGGGCTTCCGCCGGATGCGGCGCTGAGCTTTACGGCGGAGCCAAAAATCGATGGCGTTTCCGCAACTCTGCGCTATGAGAACGGCAGGTTTGTGTCTGGAGCGACACGGGGTGATGGTTTGACTGGTGAAAACATCACCGCGAATTTGCGCACCCTGCGCGATATTCCGCAAAAGCTAACTGGCAAGGACGTGCCGCTAATCGTTGAGGTGCGCGGCGAGGTATATATATCGCACGCGGATTTTGCGGCGCTTAACGCCCGCCAAATGGCTGCGGGCAAGCCAGCGTTCATGAATCCGCGCAATGCTGCTGCCGGCAGCTTGCGTCAGCTTGATCCCGCTATCACCAAGCAAAGACCGTTGCGGTTTTTTGCCTATGCGTGGGGTGAAATCAGCGTGTTTCCAGCCGCTACCCAGATGAGGATGATTAATTGTTTCAAGCAATGGGGGTTTGGCGTGAACCCGCTCATGCGGTTGTGTGAAACGGTTGAGGAAATGCTGGCCGCCTATGCGGACATTGCTTTTGCGAGGCCGGGGCTTGGTTATGATATTGACGGAGTGGTGTATAAAGTTGATCGCCTCGATTTGCAGGAGCGGCTGGGGTTTCGCGCCCGCTCGCCGCGCTGGGCGATTGCGCATAAGTTTCCAGCTGAGCTGGCGCAGACGGTGATCGAGGCGATTGAAATTCAGGTGGGCCGCACTGGCGCGCTGACGCCGGTGGCGAAGCTGCGGCCGGTGACGGTTGGCGGCGTGGTGGTGTCCAGCGCCAGTTTGCATAATGAAGATGAAATTACGCGCAAAGATGTGCGCGTTGGCGACACAGTTATCGTGCGCCGCGCGGGCGAAGTCATCCCGCAAATAGTTGAAGTGCTACTTGAGCAACGCCCGGATGGCGCGCAACACTATGAATTTCCAGACCGTTGCCCAGTATGCAACAGCCCCGCCGTGCGCGATAGTGATGAAAAAACCGGCAAACAGGACGTGGTGCGCCGTTGCACCGGCGGGCTTGCCTGCCCGGCGCAGGCGTTGGAACGGCTGCGGCATTTTGTTTCGCGTGACGCCTTCGATATCGAAGGGCTGGGTGAAAAGCAGATCGCTTTTTTCTTTGAACAAGGGTTGATTAAGGAGTTTGCGGATATTTTTAGTTTACAAGCTCTGGACGAAACACAGCCAAAGAAATTGCGCGAGCAGGATGGATGGGGCGCCCTTTCCGCCGCCAATCTGTTCAAGGCGATAGACGCGCGCCGCGACGTTGATATGGAGCGGTTTATCTATGCTCTCGGTATCCGTCATGTGGGGCAGAACAATGCGCGTCTTCTGGCCCGCCATTATACGACGCTTGAAAATTTTTGTGCGCGGATGCATGCGGCGCGGGATCATGAGGGGGAGGCCTACCAAGACCTAATGGCCATCGATGGCATTGGCGAAACGTTAGCAGGTGCGTTAGCGGATTTTTTTGCCGTGCCGCGAAATGTAGCGGCCATTGATGCGCTGCTTACGCATGTTCATGTGCGTGATTTTATTGCGGCTGCCGCAACTTCGCCGGTCACAGGCAAGACGGTGGTGTTTACCGGCTCACTTGAAAAAATGTCACGTGACGAAGCAAAGGCGCGTGCGCAAAGTCTGGGCGCAAAAGTCGCGAGTTCTGTTTCTGCGAAGACCGATTATGTTGTTGCCGGCGCGGATGCGGGATCAAAACTGAAAAAGGCGCGCGAACTGGGCGTTGAAATACTTGATGAAGACGCCTGGCTGGCGCTGACCGGGCGTTAAATCGCCCGCGTCGCATTCTCCAGCCACGCTTTGGTTTGCGCATCCACCAGCGGCGTAAGTGTTTCACGCACCTGCGTGTGATAGGCGTTCAGCCAGCGGGCCTCATCATTGCTCAGCAAATCCCGCTCGATCAGCCGCAGGTCAATTGGCGCAAGGGTAAGCGATTCAAATCCCATCATTTCGCGCTCGCCGCCCGGAATTTTTTGCGGCTCGCTCACCAGCACCAGATTTTCGATGCGGATGCCATAGGCGCCCTGCTTGTAATAGCCGGGCTCAACGGAGACGATCATGCCGGGCTCCAGCGCCACGTTATTTGGGCGGCGTGAAATGCTTTGCGGGCCTTCATGTACGCATAGATACGCGCCGACGCCATGCCCGGTGCCGTGATCATAATCGAGGCCCATCTTCCACAACGCCTGGCGCGCCAGAACATCGAGATGCGCGCCGCTGACCCCCTTGGGAAAGCGGATGCTGGCGAGAGATATATGGCCAATCAGCACACGGGTGAAGCGGTCCTTTTGTTCCGTAGACGGAGCGCCAATGGCGATGGTGCGCGTCACATCGGTGGTGCCGTCGATATATTGCGCGCCTGAATCGAGCAGATACAGATTACCCGGTTCAAGCTTGCGGTTGCTTTTCTCGCTGGCGCGGTAATGCACAATCGCGCCGTTCGGCCCGGCGCCCGAGATGGTGGGAAAACTCAGGTCCAGCAACGCGCCGGTGGCGGCTCGAAACTCATATAGCTTATCGGAGGCGGTGATTTCATCTAGCGCGCCGTTGGCTGCGGCCTGATCAAGCCAGGCGAGGAAACTGCTGAGCGCCGCGCCGTCGCGCACATGGGCCGCTCGTATCCCTTTGATTTCAATTGTATTTTTGCGCGCTTTTGGCAACGCGCAGGGGTCAGCGGCAAAAATAATTTTGGCGCCCGTCCTGCGTAACCGCGCATCAATCCAGGAATTCGCCGTCATCGGATCAATCAGCACGCGCTTGACCTGTTTGCCTAGCTGATCAAGCGCTGCGCCCAGCGCCTCTGGCGCATGCAGGCTGACCTGACCGCCAAGATGTGCGCTCAAGCCGTCGCTGATTTTATCGCGATGTAAAAACAATTCTGCGCCGCCATCTGTATGCAGAATGGCAAAGGATAATGGCAGCGGGGAGTGGCTGACATCGCCGCCGCGGATGTTGAGCAGCCAGGCGATGGAGTCTGGCAATGTGAGCACAGCCGCATCAGCGGATTTTTGCGCTATGCTTTCGCCAATACGCTTGCGCTTCGATTGGGATTCTTCGCCAGCATAGATGAGCGGGTAGGGAATGACCTTTTCGGAAGGGGGCGCTGGCTGATCCGCCCATACAGCGTCGATAGGATTATCTGTACACGGAACAAGATCGGCGCCGGCTTTTTTACATGCGGCCGCGAGCCGCGTCACGCCATCTGGCGTGTGCAGCCATGGATCATACCCAAGCCTGGCGCCATTCCCCAAATTGGCGGCCAACCAATCTTCGGGCGATTCATCCATAATAGGGCGCGGGGTGATGAGGCTGGTGTCCACCTCACCGGTCACCTGTAACGTGTAACGCCCATCGATAAATATCGCCGCCCGCTCGCGCAGAATTACCGCCGTCCCCGCCGATCCGGTAAAGCCGGTCAGCCAGGCCAGCCGTGCGTCATGGGGCGGCACATATTCGCCCTGATGCGCATCGGCGCGCGGCGCAAGGAATCCGTCAAGGCCGGTGCGCGCTAGCTCAGCCCGCAGCTTCGCCAGCCGCTGGCCCAATTCGCTTAATGATGGCGCTGTATCGATCATGCGTGTCATTCTACTGCAAATCCGCTTTTCGCAGTATTAAAGTTGACCATTCCCCGCGTAAAAATCGCCGCGCCAGAAACAGCCCTTGGGTTCTATAGGCGCTGCGCACGGCGGCCTCCTGGCTGATCAGCAATCCTGAGAGGACAATATATCCGCCAGGCGCAAGATGGCGCGACATGGGATAGGCAAGCCGGATCAGCGGGCGCGCCAGTATATTCGCCAAAATCAGGTCATACGGCGCGCCTGCGGCAATTGCCGGATGCGTAAAGCCCTTCGCAATTACTGGATGCAGCAAGGTGGTAAGGCCGTTTCGCGCCGCATTTTCCCTTGTGACGCGCACAGCAAGCGGATCAATGTCGCTGGCGGTAACCTTATGCCGCCACAGTTTTGCCGCCGCCATCGCCAACATGCCAGAGCCGCAACCAAGATCAAGCACCTTGCGGCGGGCGGGGTTAAACCGGGCCAGTTGATCGAGCGCAAGCAAACAGCCGGTGGTTGTTTCGTGATGGCCCGTGCCAAAGGCCTGGCCCGCTTCCACATGCAGGCGGATGGCGCTGTGCGGCGCATCATTAAGCGCGTGCGCGCCAGCAACAAAAAACCGTCCGGCAATCACCGGCGGCAAACCGCGCAGCGATTCGCTCACCCAATCGCGGTTCTCCAGCGGGCTGAGGCTGATCTGCGGAACTGGCAAGTTCAGCGCATCAAACAGCGGTGTGAGGATGTGGGATAAGTTCACCAGGACAGGCGCATCAAAATACAACGCTTGCACATTACATTCAGCCGTCCCAGGAATTTCAAATGCGGCGACGGATAGCGCCTTTGGCGCGTCAAGCCCCTCAAGCAAATCGGCCAGGGCATAGGTGATGCTGGCGGGAATTTGCATGCTTGCCTGGGTGAGCAGTTTTTCCGGCATCGTGTCAGGCGGGCGCAACAAACGTATCCATGACGTTCTTGCTGCCGGATTTTTCAAACTCAATTTCAAGCTTGTTGCCGTCAATCCGCGTGACATGGCCATAGCCAAATTTTTGGTGAAACACCCGCGCGCCGGTTTGGAAATCAGATGCGGCGGCGGGCGCCGCATGCGGGCGCGGCGGTATAGCTGCGTTTGATGTGCGGCCGCGCACAGCCTGCATGCGCTGCCAGCCCGGCGTCGTGTAATTCGCATCAAAGCTCTGGGTGGCTTCGCGTAACCCGCCCCCATACAAGCCTTGCTCAGCATGTACATTGACGGTGTCCGGCGGCAATTCATCAATGAAGCGCGAGGGCAACGCGGCTTGCCACTGATTGTACATGCGCCGGTTGGCGGCAAAAAAGATGCGCGCCCGTTCGCGCGCCCGGGTGATGCCCACATAGGCCAGACGGCGTTCTTCTTCCAGGCCTGCCGCGCCATTTTCATCCATGCTGCGCTGGCTGGGAAATAATCCCTCCTCCCAGCCAGGCAGGAATACGGTGCGAAACTCCAGGCCCTTGGCGCTGTGCAGGGTCATGATATTGATACGGTCATCCGATGATGAATTCTGATTTTCCATGACCAGTGAAATATGTTCGAGAAAGCCGCCCAGATTTTCAAAGGCTTCCATGCCGCTTACCAGCTCCTTGAGATTCTCAAGGCGGCCAGGGGCATCGGGCGCGCGGTCGGCTTTTAACATCGTGCTATAGCCGCTCTCATCCAGAACCTGTTGCGTTAATTGCGGGTGCGGCGTGGCGCGGGACAGGGCGCGCCAGCGGTCGAAATCGGCTAGAATCTTGGATAAGGCGGTTTTGGCGCGTGGCGCCAGTTCGTCAGTCTCCAACAGCACGCGGAGCGTGGCGGTAAGTGATTTGTTTTGTGATCGCGCGGTCTCATGCAGCTTTTGCAATGTGCCATCACCCAGTCCGCGCTTGGGTTTATTGATAATGCGTTCAAACGCCAGATCATCATCGGGCTGCGCTATGACCCGCAAATAGGCGATGGCGTCGCGAATTTCCAGCCGCTCGTAAAAGCGCGGGCCGCCAATCACCCGGTAAGGAATGCCAAGGGTGAGGAAGCGCTCCTCAAACTCACGGGTTTGACGCCCGGCGCGCACCAGTATCGCCATATCGTTGAGACGGTGTTTTTTACTTTGCAAATCCTCAACCTGTTCGCCGATGGCGCGTGCTTCTGCTGCCCCGTCCCACACGCCGCAAACCCAGATTTTTTCGCCTGGCTCCGGATGCTCCGTCCACAGAGTTTTTCCCAGCCGCCCCTCATTGGCGGTAATCATGCCGCTTGCTGCCGCGAGAATATTCGGGGTTGAGCGGTAATTCTGCTCCAGCCGGACGATGACGGCGCCCGGGAAATCCTTTTCAAAGCGCAGAATGTTGCCGATCTCCGCCCCTCGCCAGCCATAGATCGACTGATCATCATCGCCTACACAACAAATATTGCGCCGCCCCTGCGCCAGCAAACGAAGCCACAAATATTGCGCCACATTGGTGTCCTGATATTCGTCCACCAGAATATATTTGAAGCGCTCTTGATATTCCTTGAGCAGTTCGGGGTTGCGCTGAAACAGGCTCAGGCATTCCAGTAGCAGATCGCCAAAATCCGCCGCATTCAAAACCTTCAACCGCGCCTGATAGGCGGCGTAGAGTTCCTTTCCCTTGCCATCGGCGAAACCAAATGAGTCGCCCTGGGATATTTTATCCGGGGCAAGGCCCTGATTTTTCCAGCGGTCGATGAGCGCGGCAAGCAGCCGCGCGGGCCAGCGTTTGTCATCGATATTGGCGTCTGACAAAAGCTGTTTTAACAGCCGCACCTGATCGTCCGTATCCAGAATAGTGAAGTTGGACTTAAGCCCGGCCAGTTCCGCATGGCGGCGGAGAATTTTTGCGCCGACGGAATGAAAGGTGCCAAGCCAGGGCATGCCCTCCACCGTGCCGCCGATCAGCGCGCCCACACGATCCTGCATTTCGCGCGCCGCCTTGTTGGTAAAAGTGACGGCGAGGATTTGTGAGGGCCAGGCGCGGCGCGTTGACAGCAAATGCGCAATGCGCGTGGTCAGCACCCGCGTCTTGCCGGTGCCTGCGCCGGCTAGCACCAGAACCGGTCCATCAATCGCCTCCACCGCCGCGCGCTGTCCGGCGTTTAGCGCGGCAAAGTATGGCGGGGCGGCGGCTGGAGTGTATATTACCGGCGGGGAATGAGATTCGCTCATGGGTCATTCTAACATAGCAATGGAATTTGTTTACTTACATTGACCGAATGAGGCTTCCCCGCAAAGTTTGCCGTCAACCCAGATGGCGCCGGTCAGATCAGCCTTTAGCAGATCGGTCTGGTCCATCAGCGCGCCGGTAAAATCCACGCCGCGCAAATCGGCGCGAAAAAACCGGGCGCGGCGCAAATCAGCGCCGTTAAAATGGGCGCCTGGCAGAACCGCATTGGTAAAATCGGCGTCACGCAAATCAGCAAAGTCAAGCTTTGCCCCGGACAAATTTGCTGACACAAATTTTGCCCGCCGCGCATCGGCCCTGCTCATGTCCGAGCCGCTCAGATCAGCCCGGTTAAAGCGCCCCTCGCGCAGATTGGCGCCGCTCAGCATCGCGCCACTCAGATATTGTTCTTCAAAATAGCACCGTCCCCAATCAACGCCGGGTTTTGCCGGATCGGCGCAGCGCGCCATGGCGGGGCCATCCCGCATGACCAGCATCGCAACCAGTATCCAGACCCATTTATGCTGCATCAGGTTGCGCTTTTACGGCGGACGCCAATCGAGGCGCCAGCCCCCTCGGGGCGCGGCAATTTTGCGTGCGCTTCAAATAGGGCGGCCAAATGCTTCTGGTTTTCCGGCGGAAATTCGCAAGCCCGGCGGGTAGCCAGGCTGACATGCATCATCACCTGCTCGGCGGTGGCGGCCAGAAACCCGCCGGTTGCGTGATACATGTGCATAAAATAATGCACCTTTTTGGGATCCCAATCGAGCATCTGAAAGCTGACGCGGATAGGGTCGCCAAGCTTCAGTTCAGCAATGTAACTCACATGATTTTGCAGCACAAAGGCCGAATTTCCGGTGCGGTGCACATAATCAACGCCCAAATCCAAGCGGTCGAACACCACGTCCAGCGCCTTGTCGAACGCCAGCACATAGAACGCCACGTTCATATGGCCATTATAGTCGATCCACTCGGGCAGCACGCTCTGCCCGGTAATCTGCATCGGGTGCGGGCCGGATAGGGTTTCCGTCACAGCTTTGTATCCTGCGTTATTTTAGTAGCAGGCTAGCTTAGCGTTTAGGAAGCCTCAGTGACAGAAATATAGGCGATGGGGTCTTCCGGCGGCCGCCCCCGCTCCAGCATAGCTAGGCTGGCCACTACATCGCGCAAGGGCAATTCGGCGAGAAAATCCTGCGGCAGACGCCACCACGCCGCCGCCAGCAGCCGCGCACAAGTCGCCTCATCGAACCGGTAGCGCAGCAGGCGGGCGGGAACGCCAGCCATAATGGCGTAGGCGGGCACGTTGCGGGTGACGACCGCGCCAGCGCCAATCACAGCGCCATCGCCGATGGTTACGCCGCTGAGCACGATCACGCCGTCACCGAGCCACACATCGTTGCCGATGGTGACAGATTCCTGATGCGCCTGTGCGCTGAGCATCCCTGGGGCATGATGCGCGTCACTGGCGGCTAACAGCTCAAGATTTGAGGAAACGTGCTCCAGTGGATGCTTCAGCGCACCAATCGACAAACCCCTTCCAAGCGAGCAATAGCGCCCGATCACGGTGTTCTCCCGGATCACCCCTTCATTGATATAGCTACCCCTGCCCATATGCAGATGATGGCCGCAATACACCGCGCCAAGGGTGACATTAGGCTCATAGTAAAACGGCACGCTGATCCGTGTCTCCCGCATCACGGTGAGGCCCGGATACAGTATTTGTGCTGGGGGTTGGGCAGGGCGTCCGGCGGCTTTTATGGAATGGGATCGCATATGGTTACTTCATTCGGACGGGGGGGCCCCTAACCTAGGGGAACAATGGTAAATCATTGACTAATGCGGTTATAATGCCCGCAACGAACAAACAGGGAGAGCCGCTGATGGCGGAACCAGCCAGGAACAAAGATGCGATAGAGCTGCTGCGCGCCCGCTTTGGCGCGCGGCTGTCGATCGCTGCCGCCGTGCGCGAACAGCATGGCAGGGATGAATCCTATCATGCGAGCCAGGCCCCGGATGCGGTAGTGTTCGCCCAGTCAACGGACGAGGTTGTGGAGATCGTCCGCGTCTGCGCGGCGCATGGGACGCCAATCATTCCGTTTGGCGCCGGAACTTCGCTGGAGGGGCATGTGGCGGCGCTGCATGGCGGCGTTTGTCTTGATCTGTCGGGCATGAACAAAATCCTGGCCGTTAATGTGGCGGACAGTGATTGCGTGGTCGAGGCGGGGGTGACGCGCAAGACCCTGAACGAACATTTGCGCGACACAGGCCTGTTCTTTCCGATCGATCCGGGCGCCGACGCGACATTAGGCGGCATGGCGGCGACCGGCGCATCGGGCACCAATACGGTGCGCTATGGCGCGATGCGCCAGAATGTGCTGGGCCTGAGCGTGGTGATGGCCGATGGGCGCGTGGTGCGCACGACAAGGCGGGCGCGCAAAAGCTCGGCGGGCTATGATTTGACGCGGCTGTTTGTCGGCTCCGAAGGCACGCTCGGCGTGATTACCGAGGTGGCGGTGCGCTTACACCCGATACCCGAAGCGATCTCGGCGGCGACCTGCCGCTTTCCCGATATTATCAGCGCTGTCAACGCCACTATCGCCACCATACAATGCGGATTGCCGGTGGCGCGCATCGAACTGATCGATGAAATCTCTGTGGCCGGCATCAACAAATATTCCGGGCTGAACCTGGTGGAGCAGCCAACTTTGTTCCTGGAGTTTCATGGCACCGAGGCGGGCGTGCGCGAAACGGCGCAACGCTTTGGCGAAATAGCATCCGAATATGGCGGCGGCGCGTTTGACTGGGCGACCAAAACCGAAGTGCGCAACAAATTGTGGGAAGCGCGCCACACTGCCTATTACGCTTCGCTGGCCATGCATCCGGGCAAAAAGGGCATGCCGACCGATGTCTGCGTGCCGATCTCGCGGCTTGCCGAATGTATCGCAGAGACCAAGCGCGATCTGGCGGCCAGCGGCATCGAAGCGCCGATCATCGGCCATGTGGGGGACGGCAATTTCCACACCCTGCTGATCTTCGATCCGGACAAGCCGGAGGAAGTGGCGCGCTGCAAGGCGCTGAACGAGCGCTTGATCCTGCGCGCCATCGCCATGGATGGCACCTGCACCGGCGAGCATGGCGTCGGTTATGGCAAGCTGGATTTCATGCAGGCCGAACATGGCGAGGCGGTAAGCGTTATGCGCGCCATCAAGCGGGCGCTCGATCCGCACAATCTGATGAACCCGGGCAAGGTGGTGCGGGTTTAAG
>CAMTWQ010000108.1:0-10375 GCA_947085465.1 uncultured Alphaproteobacteria bacterium
CTCTAAGTGAATGTGTCAGACCATTTTTATCCTGATCGGATTGAATCAATCCGATCAGGAAATGGTCTAGGCTAGCACTTTGCCGTGATTTCACTCCAGCATTTTTCGTGCTAATCAGATATCCCCGTCAATATCCCAGGTGCATAAATGTCAGAAAACAAACCCACCATCGCCATTCTGGGCGGCACCGGCGATTTGGGCGGCGGGCTGGCCGTGCGCTGGTCGCGCGCCGGCTACAAGATCATTATTGGCTCACGCACCAGGGAAAAGGCCGAGGACGCCGCCAAATCGCTGGGGGCTACCGGCATGGATAATCTGAGCGCCGCAACGGCCTGCGACATCGCTGTGCTAACCGTGCCGTTCGCCAATCAGAAACCAACGCTGGAAAGCCTGCGCACCGCATTACAGGGCAAGATATTAATCGATGTCACCGTGCCGCTGGTTCCGCCCCGGGTCGCCCGGGTGCAAATGCCCCCCGAGGGCTGCGCCGCCCTTGCCGCCCAGGCGGTGCTGGGGGATGGCGTAACCGTAGTGTCGGCGTTTCAGAATGTCGGGGCCAGCCATTTGCGCGATGATCATCCGGTGGATTGCGACGTGCTGGTATGCGGCGATAAATTGGCGGCGCGCGAACAGGTGATCGAACTGGTCGAGGCCGCTGGCATGCGCGGCTGGCATGCGGGACCGCTGGCCAATAGCGTGGCGGCCGAGGCGCTGACCTCAGTGCTGATCGGCATCAACAAGCGTTATCAGATCGAGGGCGCGGGCCTGCGCATTACCGGAACGCCCGGCAATCCGTCCGGAAAGGAATAATATTTTGCAGCGCTCTCTCACGCTTGCCGCCATTCCCGGTATGCCATTGGTGGCGCCCGGCGATGCGCTGGCCAACATCATTCATGACAGAGCCGTGCGCGCAGGGCTGGCATTACAAAGCGGCGACGTGCTGGTGATCGCGCAAAAGATCGTCTCGAAGTCCGAAAACCGTTACGTGGATTTGCGCGGCGTTACGCCCTCCAAGCGCGCCATGGAAATCGCGGTGGTGGTTGAAAAAGACCCGCGCTTTGTCGAGGTGGTGCTGTCTGAATCATCCGACATCGTGCGCTATCAGAAAAATGTGCTGATTGTCGCGCATCGCATCGGCGTGGTGATGGCCAATGCGGGCATTGATCAATCCAACATCGACAACACCGGCGGCAGTGAAAATGTCTTGCTGCTGCCGCAAGACCCGGACGCCTCGGCAGAGCGCCTGCGCCGGGAACTGCATGAATTATGCGGCGCGGATGTGGCGATCATCATCAATGACAGTATCGGGCGCGCCTGGCGCAACGGCATTGTCGGGGTTGCGATTGGCGTTGCGGGGTTAACGTCGCTGCATGATTTGCGCGGCGAGCCTGATCTGTTTGGGCGCAAGCTGGAAGTGACCGAAACCGCCACGGCCGATGAACTGGCGTCATCCGGTTCGCTGTTGCAGGGTCAGGGTTCGCAAGGCATGCCCGTGGTGCTTATTCGCGGCTTTACGCCGCCGAAGAATGAAGCGGCCCGGCCCGCCACCGCATTGGTGCGCGATAAACGCATCGACATGTTCCGTTAGAATATCAGCCATGGCCAGGCCAACATTAATCGTAAGATTGCAGATAATTTTTCTCGGATTAGCGGCAATTTTTCTGACGCTGCCTGCCACTGCACACGCAAATCCCATATGGGACCGGATCATTGAACAGATTGCCATGCTGAAAGGGCCGCTACCCTTTCCCGGCAATATGACGCGCATCACTGATATTGCCTACGGCCCCAGCCCTGAACAGAAGATAGATGTCTATCGCCCTGAAAATGCAAAGGCCGCCCCGGTGATTTTTATGGTGCATGGCGGCGCATGGACGGCGGGTGACAAAGCCGATCCTGAGATTGTCCAAAACAAATTGGCGCTGTGGATTCCCAGGGGCTACATTCTTATCTCAACCAACTATCGGCTGTCACCGGCGGCAACGCCCCTGGAACAGGCCGAAGATATTGCAAAAGCCCTGTCATTGGCGCAATCCAAAGCCGCGTCATGGGGGGGCGATCCGTTGCGCTTTATCCTGATGGGAAATTCGGCCGGCGCGCATCTCGTCACATTATTGGCTGCTGACCCGGACATCCCCGCGCGCCTTGGCGCAAAGCCCTGGCTGGGCACGGTCTCTCTGGATAGCGCAGGCTTTGACCTGACAGTAACGATGGCGGGTCCGCATTACCCCTACTATGACGATGTATTCAAGACGGACCCTGGGTTATGGCGGCGCGCCTCCCCAACACTCAGGCTTGCAAAGGCGCCCATGCCGATGCTGCTCACATGTTCAATACGCTGGGGCGATGCGTGTGAGGGCGCAAAGAAGTTTGCTGCAAAGGCGAACGGACTGGGCGGCCGGGTTAGCGTGTTGCCGGTCAACTTTAGGCACGGTAATATGAATAATCTGATTGGATTGGCGGATACGTATACCGGGGCCATCGAGAATTTTATGCACACGCTGGGTCTGCCATGATCTCAGGACTGTCCTGCCATCCTAATTTCATCAGATGAAATGCGTGGCGCTATGCGGCGGTGTGGGCGGCGCGAAACTGGCGCTGGGGCTTTCACATGTGCTGCAAGGCGATAACCTGACGATCATCACCAACACGGGCGATGATTTTGAGCATCTTGGACTGCATATTTCGCCCGATCTGGATACGGTCATGTATACGCTGGCCGGACTCGCCAACTCCGCACAAGGCTGGGGCCGGGCCGGTGAGACATGGCAATTTATGTCGGCGTTGCGCGCCATTGGCGGCGAAGACTGGTTCCAGCTCGGCGATCTTGATCTGGCCACGCATATAGAACGCACGCGCCGCTTAAACAAGGGCCAGCCGCTGTCGCTGATCACACGGTATTTATGCGCTGCGCTTGGCGTCACTGCTACAGTGTTGCCGATGAGCGATGCGCCACTGCGCACCATCATTCAAACGCCGGAGGGCAAACTTGCCTTTCAGCATTATTTTGTGCGCGATAAATGCGCGCCGCGCGTTACCGGCTTTAGCTTTACCGGCAGCGAAACAGCCACCCCGGCGCCAGGTGTGCTTGAGGCGCTTGGCGCAAGCGATCTCGGCTGCATCATCATCTGCCCATCGAACCCGTTTGTAAGCATCGACCCGATCCTGGCCGTGCCGGGCATTCGCGAAGCGCTACGGGCCGCATCCGCGCCGGTGATCGCTATTTCCCCCATTGTCGGCGGACAGGCGATCAAGGGGCCAACCGCCAAAATGATGCATGAACTGGGAATTCCGCAAACAGCGCTTGGCGTCGCCAGCCATTACAAAGGCCTGCTGGACGCCTATATTCTTGATCAAGCGGATGCCGGACTGGCCCCGCAAATGGCCTTGGATGGGGTAAAATTGCTGCTCGCGCAAACCGTTATGCGCAGCCTCGAAGATAGGGTGGAACTGGCGCGGAGTGTGCTAGACTTCGCCGCAAAACTGTAAACTGACGGGAAGCAGCCCATGCGGGCGATCTGGGCCATCATACCGATCAAGGATTTGAGCCGCGCAAAACAGCGCCTGAGCAGCCTGTTGACCAGTGACGAGCGGCGCAATCTTGGCCTTGCCATGCTGGAGGATGTGCTGAGCGCCGTTACTGGCGCAAAGAGTTTGACCGGCGTCATGCTGGTTTCCGCCGATCCCGACGCCTGCCATATGGCGCAAGGGTTTGGCGTACGAATTTTGAATGACGAAGGCTCTGATGGGCTAAATCAAGCCGTAACGAGCGCTGCCCAGCTATTGGCCCAGGAAGGAATCCCGCGTATTGTGGTGTTGCATGGCGATATGCCATTGGCCAAACCGGACGAAATCGAACAGCTTATTGCCGCCCTCGGCCCCGCTCCCGCGCTCTCCATCGCGCCCGATAGCGCCCGCAACGGCAGCAACGCCATGGCCATAAGTCCGCCGGGTGTGATCCCCTTCCGCTATGGCCGCCATAGTTTCACGGCGCATCTGCAGGAAGCTGCACACAAAAACATCGCGCCTAAGGTGCTGGATCTGCCGGGCCTGGCCTTTGACGTGGACGCGCCCGAAGATTTATTTGCGCTTGCCGCCGCTCCCGGGAAAACGCGGGCCCAGGACTTTTTACGGCGCTTGCATCTGGAATCCCGTACCCAAACCGCCACGGCAGGCATAAGATAGGCCCATGGATCACGTCCAGTTCATTGCGCAAGGCCGCCGCCCGGATCATGCGGAGGCGCTGGCGCTTGCAGGCTTTGCCGGCACGGCGCAGCTCTGCAAGCCCGCAGCAGCATTACGCGATAGCGGCCACGGCAATCTGATTTCCTATTCACGCAAGGTGTTTATCCCCCTCACCCATCTATGCCGCGACGTGTGTCACTACTGCACATTTGCGCATCCGCCGCGCAAGGGCGAGGCGGCCTATTTAACGCCTGAACAAGTGCTGGAGATCGCCCGTGCAGGCGAGCGCGCCGGATGCAATGAGGCGCTGTTCACCCTGGGCGACAAGCCGGAACTGCGTTATGCGGCGGCGCGCGAGGCGCTGGAGAAAATGGGCTACGCCAGCACGCTGGAATATCTCGAAGCCATGGCGGCGCTGGTGTTGCGCGAGACCAGCCTGTTGCCGCATCTTAATCCTGGCCTGATGGATGCGCAGGATTTTGCCCGCCTGCGCAAGGTTTCAGCAAGCATGGGCATCATGCTGGAAAGCGCCTCGGCGCGCCTGCTGGAAAAGGGCATGGCGCATCATGGCTCGCCAGATAAGGCGCCTGGACTACGCCTGGAATGCATCACACAGGCGGGCATCGCCAATGTGCCGTTCACCAGCGGCATTTTAATCGGCATTGGCGAAACCAGAGCCGAGCGCATAGAAGCCCTGCTGGCGCTGCGTGACATAAATGACGTGCACGGACATATTCAGGAAATCATCATCCAGAATTTCCGCGCCAAGCCGGACACAAAAATGTCCACGGCGCGCGAGCCGGATCTGGACGATCTGCTGTGGACTATTGCTGTGGCGCGGATCATTTTCGGCGCTGGGATGAGCATTCAGGCGCCGCCTAATTTAAGCCCCGGCGCGCTCGCGCAATTGATCAATGCGGGGATAAATGACTGGGGCGGAGTGTCACCCGTAACGCCGGATTTTGTCAACCCGGAGGCGCCATGGCCGCATCTCGATCATCTGGCGTCTGAAACCGCAAGCGCCGGCAAGCTGCTGGTGGAGCGGCTGACCATCTATCCGCACTATGCGCGCGCGCCACAGCGCTGGCTGGACAAGGCGCTGCGTACCACTGTGTTAAAAGCTTCTGATTCCCAGGGTTTTGCAAGGGCTGAAGACTGGTCGCCAGGAACTGAAACCCCGCCGCCCGCCGCCGATCTTGCGCGCACGAACGGCGAAGGGCGCAGCCGCGCCAGCAAAACCATCCGTGGGCTGATCGATAAAGCATGGGGCGGCAAGGGCTTAAGCGAGCCGGAAATCATAACCCTGTTCCAGGCGCGCGGAGCGGATTTCGCCGCCGTTTGCGATGCAGCGGACAAGCTGCGGCATGAGGTCAGCGGCGATGTGGTGCGCTATGTGGTCAACCGCAACATCAATTACACCAATGTGTGTTATTTCAAATGCCAGTTCTGCGCTTTCTCCAAAGGCAAGCTGAGCGAAAATCTGCGCGGCCGCCCGTATGATCTGGGGCTGGATGAAATCATGCGCCGCACCAGCGAAGCGTGGTCGCGCGGCGCCACCGAGGTGTGCATGCAGGGCGGCATCCACCCCGATTATACCGGGCAGACGTATATCGATATATGCCGCGCCGTAAAACGCGCCGCACCCGGTATGCATATTCATGCGTTCTCGCCGCTGGAGGTTTGGCAGGGCGCGGAAACCCTTGGGCTGCCGCTTGATGAATTCCTCCGTCTACTGATGGATGCGGGGCTTGGCTCGCTGCCCGGCACCGCAGCGGAAGTTCTGGATGACGAAATCCGCGCCATCATCTGCCCGGACAAGATCAACACACAGCAATGGCTGACGGTGATGGAGACAGCGCATGGCCTGGGCGTCCGCACCACCTCCACCATCATGTATGGGCATGTGGATGGGCCGCTGAATTGGGCGCGGCACCTGTTGCGCTTGCGCGAGCTTCAGGCGCGCACGGGCGGCTTTACCGAGTTTGTGCCGCTGCCATTTGTGCATATGGAGGCGCCGATATACCTGAAGGGGATGGCGCGCAAGGGGCCGACTTTTCGCGAGGCGATATTAATGCACGCCGTGGCGCGCCTCGCCCTGCATCCGCATATCACCAATATTCAGGCAAGCTGGGTCAAAATGGGGCCGCTGGGGGTTAGCGCCTGTCTCAACGCCGGGGCTAACGACGTTGGCGGCACCTTGATGAACGAAACCATTACCCGCGCGGCAGGCGCCGCCCATGGACAGGAAATGCCGCCCCAGGAAATGGAGGCGCTGATTAAGGCTGCCGGACGAAAGCCGCAACAGCGCAGCACCACCTATGGCGAGGTCGCCCGTGCGCGCACCCTCAGCTCGTTTCAGGCCGCGCCGTTAACCGAGCCAATTAATACTCCAGCGGCTAAATATGAGAGGGCTACAGTATTAACTAAGTAAATTAAGTTACTTGATCACGCTTATGATGACTAAATAATATTTACCTTCTTAAAATCTTGAATATAAAGCGCCATAAGCTACCTTCATGAGTATATTCAATTAGATGATGGTTTCATTATGATGCTTACAGTTAACACATCCGCCCGTATCCCCGCTTTTGCTCCGAAGTTCCGCGAGGGCAACGCCGTATGCATCGAAGTCCCGGCCGCCTCACGCCGCAGCCCGATGCCGCCCCCGATGCCGCCAATGCCCCAAGCGCCTTTATATTCTGCTCAGGACCGGCTGGCGCAGCTTAACTATTTCGCGCAATCCATCGCCCAGTCCCTGCCCGTCCTGCACCCGGAAGCCGTGCATGTGGCGCGTTACGCCCATCAGGCCCCCCGGTTCAGCTTCAGTGTGTAGCCTCCAATAGAGTCTGTCCTGGAGAGTCTGTCCTGCTCGGGTTGATATAGCCTATTGATTCTTCAGCCGCGCCAGAATCTCCGCAAGCCCGTGTTCCAGCCGTTGCACCCGCGCATCCATCGCATCAAGGCGTGCCAGAACGCGGTTCAAATCGCTTGCATCATCCGGGTTGGGCGTCGCCGCGCCGCCACGCTCGGCTATTACGGCCACGCTGACGCCCAGCAATTCCGCCAGCAGCGAAACTTCGCGCGCGCTGATCTCGCGCTGATCCTTCCACATGGCGTCCACTTCCACCATGCTGATCCGCAACAGGCCCGCCAGCGCCGCCTTGTTCAGACCGCGCTCTCGCAGCTTAGCGTCAAACCATTCCTGATCAAAGAACAGCGCCATAACGTTGCCCTATTCCAGCTTTTTGCCTGCGCCTTTATCGCCCGGCCCTGGCAAGCCTTCGGGCTGAAACTCTTCGATCTTTGCACCCTTGCGCAAGCTGGCGATAAGTGTCTCGATCGCTCCATCCACCTGGCTCGCGCGCAGTTGCGGTTCTGCTTCCTCAAAGCCGGGGATGGGCGCAGGGCGGCGGCTTTCCAGCCTGATCACATGCCAACCAAATTCGCTTTGCACCGGCGCTTGACTCACTTCGTTTGGCTTGAGCTTGAACGCCGCCGCTTCAAACTCCGGGACCATCTGGCCACGCTGGAAAAACCCCAGCATGCCACCATCGCTTTTTGAAGGATCAATCGAGCGCTGCTTGGCCAACGACAAAAAATCCGCGCCGCCCTTGAGATCGCGGATCACCGCATCGCCCTCTTCTTTCGTGCGCACGAGAATATGCCGCGCTTCGATCTCTTCCTCGCCTTTCAACTTTGCCTCCAGCGCGGCATAAGCGGCGCGCAATTTCTTTTCCGTAATCGCCTTGTCCACCTGCTGGCGGGCAAACGATTCCTGCAACACGCCATCCGAGACGAATTGCAGACGCCGCACCGTCGCATTATCCTCAAGCAACCCGCCTGAACGCCCCGCATTCGCCAAAAGTTTACGATCTATCAACCGCGCCAGGAGTTGCGCGTACATTTCAGCCAAGGGAACCTGCCTGTATTGCGCCGGCAAATCCTGATACAGCAGCACCAGATCGGAGGCGTATATTTCCGCGTCATTTACCTTGGCGATCACCGCATCGCCCGAGACTTTTTTCGCGCTGAGCGCCGCTATCTCTTGTTTTGCAGCTTCAGGTTCAGCGCCAAGCGCGGGCGCCGCCCCGGCAATCAAACAGCAGAATACCAGCGCCGTGACAATTGATGATTGCATTTTCAAGATGTTTGTCTTTCTTTGATAGCGCCGCACAAATGCGGGCAATTGAAACTAGCAAGCAGGCATATGATGATCAAGGCGGTGATTTGGGATTTTGGCGGCGTGTTGACCTCAAGCCCGTTTGAGGCGTTCAACCGCTATGAAGCGGCGCACGGTATTCCCGCCGATTTCATTCGCGGCGTCAACGCCGTCAACCCGGACGCCAACGCCTGGGCGCAGTTCGAGCGCAGCGAGATAACGCTTGCCGAATTTGATCCCTTGTTCGAGGTGGAGACAAGCCAGGCCGGTTTTCCCATCAAAGGGCGTGATGTCATTGCGCTGTTGGGCGGCGATCTGCGCCCGGCGATGGTTCGCGCGCTGGAAATATGCCGCAATCATTACAGTGTGGGGTGCATTACCAACAACGTGCCGGCCGGGCGCGGCGCGGGAATGCATCTGGATAAGGCGCGCGCAAGCGCGGTGTCACAGGTGATGGGACTGTTTCATCAGGTAATTGAATCGCGCCTCACAGGTATCCGCAAACCGGATCCGCGCATCTATCAAATGGCGTGCGAAAAGCTAGGCGTCTCTCCATCCGAGGCCGTCTATCTCGATGATCTCGGCGTCAATCTCAAACCGGCGCGCGAACTGGGCATGCGCACGATCAAGGTTAGCGATCCGGAAATAGCCCTGCGCGCGCTTGAGGATATGCTGGGCCGCCCATTGCGGCCCTAACATGAATAACCCCGCTAACTACTTGGTGGCAGCGGCCGTTGACGGGTTAGCTGAAAAACGCTCTACGCCCGAGTCGCCGAAAATAGCGATGTCGCCCTTACTGGCTT
Organism: uncultured Alphaproteobacteria bacterium; assembly: GCA_947085465.1. Lineage (GTDB taxonomy): Bacteria > Pseudomonadota > Alphaproteobacteria > UBA11222 > UBA11222 > CAMTWQ01. Next base: position 9,148 of record CAMTWQ010000108.1, read on the forward strand.
CGGCGACCGCCGACTGACCGGAGCGGGATTCGCGGATGATGACCTTAAAGCTATCCGCGTTATCCTCACTCACCAGCACGACGCCGCCCAGCCCCACCAGGATAAGCCGGCCATCGGACATTTGCACGCCGCTGGCGAGCGATTGATCGGTGTCGATCTCGACCTCTTCCCAGGTGGTGCCTAAATCATCGCTGCGGAACAAATTGCCGCGCATGCCAAGCGCCAGGACGCGGTTATTTTTAATGCTCAAACCGCCCCAGATGGAGCCATCATACGGCACTGGAATTTCTTCCCAGGTTTTGCCTGCGTCACTGCTGCGATAAACGTGGCCCGCCTCGGCCCCCAAAAATAATTGGGTTTTGCCGTCCGGCCCCCAGAAAAATTGATTAAGATGCGGCTGATCCGACTCCTCCGGCTCCTCCGCCAATAATGTGCGGCGCGCCCAGGTCTTGCCGCCATCAAATGTTTCTATCATGAAACTAAAAGAACCAGCAGCAATCCCATGTTCCGCGTTCTCGAACCAAATGGTCAGTAACGGCGTCTCAGCCGGCGGGTCGGAATATTGCATTTCCCAGGTTTCGCCGCCGTCCGCCGTGTGCAGCACAACCGTGTCATGCCCCGCCGCCCAGCCATTCTTGTTATCGGCAAAATACACCGAGGTCAAAGTCGTGCGGGTGGGAACCTTCTTGGCCTGGCGCCAGGTCTCGCCGCCATCATCCGACAGAATGATATGCCCCCAGTTGCCGACCGCGATCAAACGCCCATTGGCCTTGGCAACCGCCAGCAACAATGATTTCGTGGCCAGCGGCGAGGCAATCGCCAATTCCTCGGGCGCCTTTTCAGGCGACGGAGTGCCCATTTTCTTTTCCGCATTGGCGGCTTGCGGCTGGGCGATCAGCGCCGCCAGCAATAACAGGCCCAGCCACAACCTGTTTAACGGCCGGATTTTTTTATTCGTTTCGCGCATTGTGTTTCCTATTATTTCCCCGTGATCTTGTGTCATTGCACGCACAGCGGCGATTCAGCCGCTGTGCAGCGTAACGCGCCCTAGAGCGGTATGATTTTAGGTTTGCCCATTGATCCCCTCCCTAACCCTCCCCTTTGCAAGGGGAGGGAACACGAGGGTGCCCCTCCCCCTCCCCCTTTTAGGGGGGGGGTTGGGGAGGGGGTCGGTGGCGTGATTCAACCTAAAATCATCTTGCTCTAGAGCCATTCATTTAGAGCGGGC
>CAMTWQ010000109.1:0-11586 GCA_947085465.1 uncultured Alphaproteobacteria bacterium
CTGCCAGGATTCGTTGCCGATGTTCAGGTTGAACAGTTCCCCGGTATTATTGCGGAAAATGTTCTGACGCTGCGCCTCAGTAAGGTTTTTCCCGTGCTTTGCCAGCAGAGCCTGCGAGCGCGGCCAGGTCGAATCCGTATGTGGAAAATCGCTGGCCCAGATCAGCCGCTTGTCGTTCATCATGTGCGCCGACTGGAAGGCGATCCAGTCATCCTGGAAGGTCATCCACACATTGCTGCGGAAATATTCGCTCGGCATCTTCGTCAGGCCGGGAATCATGCCGCCTTCCACGTTAAAATTCGCCGCGTGATCGAGGCGGTACATATAATGCGGCACCCAGCCCGCATCGCCCTCCGCGCAGACCAGTTTCAATTTCGGATGCCGCTCGAACACGCCGCCCAAAATAAACAGGCACACGACGTCCTGCACCGCGCGGATGATGTTCATGAACCCGCCCAGAGAATGCCCGCGCGCGGGCCGCAGGGCGGTGCTAATATCACCGGCCTTGGAAGTCAGAATGTGAAAGCAAACCGGCATATCAAGATCGACTGCGCACTCCCACAGGGCGTCATATTCCGGCTTGTCATAATCGCCCTGTACCGGCTCGCCCGGCATCATCATGCCGACCATGCCCATTGCCTTGGCGCGGCGGAAATCCTCAATGGCGCTATCCACCGACAGCACCGCCGTTTGCGCCAGGCCGAACAGACGGTCCGGCAGGCCGCCGCAAAATTCCTGCAGCCAGCGGTTATAGGCCTGCATGCAGGCGTTTTTATATTCGTTATCCGGATGCGTGCACAGAATCATCCCGACAGAAGCGTAAATGATCTCGGCGGCAATGCCGTCCTGGTCCATGTCGGCGGCCCGCGCCTTGGCGTTCCATGCGCCGCTGCGGATGCCTTCGAATTTGGTGAGCGCGGCGAATTCAGTCCGCGCCTTGGGGGTCATGCCCGCGCCGGCGAGGAAGCCCATCGGGACGACCTTCGGGATATCCTTGATCACATAAATGTCCTGGCCCCGCCTGCCGGTTTCGACATGTGGCGCGACATCGCGGTATTTCGGCTCAATATAATCAACATAACAATTTGGCGGCTCCACAATGTGGCCATCCGCCGAAATTGCCCCTGGTCCGATCATTCCCTTCATGGTGTTTTCCTCCGGTTTTCAGGTTGTCCGTAATCTATGATCATAAATATGAGCCTAAAAATAACCCCGGCGCAAGCCCTTTTTGCAGATATTTTCCTCCCCCAGGGACGCCGATCCGTGCCAGCATCGCCGCAACAAACATGCTTAACAGGGAGAAACCATCATGCAGCTTCAGGGGAAAACTATTGTGGTCACGGGTGCTGCCCAAGGTATTGGCCGGGCTTACGCCATCGGCATGGCGCGGGAGGGCGCGGCGATTGTCGCGATAGACCGGGACGATTGCGCCGAAACTGCGGAATTGGTGAAAAAAGCGGGCGGCAAATGCCTGTCCATCACCGCCGATGTCACCGATCTTGCCTCTCTCAACGACATGGCGGCGCGCGCCAAACGTGAGTTCGGCGGCATTCACGCCATCGTCAATAACGCGGCGCTGTATGGCGCGCTGCGCGGCGGCCGCTTTGATAAGATCAGCGAGGAGCAATGGGACGCCTGCATGGATGTCAACGTCAAGGGCATCTGGAATTGCTGTAAGGCCGTGGTGCCGATGATGCGCGAAGCGGGCTATGGCAGCATCATCAACATCTCATCGCTTGCCGCCACCTATGGCGCGGCGTACGCGCTGCATTACGCGGTGTCAAAAGCCGCCGTCATCGGCATCACCCGCAGCCTCGCGCGCGAACTTGGCCGCGAACATATCCGTTGCAACGCCATTGCGCCGTCGATGGTGATGACGCCAGGCACCGAGAAATTCTTTGGCGGCAAACAGGAACAAGCGGCAAAGGCGATAGCAGGCGATCAGTCGATCCCGGAAAATCTGCAGGCGGAGGATCTGGTCGGCACGGCGATTTATCTTGCCTCCGACGCCAGCAAATTCGTCACCGGCCAAACCATCCCGGTCGATGGCGGCACCGTGTTTTTGTGAGAGGAGGGCCACAACACTCACACGATTTTTGAATCCCGATTGCCCCAGTAACGGTCGCGCAGCAGCCGCTTGTACAGTTTGCCGGTGGGATGGCGCGGCAGTTCCGCCTCGAAGTCAACCGAGCGCGGGCATTTAATGGGCGATAGATGCTGGCGGCAGAATGCGATCAGCTCCGCCTCCAGCTCTGGCCCCGCATCCGCCATGTTAACCGGTTGAATGGCGGCCTTTACCTCTTCGCCAAAATCCTCATTGGGCACGCCGAACACGGCGGCATCAGCCACCTTTGGATGCGTGATCAGAATATCTTCGGTTTCCTGCGGATAGATATTGACGCCGCCGGAAATAATCATGAAGGCCTTGCGATCAGTCAGATAAAGAAATTTGTCCGCATCAAGATAGCCGACATCGCCAAGCGTGGTCCAGCCTTTGGCGTGGCGCGATGCCGCCGTTTTTACTGGGTCATTGTGATAGGTAAACTCCGGACCGCCGGAAAAATAAATCGCGCCGGGTTCGCCCTGCGGCAGTTCATTGCCTTCCTCATCGAGAATTTTAAGCTCACCCAGCAGCGAACGCCCGACCGTGCCCTTGTGGCTTAGCCAATCTTTTGGCGAGGCGTAGGTCAGGCCATTGCCCTCCGAGCCGCCATAATATTCGTGAATGACCGGCCCCCACCACTCCAGCATTTGCTCCTTCACCAGGCGCGGGCAGGGGGCCGCCGCGTGAATCGCGGTTTTCATGGAAGACAGATCATATTGTTTGCGCACGGCTTCCGGTAACTTCAGCATACGGACAAACATGGTTGGCACCCACTGGCTGTGCGTTATCTTGTATTTCTCGATATAGGCAAGCGATTGCGCGGCGTCAAAATCCTCCATCATCACCACCGTACCGCCAACCGATTGCACGCCGGTGCTATAGGCCAGAGGCGCCGCGTGATACATTGGGGCGGGTGAAAGATAGATCGTCTCCTCATTGAAGCCAAACAGCGCCTTGATCAGCGTGACAACAGCAGTTTCTGATTGGATAGGCGCGCCAGAAATTTCACGGCGCACCCCTTTTGGCCTGCCCGTTGTGCCGGATGAATACAGCATAAACTGGCCGCCGCATTCATCGGAGATTGGCGTATCGGGTTGCTCTGCAATGGTTTTTTCATACGATACATAACCATGGATCACGCCATTCACCATGTAGCGCCCAATAACATTTGGCGTCAGGCTGAGAAGCTGCTCCGCAACTTCCGCCTTCTCATGCGAGGTGATAAAAATTTTCGCGCCGCAATCGTTGATGATATAGGCGGCTTCACTTGCCGTAAGGCGTGAGCTGATCGGCGTGAAATACAGTCCCGCCCGCTGTGCCGCCCAGGAGATCTCAAGAAAATGCTGATTATTCTCCATAAACATGGCGACGGAAGAACCGCGCGCCAGGCCCATGGCGCGGAACAATTGCGCGCCTTGATTGGAGCGGCTGTTTAATTCGCCATAGGTGACGCGCGCCCCTGTGCTGGCCATGATCAGCGCGGTCTTGTCAGGGTTTTTCGCGGCATGCACGGAGGGATGCATTGCTTTGCCTTTCTTGTTTTTGGTTGAGGCCGGTTTTAGAGAGGCCGTTTACTGGCTGATTTCCTGCTGCATCACCATCTTCCAGTGCCGCCACATGCCGCGCTGCGAGGTTTCATCCGTACCCTGACTATTTGCCGTGCCTTCATTATCGATTTGCTCGCGGTGCAGGCCGCGCCGGAAAATCAGCCACGGATTTTGGTTGCAGCGCAGGCCCTCATGCACGCGGTTGAACATTTCCACATCGTCATGAATGCCGCCGCCCGCCGGGGTGTAGAACGCCTCATAGGCGCGCATGCGCTGGGCGTTGAGCTCATCCGGCGCGCCCTTGAGCAGGCTGGGCCGCAGATAAACCTCGGTGCGCTCCGTGCTGACCAACTGAATGGTGCGAACCTGCCCTACCAGCACCACCAGATTAGGGAACACATTCATGTGCGTGCCGTTGATGATCAGCACTTCCTCGGCCCGATCCTTGCCATGCGCCTTGACCAGATCATCGTAATATTTCTTGCCCCAGATGGTTTTCTGCATCGCCTGCAAGCGGGCATACGCCTGGGGATGCTCCATATTAACCTGGCGCGCATCAATATTGGCGCTGCCCATGCCGAGATCGCGCACGCGCCTCTTGGAATTGCCGCTAAAGAAATCAACCTTGGCGCCGGACAGCCGATCAAGGGTGCTGACATAGGATTGGTGGGTGAAATTCGCATGATAGCCGTCAATGGAGTTTTCCATTTGCAGCTTCCAGTTGCCGTTATAGGCCAGCTTGGTCGCGCCGCTTTGCACCAAAAGCTCGCCCTCGGGCGACAGGTCACAGGCGTAATCAAGTTGCCGCTGCGCTGGCCCGCTAATATGCTCGCGCAAAGAAATACCGGTTGCCGACAGGCTGGCAAACACAAAGCCGCGGTAATCGTCGAGGCGCGGCGGCTTGCTCAGATTATACTGCGTCTTGTCAAAATTATCGCCATAGCCTTCTGGATAGGGGATCGCCTGCAACGCCCCATCCAGGCGGTAAAACCAGCCATGATATTCGCAGCGGAAGCCGCCCACATTGCCGCTGTCCGCCTGGCAGATCGACGCGCCCCGGTGCATGCAGCGGTTAAACAGCACATGATATTTCCCCGCCTTGTCGCGTGAGAAAATAACCGGCTGCAGGCCGATCCATTTGCGGACATAATCACCGGCATTGGGAATTTCGCTTTGATGGCCGACATAGACCCAGCCGCGCCCATAGATGCGTTTGAGTTCGTCGGCGAAAATATCCGGTCTGATATAGCAATCGCCATGCACCGCATCGGGTTTCACCAGTGCATCGTAATCAATGGCGTGATCAATGGCGTGTCCGTTTCCTCTGGCCATAGCGCTTTCTCCCTAGTGCCGCTGAAAGAGTGCAGCTTAAAGAGGATTATCCACATTTTTTATAAGGATGGGAAGCCCGATCAATGGGGGCGCTGGGAGGCGGCTTGACCGCCTCCCAGGCAATAAAGCTTACGCCGGAACGAAACAGGGTAACTGGAACGCCTCGGTAACCCGTTCAAACTGCACCTTGACCGGCATGTCGAGGGCCAAGTCTTCGAGCACCGCGCTGCGCAGCAGGCTAACCATGCGCACGCCTTCGTCAAGCTCGACAATCGCCGCCACATAGGGAACGTCAGCCGCAAAGGCCGGGTGCATCGGCATGTGCGCGATGGTCCAGGAGAACAGCTTGCCGTTACCCTTTGACGGGGCCCATTTCCATTCCGGCGAACCGCAATAGGCGCACATATTGCGCGGCAGGTGCCGCATGCGGTCGCATCCCAGGCAACGCTGGAAATGCAGCACGCCGCCCTGGCATTGTTCCCAGAACTGCTTGTTGACCGGTTCAATCGGACGCGGAACCGGGCGCGACGCCCTTTTCTTTTCACTCATACCTGTTACCTCCGCAAAACGACTAAGCTGCCATCGCCCAGGTCACCCCAACCGGTGACAAGGCCGAGCTCGCAATCTTTGACCTGGGCCAGTCCCGCCTCATGGCGCAACTGCTTGACCGCCTCAACCACGTGATTCAGGCCCCATACATGCGCCTGGCTAAGCAAGCCGCCATGGGTGTTGGTCGGATAGCGCCCGCCAAGTTCGATGTTGCCGTCCTTGACGAAATCATAGGCGCCGCCGCGCGGGCAAAGACCAAGCGCCTCCATCTGCAACATCACCACATAGGAAAAGCAGTCATAGATTTGCAGGAAGTCAACGTCATGCACCTTGATGCCCGCCATGTCGAGCGCCATGGGCGCCGCATAACTTAAACCAAACTTGAAAAAGTCCGGACGCGAGGCGATATCATCGGCCGGATACGGATGCCCCTCGGCGCAGCCCATGATCACCACCGGGCGCTTTTTCATATCTTTCGCCCGTTCGGTGCTGGAGACAACGACGGCGCAGGCGCCATCAGTTTCCAGGCAGCAATCGTTGAGACGCATCGGCTCGGAAATCCAGCGCGCCTTCAGATATTGCTCCATGGTCAGCTCTTGGCCTTTCATGAAGGCGCGTTCATTGAGCTGCGCATGCTTGCGGAACGCCACGGCGATATGGCCGGTGGCTTCGTCGGGCACATTGTACATTTTCTTATGCCGGGTCGCAAACCAGCTATACATCTGCACCGGCGAGGTGATGCCATAGGGCATATAGAAATCGCGGATGGTGGCGTCGAGGGTGTTCATCCCCATGGGCCGGCTTGGCGGAATGCCCGGCTTCGGGCGCAGCGCCGAATAGCCGTTCCAGCCGAGCGTGATCAGCACATTATTGCAAACGCCAAGCGACACCATGGCGGCGGCATTTTGAATGGCTGTGGTCGGGCTGGCGCCGCCCATATGCACGGTCGAGGCATAGCGCAAATTCTCGATGCCTAAATTGGCCGCCAGTTCTTCCGAGGTGGTGTAGGCGGGCGCCGGCACCAGCCCGTCAATGTCATGCGGACTAAGCCCTGCATCGGCGATTGCCTTGCGGCCCGCCTCCAGCATCATTTCAACCGCAGTTACCTTGGCGCCCTTCACATAATCGGTCTCGCCGATACCGACAATGGACGCTTTTTCGCTAAAATTCAGCTTTTCAGCCATATCTGGTTTCTCTCCCCTGCTATGGACTTGTCAGGCTATAGCCTCGCCCGTTCAATCCATTATAATCAACTAATATCTTCGAACAGCAAAAAAACGACGCGCCCGCATAAATAAGGAGAACTACGCCATGCCTATCAGAACCCCGGTCTGTTCCATGTTCGGAATCGAAAAGCCTATTTTCCTTGCGGGTATGGGCGGTGTCGCCTATGCGGATATCTGCGCCGCAGTGTCCGAGGCGGGCGGTTATGGCACGCTGGGCATGGCGGCGGCGACGCCCGAAGAAATCCGCACCGAGATGCGCCGTGTGCGGGCGCTGACCAGCAAGCCGTTCGGCGTGGATCTGCTGGCGGCGCAGCCCGAAACCATTGACGCCGCCATCGATATTATCATCGGCGAAGGGGCTTCCAGCTTCATTGCCGGGCTGGGCGTACCCCATGCCGTGATTGAAAAATGCCACAAGGGCGGGCTGAAAGTCGTCGTCATGTGCGGTCAAGTCGCGCATGCGCAAAAGGCCGAACAGGCGGGCTGCGACATGGTGGTGGCGCAGGGCACGGAGGCTGGCGGCCATACCGGCCAGGTGGCGGGCATGGCGGTGATCCCGCAGATCGCCTCAGCGGTAAAAATTCCGGTGCTGGCGGCGGGCGCCATTGTCGATGGACGCACCATGGCGGCGGCGCTGGCGCTGGGCGCACAGGGCGTGTGGGTCGGCACCCGCTTCATCGCCGCGACCGAGGCGCGCGCGGGTCGCGTCTATCAGGAACAGATCCTGCAGCATGGCGGCGCCGACACCATCGTCACGAAATGCTTTTCCGGCAAGACCATGCGCGTCATCCGCAACGCCTATGTCGATGACTGGGAAAAGCGCAAGGACGAGCTGCAGCCTTTTCCCAAACAGATGGTCACCAGCCTGAAAGCAGGCGTCATGGGCGTCACCCAAGGCCCAGGCCAGCTTGTCGACCCCGACCGCGCCTGCCTGCCCGCCGGCCAGGGTATCGGCGGTATCTTTGACGTCCGCCCGGCCGCGGAAATCATCGACAGCATGATGCGCGAATGCGAGGCCACCATCCGCAACCTAAACAAGCTTTTAGGCTGACCGGGGGCGGCAAACTTGCTATGTGCCGGACATGAAACGCATTTACCAAGGCTGATACGGCAATCATAAACATATGAATAAGTCAAATGCCAAAACTAAAATGCAGGCGCTGGTAGTGGCACGTCTTCTCATGGGAGATTTCGATAATTGGGAGGCATTTGTAAGAGAACGGACATTTTCTCTTGAGATATCCAACCGCCAAAAGGCGCGGAGCGCTGCTAGCCAAATAGGAAAAACCTACAAAAAACTGTCCCGCGAGACGCAGGCTTTCATTTCTGAGAATTTTGAAAACTGCGGATACGACGATCTAGCGAAGTTATGCGAGAAAATTCCGGTCAACAAAGGAATCTCTATGAGATTGAACGATTTCGAAGATACTTTTTTTCCATTGGCCAGTCGAATAAAGCGTGAATTTCCCCTCTATGCGCACGTCAGCATTTCGATATACGGGCTACAATTTGAATTTCCTGAACATCACTTTTTACGGGATTTGCGATCTGCGCTGAAATATCTGGAAATGGCAAAGTCACACATTGCTCCCTTTAGGCAGGGGCATCTTAATCCAAAAACGCAGCGAGACGAGATTGCAGAACATATTTCACAAAGAAATTTCCTTAGCCGCAGCATCATCAGCGCTGCATTCAGTCTGGTTGAATCCTTTGTAAGCGGGTTGTTTTTTACTGCCATCGACACAAACTCTATTGGCACACTCCAGTGTGGCGAAGAATTTCTGTCTTTTGCCCAGAAGAAAGAGAGCGCCGCATTAAAGGACCGCCTAGACCAACTGGTTAGGTTTGCTTCTGAGGGGCGTCTAACCGGTGAGGCAGAACCTTTCAGATCGTTCATCGATATCGGAAAGCCCTATAGAGATGCGATACATCATACGACCCCATTTGGGAGAAAGAATATCGAGCCTGGAATGCGATTAACCACGCTATATGCAATTGATGACGAAATTGCGCTTCAATGCGCTTTATTTTCTTTGGATTCAGTCCTTGATATCTCGCGATTGGTTTTTGAAAATCCTGATACGACTGCAATCGGAATGGAATGTGGCAGGCTAAAGCAAAAGACCCTAGATCTTCAAAGTGGTGAGCTGGAATAAGTTTGACCTACTTTAGGTATTCTCAATCCCGGGACAGGATGCGCTGAACGATTTCGGGGTCTTTGTCGATCAGTGCGAGTAAAACACGGGCGGGGCCGTCAGGGGAGCGGCGGCGGTGCTCCCAATTTAAGATGGTGCCTTTCGCCACACCGATGCTCTTTGCGAACGCTGCCTGCGACAACCCGGTTTTCGCCCGGATAGACGGCACATCCGGTTCGGGGATTTCGATGGCATGAATGGCGCCGATCTGTTTACCCCTGGCATGCGCGATAGCCTGTTTCAGGCCTCTCTCAATGCTTTTGAAGGCTTCACTCATTTTGATCTCCTATATGTGTCGGATAGCAGGGATGCCAACTTTTTTTAGAGTCTAATCCACCTGACCGGAAGCACCCGCCGCCTGCCGCATCCGTCTTTGCGAGGAGCGAAGCGACGTGGCAATCCAGATGTTTCCATTCAAAACGAATCTCGCAGGGATATTGCCCGGTGGGCAATAACTCGCAAAATACTCTTTAAATTAACTGGATTGCTTCGCTACGCTCGCAAAGACAGCTCATTTTTTCGTAGCTTAACTTGGTAGCTAATCATGAAGGCAATGGATAAGAAATTGAGACAGGACGCCGTTGATTTTCGCCCATGTCCTTCCGCGATGTTTGAAGGAACAGAGACCGCAGCACGTCTGGCCTGAGATGAAAGCCCAAAACGCTCGTCTGCCGGAAAGGTAGCGGTAATGTTGTAAATTTCCGTGACTAAATCCATCGATTTTTGCCAGACAATCAGTTCGCTATATTTCACCTTCGCGCCTCAATCCTCAATCCTTCACGCAACAACTTGCAGCGTAGCTGCTTAGTTGTGCGGGGAATGCCCTTGCGGCATCAATCCTCAATCCTCAATCCTATATATAGTACGCTGCCCCGGTCATGACTTTCCCGTTCAACTTCATCGCCAGCTGCGCGAATTTCGGCAGTGGCACGCCACCCAGCGCAGTCGCCATATCCGCATGCGCCACTTCATCGGTATACATCTGACTGACAATGGCCCGACTTTTCTCATCCTGTGGCGGCAGTTTGCTCAGATGACTTTGCAGATGATCTCCTACCTGATGTTCAGTTTCCGATAAAAAACCCAGATTCCATTTATCGCCCAGAAGACCTGCAAACGCACCCATCGCCAGCGAACCCGTATACCAGAGCGGATTCAGCAGGCTCAGATGCCCGCCCAGTTCCTGCACACGCTGCGCCGTCCAGGCCAGATGTTCAGTTTCCTCCGAAGCCGCCTGTTGCAGTTTCTGCTGCACCAGCGGGTCGCGCGCGGTGAGCGCCTGCCCCTGATATAACGCCTGCGCGCAAATTTCGCCGCTGTGATTGACGCGCATCAAGGATGCGGCCTGTTTTTTCTCGGCGTCTGAAAGCGGCGCATCCAAGATTTCTGCATCCGGATGCGGACGCACGCTGTGCGCCTCACTTAACAGCGTACGCAAGCCCTTGTCGAACTCAATAATCAAACGATCCAGATTGAACATGATCACTCCGTAAAAACTTAAATGACAACCTACACGTTCTTCAACAAAAAATTTTCCAGCAAGGTCACACACCCGACATCCCTGGCTTTGTTGTAATAACGTACATCGGCAGTAATCAGCAAAGCATCGGGCTCATGCAAAGCAACCGCATGATAAAATGTATCAAACAAATGATGGTTCAAGCTCACGGCTAGCGATATCGCCTTTGAATAAACCGCTACAGCGCCAGACACACGCCACTCCATATTCGACAAGTCCATTATATCTGTCTGTGCTTGTTCCGGCTTTTCACGCGCCAGCACGGCACTTACTTCAGCCAGAAAATGCGGAGGTTGCACCAGCTGCACCTCTCCCGTACCCACTGCATTCAATATCTGCAACGCCTGCTCTGCATGCCGCTCATCCGGCGCATCTCGAAAGAACCACTTGATCACCACACTCGCATCCAGCACCAGAATCACGACCGGCCATCCTCCCGCGCGCGGCGAAATGCTGGTTCTGTCAGCACCGGAGCCTCTTCGCGGCGCAACAATATTTTTTCAATTGCATTCTGACTCAGCTTACGGCTGCGTGCTCGCTCGATCGCCTCACGCATCAGCTCGGCAATGACTGCGCTTTTGTTCTGATGACTGAACGTCTCGTTAAAAGCCACTTTGACATCATCAGGAACGCTGAAATTGACTGTTGCCATCTCCATCTCTCCATTGTTGAAAACTTCAACAATTATGTCTGGCACCATCAAATATGTCAATAAAAAACGGGCACCCGGCCCGCTGGATTTTTGCTTTACAAAAACCTTGCCCTACGCTAGAAAAACGACTTCATAATCAATGCAACCACGCCTCCCAGAATCATGCCCAACATCCACTTCATCATATGCAACTCGGATTTGATTGGCGCCAACTCCAATTGCAAATCCACCTTGGTAACAAGCTCCTGATCAACCGAGGCATCCCGATACGCATTTGCGATGGATTCTGCTTGCGATTCATTCAGACCGCCCGCCTCCAAAGTTTTCACAAATTTCAATGTATCGAATGTAACAGTACTCATGACTGCCCCCTTGTTGATTTCATGTTGCACAGTTTAACAAACTTTTTGTTTAAATAGCAAAAAACGGGCGCCCGCAGGTGCTGTCATTGCGAAGAGGCAA
>CAMTWQ010000110.1:0-25340 GCA_947085465.1 uncultured Alphaproteobacteria bacterium
CAATTCACATCCGCCACCCTTAGACCGCGATATTGGTCTGGTTAGCGCCGATGCACCCGTAGCTCAGCTGGATAGAGCGCTGCCCTCCGAAGGCAGAGGTCAGGGGTTCGAATCCCTTCGGGTGCGCCATTTCACAAGGGTCCATGAAACTGGCGGCAGGCCAACATCTATGTTACCAACCGGGAAGATAAATCCTGATCGGAACGAGGTCTTGGGGAGCAAAATGGCGAAACCCTTTATCTGTCCATTACCCAATCGCGGGGTGCTTCAGATCAGCGGCCCCGATGCGCGTGATTTTCTGCAAAATCTGATCACCAATGATATGGGGAAGGTTAGCCCAGATTGCGCGATTTATGCCGCCCTGCTGACCCCACAGGGAAAGTATCTGTTCGATTTCTTCGTTGCGCAATTAGGCGGCGGGGAAACCAGTAGTTTTCTGTTGGATTGCGAGGCGGCCCGCAGCGCCGATCTGGCTAAGCGGCTGGGCTTTTATAAGCTGCGCGCCAAACTCACCATTAGCGATCTCAGTAATATCATGGGCGTTGCCGCCTATCTTGGCCCGGAAGGGCGGCGCGTGACGCAATGTCCTGAACAGCCGGGCGCCGCTATCCAATGGCCGGATGGTGTTGTGTTTACCGATCCGCGGCTGTCGGACATGGGCGCGCGCGCCATTCTGCCGGTTGACGCCATAACGCGGCTTGGCGGCGAAATTCCTGAGCAAGCGTATGACCGGCTGCGGCTTGAATTCGGTTTGACCGATGGCGCACGCGATATTCAGGTTGATAAATATTTTCTGCTTGAAGCAGGCTTTGAAGAACTCAACGGGGTTGATTTCAAAAAGGGCTGTTATGTAGGACAAGAACTGGTCTCGCGCATGAAGCATCGTGATGCGGTGCGCAAACGCATTCTGCCGGTTGATGTGCATGGCTCCCTGCCCGCCCCCGGAACGCCAATTTTGAGTGGGAGCCGCGAGGCCGGAACCTTGCTTTCCGGCCAGGCAAATCGCGCCCTCGCCTATTTGCGGCTGGAATATCTGTCAAACAACGCGCCGCCACTAATGGCCGATGGCGTTGAGCTTACGCTCAGCCCGCCGCAATGGCTGGCGGGAAAGCTGAACACCAGCCAGCCCGGAGAGAATGATGACAGCGCCAGTTAGATGCCCCTGGCCCGGCGAAGATCCGCTCTATACCGCTTATCACGACCAGGAATGGGGTGTCCCGGAATGGGACGACCGAGCGCTTTACGAAAAACTGGTGCTGGATGGATTTCAGGCGGGCCTGTCGTGGATCACCATTCTGCGCAAGCGCGAGGCGTTCCGCATCGCCTTCGATGGCTTCGATCCTGACAAGATCGCCCGTTATAAGCCAAAGAAAATCGAGTCGCTGCTCGCCAATGCTGGCATCATCCGCCATCGCGGCAAGATTGAGGGCGCGGTGAGTAATGCACAAGCCTATTTACGGATCATGGCGGAGCAGGGCTTCGCCAGCTATCTCTGGGACTTTGTTGACGGCAAGCCGCTGCAAAACCGTTTGAAAAACATGGCGGACGCGCCGGCCAAAACCGCGCTCAGCGAAACCATCGCCAAGGATCTGAAAAAGCGCGGATTTATATTTACCGGGCCAACGATTGTATACGCCTTCATGCAGGCGGTGGGCATGGTCAATGATCACCTGGTGACGTGTTACCGCCATGGCGAATGCGCGAAGCTGGCGAGGAACAAAAAACCGGTTTAAGCCGCAACCTCTGGCGGTATCGCGCCGATGGCTTCTTCCAGTTCAAGGAAGTTCGGCTGGATATAGCTCGGCACATTACCGCGGCCGATTTCCACTGATATCTGCGGCGCATTGCCATGCAGATGCGCCACCAGCATGTCGCGGATGATGCGGTAGAATTGCCCGTCTTCTTCCTCAATATGCGCAAGGCGCACCCCAAATGGCCCGACCAGACCATAGGCCAGAAACACGCCGAGGAAGGTTCCGACCAGCGCGCCGCCGATCATTGCGCCCAGCACCTCCACAGGCGCACTGATGCTAGCCATGGTCTTGATGATGCCGAGCACGGCGGCGACAATGCCAAGCGCAGGCAAACCATCGGCGAGGTTTTGCACCGCATGCGCTGGCCCCAACGCCTCATGATGGTGTTTTTCAAGCTGGTTCTCTATCATGGATTCAACCTGATGCGGATCCTCCAAATTCATGGTGATCATACGCAATGTGTCGCAAATCAGATCGAGCGCAAAATGGTCGGCCGTGATTTTTGGATAATGAGAAAAAATTGCGCTTTCATGCGGGTTCTCGATATGCGCTTCGAGCACCATCGCGCCCTTCGTCTTCATTGTCTTGGTCAATAGAAACAGCAGGCACAGAAGATCGCGGTAATCGTCCGATGACCACTTCTGACCCTTAAATATCTTGCCAAACGCGCCCAGGGTTTGTTTGGTGATAAGCGCGCCGTTGCCGATTAAAAAGGCGCCAATGCCGGCGCCCAGAATGGTCATTAATTCCAGTGGCGCATGATGGAGAATCGGCATGATCTGCCCGCCCGCCAGCATATAGCCGCCAAACACCATTACAAAAACGCAAACGATCCCGCCAATGGCAAGCATTCATCACCGCTTATAAAATTCGCCCAAGGCCGGTTTAGGGCCGCTAAAGCGGCCCTTTCCTACCTACGACAATGGTTAAGCGGAAATGACTAATTTTCACCTAATGACCCGCCTGAAAATTGGCGCTGCTCAGGTTTTTGTTAGCTGGGCAAAGCGCTTGGCCATGCCGTCATTGAGGCGGCCAGCGCCTGCGGCGCGCTCGCGCCCGGCCATTAGGCCACCATCGACGGCGATTGCCTGGCCGCTGACGAAGGTGGAATCGTCGCTCGCCAGAAATAACGCCGTGCGGGCAATGTCAGAGGGCAGTCCCGAGCGATGAATCGGTTGAAAGTCCACCAGCACCTCTTCCATCAGCTTGGCGCTTTGATCCGCCAGTTGACTGGGCAGCCCCATGCCGCGGCCAAAAATCGATGTGGCGATGCCGCCGGGGCAGATGGCGTTCACCCGGATATTATATTTGCCAAGTTCGAGCGCCACGCATTTGGTGATATGCGCCACGGCGGCTTTACATGCGCTATAGATATGCGGCCCGAACCCGCCGCTTAGGCCCGCAATGCTGGCGGTGCTGATAATGCTGCCGGATTTTTGTTCTTTCATCACCGGCGCGGCGTATTTCATGCCAAGCACGACGCCCTTGAACAACACGCCGACGGTCTTATCAAAACCATCCATGTCGATGTCCTGGATATTACCGGAAACGCCGCCAAGCCCCGCATTGTTGAAAATGCAATCGAGACGGCCATATTTTTTAACCGCCAAATCGACAGCCGCCTTGACCTGCGCCTCGTTCGAGACATCCGTATGGTGATAGGCGAGATTGGCGCCAAAATCCTTTTCCATCTGGCTGCCTTTATCATCCAGAATATCCGCAACGACCACCTTTGCCCCTTCCTCCAGGAACAATTCGACCGTGCCGCGCCCCATGCCGCTGGTTCCGCCGGTGATCAGCGCCACTTTTCCCTGTAAACGTCCCGCCATTTTCGTTCTCCCTTGCTGTATTCAGATTTATGCTAATCTAACATTGCCCGAAGCGGGGGAGCGAGCGGAAAGGCGGCAGGAGATGGAATATGACGAACCGGTACTGACCGCATCCATGTGGGTGAGCGCCCATATCCGGCGCTGCATGTCGCTCGGCATTCCGGCTATTCTGGTCCGCCGGGGAGACGACAAGGCCGGTACGGTGCTGATCAAATGGAACCGTTTTGATGCGGGATGCCAGCTTTTGAGCCCCTCGCGCGATGTGAAAGGACGCCGGGTTTGGATCAGCCGCGCTGGCGCGGAGGCGGCGCCTGAAGCCGATACAGACGCCTATATCACCCGCCAGGTGAAAAATGATCCTGACCTGTGGGTGCTGGAAATCGAGGATATGCAAGGCCGCTATGATCTGGGCGAGCCCATACAATAAGGAACAAAGCATGGATTTAGAGCTAAGCGGCAAAACCGCATTGGTCACCGGCAGCAGCCGTGGCACCGGCGAAGGCATCGCCAAGGTTCTGGCGCGGGAGGGCGCGACGGTTATCGTGCATGGCATGCAACCGGGAAATGGAGAAGACGACGCCGGGCGGGTCGCGGATGAAATCACAAAATCAGGCGGCAAAGCCCATGCGGTGATCGGCGACCTCACAACAGACGAGGGGGCGCAAAAGGCGGCCGATGCGGCGCTGGCCGCGGCGGGATCAATCGATATCCTGGTCAACAATTATGGCACGGCGGAGCGCGGCTTCTGGTTTGATCCGGCAAGCGGCGCCGACGCCTGGATTTCCGTGTATCAGAAAAACGTTCTATCGGCGGCGCGCATGGTGCGCCTGATTGCGCCGCAAATGAAGGCGCGCGGCTGGGGCCGCATCATTCAGATCGGCACCATCGGATCAACGCAACCCAATTCACGCATGCCGCATTATTACGCCTCAAAAGGCGCGCTGGCGAATTTCACCGTAAGCCTGATGCTGGAACTGGCGGGAACAGGGATCACCGTCAATACGATCAGCCCCGGCCTGATCAAAACCCGCGAGGTGGAGGCGATGTACCGCAAACGGGCGCGTGAGCGCGGCTGGGGCGAAGATTGGGATGTCATCGAGGGGCATATTCTGGAGGAATACAAAAATTCATCCGGACGGATTGCGCGCACTGAGGAAGTCGGCGATCTGGTCGCCTTTATAGCTGGCGCACGTTCGGGCATGATCAATGGCATGAACATCCGCATTGACGGCGGCGGCATGCGGCTCGTGAGTTAGCGAGTGTTGAGCGCATGACAAATAACGCCGATCGCGTTATCTGCCGCCTGTATCTGATTACGCCGCCAAAGATCGAACTCGCAACGTTTCGCGATGACCTGGCGCGCGCATTGGATGGCGGTGATGTGGCGTGCCTGCAATTGCGGCTGAAAGAATGCGCCGATGATGACATCAAACGCGCGGCGGGGCTGTTAATGCCGCTGGCCCACAAATACGAAGTGGCGTTTTTGATCAATGACCGGCCCGATCTGGCGCGGGCGACCGGCGCTGACGGGGTGCATATCGGCCAACAGGATGCGCCGTACACTGAGGCGCGCCAGCTTATGGGATTAGATAAAATTATCGGCGTGACGTGTCACGACTCGCGGCATTTGGCGATGGAGGCGGCGGAAGATGGCGCCGATTACGTGGCGTTTGGCGCATTCTTTCCGACCATCACCAAGGATGTCGACACCCACGCCAGCCCGGAGCTTTTACAGTGGTGGCAGGAAACATTCCTGATCCCCTGCGTCGCCATTGGCGGCATTCAGGTGGAAAATTGCGGCCTGCTGGCCCAGGCCGGCGCGGACTTTATCGCTGTAGCGAACGGCGTGTGGAACCATCCAGACGGCCCGCAAGCCGCCGTCACCGCCTTCAACCGCATGATCCGGCAGCGCGCTTGAGCGGCCACAAGCTGATCAACATAGCCGATAGCATAAAGCTGCAAACCAGCACAGGACCGATGGGCAGATCGGTGAAAATGGTGACGGCAAAACCGGAAATCAGTCCGGCACAGGCGATTGCATAAGCCGCGCGTAAAGCGGGACGGTATTCAGCATGACGCACAGCGCCGAGCGCCGGAGCAATCAGGCTGGCGAAAACCACGAATACGCCCGCCAATTGTACCGATGATGTAATGGCAACCGAAAACAGCATGTAGAACCATATCCCTTCGCGGGTTTGCGGCCGTAGAAACCACAGTGCAAGGATGACCGCATAAACCGGCATGTGCCTAATGGCCTGTTCCCACGTCACGAACAGAAGCTGCCCCGAAAACAGATGCTGGATTGCCTCACCGCCATTCGGATGACCGGCCAGCAGCAGTATCGCCAATGACGCCGCCAGCACGAAGCTGCATCCGATAATCGCTTCCTGCTGGTCAGGAAAAAAGCGCTCCACAAAACGGAAGAACAAGGCCGCCAAGATTGCGCAAGCAAGTGCTGTGCCCTGCACCAGCCACCATGATGGTTCTGGCGATATGAAATTCGCCGCCACCACGCCCAATCCGGCAATCTGGGCAATCGCCAGATCAATGAAAATAATGCCGCGCTTCAGTACGGCGATGCCCAGCGGCGCATGGGTCATCGCGATCATGAGGCCAGCCGCAAAGGCTGGCCCCATGATCACCGCCATTTCGGCGCTAACCACCGCGGGCCTCCTTCAGCAGCGTAATGGTGCGCTCGAACAGGGCGAACAGATCACCACTTTCCCCATCGCCGCCAACGGTGAACGGCAGCAAGATGACGGGTATGCCTGTTTTTTGCGAAAGCCATTCGCTTGCATTTGCCGGATCATAGGGAGTGCGGACGATCAGGCGCGCCGGGTTGGCAGTCAGTCCTTGCAGCAGCGCTTCCAGATGCGATGCGGTTGGAGGAATTCCGGGTTTTGCCTCCAATACGCCCGCCTCCTGTATCCCCAGCCATGCTAGAAGATAGGAAAAGGCTCTGTGATGCGCCACAATAGTGGCGCCTTTAAGCTCCGCCGCCTGCTCTTCCCAGCGCGCTATCGCCATACGCCACCTTGTAATAAAATCATCAAAGCGCGTCTGATAGGCATCGGCATTGGCCGCATCAACTGACTTCAACCGCTCCGTCAACGCCAGCGCGATCAGCGCGATATTGTGCGGGTTCATATGCACATGCGGATTGCCTTCGGGGTGAATATCGCCTTCGGCGCGATCGAGCCGCACGGGCTTTTCCAGCAGTGGAACAAGCTCCGCCGCCAGCAGCAAGCCCGCGCCACCCGGCTGGGTGTTCACGTTGCCCGCCTTCTGCAACAGGATGGGCAACCAGCCAACCTCCAGGCTCGCGCCGGTGCAGATCACCAGATCGGCCCGGCGCATGGCCGCGATCAGGCTGGGCTTGGCACGCACATGATGCGGGTCCTGCCGGGGCGTCGTCGCCGTGAATATTTCCACGTCATCGCTGCCAAGTTCCCGCGCCAGCGCCGCCCATTCCGGTTCGCAGGCGAACAGATTGATTTTAGCCTGCGCACCGGCCGGAGCGGCAATCATCAGCCCCAGGAAAAATAAAGCGGGAAAAATGCGTTTCATGGTCATTCCCCCGCTCAGTATTTGTGCGCGCCATGGGCGCCAATGCTCATGATATATTGCAGAAGGAACTGGTCATCCTCCTGCCCCCGCGCCAGTTCTTCATGATCATATTGCAGGCGCATCCGGCTGAATTCGCTGTTGGTCCAGTCGGCCATCACCGTATGGGCGCCGGGATTATAGCCGCCGGAATCCAGCGCGCTTCCCAGCAGGTCAAGCGGAACATCCGGCGTCTTCAGCATGCTGTAGCGGTATCCCATGCGCCATTGCGGCAGGAATTTGTAGACGCCCTGCGCATACCATCCCCCGGCGTAGTCATCGAATGCCACGGGGCCGGTTCCGGCTCCAAAATCTTCATAGGTTCCGTCTTCCCTGCGCCAGAAATACTCGCCCTGCAGCATCACTTCCTGCGCGCGCGGATTTCCGGTTGGCGCCCATGTGTAGCGCAGATCGGCTGCATACAGGCTGGTATCACCGGTAAAGTTTACGGCATCCCCGTTCCCGCCGCGTCCGCCCGCATCGCCGGACAGCGTGTAGCCGCCAAACCGCCAGCTTTGATTTTCACCAATATCGCCGCCGATCCGCGCATAGGCGGACCAGGCGTCGAAGCCGCCGCCGCTTGCGCCGCCAAACGGATAATCGTCGCCGCGGAAGAAGCCTCCGCCAATCTCCGAATAGAAATCCGTGGGCAGCACGTAAGAAACCTCCGCCCCGTCATCATTGAACGCACTGTTCAGAAAAACCCGGTAAGGCAATGGCCGGTCCGCGAAATCATCCGTATGCGCATGATGCTCGTTCAGATACCCAAACGTCCAAATAGCCCGCCCAGCCTTGACGTTCATGCCCTTGGGCAGCCCCATGCCGGGCAGGGTCTGGACATAGGCTTCTTCCAGTTCGATCTTGTCCTCGCCCCCTTCGCGGACGATGGCCGCTGTAACGCTGCCATAGAATTTATCATCCACATTCGAGGAAAAGTTGAACTCGGATTCATCAATCGCAAAGCCCTGCTTTCCCCTTTCGCCTTCTTCGCCAACGGCAAACCCGGAAAACCCGGAATTATCCTCGGAAAAGCCGCTATGTTTGCCGTTAAGAATCAGACCGACGGAGGGATTAAAGCTGTTGTCACGGATGGTGCGAGCCGATTGGCGCGCGGATACAGGCGCCGGTGCGACGGCCTGTTGAGCCGCTGGTTTCTGGTTTTCGATTTTTGAAAGCTTCGATTCCAATTCCGCGATGCGGCTTTCATAGGTTTGCCGCATGGTCCGGATTTCCGCCTTCATCGCCTGGATGTCACTATCGGACGCGGCAAGCACGGCGGTGCTGGAAAACAGAATGATAAGCGCAGCCGAAGCCGCGAAAGTGTGGTTTTTCATCATAGTCTCCTTGAGAATAAGCAAACACACCCACCGCGCGGGGCGCGAAGGGGCGTTACGGCAAAAATGGTTTGCTAGCTAAGGAGAGTGGCGGGCGGCGCGCGAGGAAAAGCTGAAGGATACGCCTTGCCCGCAAGCGCGATGGAAACAGACGACGCAAATGTGAAACTGCCATAGGCGGGAATATGCAGAACCGGCGGTAGCGGCGGCGCGGCGGACTTCGCCTGATCCGTGGAAAGATAAATATCGCAGACCTGGCCGTGATGCTTGTGCTTGCCAGGCCCATAGGCAGCCGCATGCACAATCCCCAACGCCTGTGCGGCGATGAAGACGGCAAGGGACAGAATGATGGCAAGATTTCTGTTTTTCATGCTCCAGCCTCAGCCCGGCACTATATGCAACCGGTCTGGAAATGGAAACAGCGAGCTTTCGATGCGGCGCAACGCCGCACCCAATTTTCCGGTCAGCTCCGGCGCATCGGTCTAGGCATGCGCCTTACCGCGCTTCTCGCGCACGGAGTCAGCCGATGGAAGCTGCATCAACTCGATCATGATTCCGTCGGGGTCCTCCAGCAGGATAATCTTGATGTCGCCATATTTTGGGATCTCCATGGTGGAGGGCTCGCCAAGTGTGCGCACGCCAAGCGCGTCGAGCCGCGCCTTGGTCGCCTGGATTTCCTCGCCCGTGAGCGCGAAAGACAGCAGAAACACGCCCGGATCGCCTGGCCGTTTTGGCCCCGTCGTCTTTTCAGCGGGCGGGTCGAACTGGATCAGTTCGATCTCGCCAACCTGGCTCGTTCCCTGCTGAAGAATCACCGAGCGGCCTTTCATGCCGGGCCGCAATCGCAGCGCCTTTTCGGTTTTTGGCCCGGCAAGCTCAATGTCCAGGGTTTTGCGGAAACCGAGAACATTCTGGTAAAACGCCAGTGATTTCTCCATATCCGACACGGTAATTGCGACGTGATGCACTTCACTTGTTTTCACCATGAGACTTTCTCCCGTTTGGTTTGGCGTTATGCAGGTATCAGCGTCATATCCCTGACCGGGCGTTTCGCAAGCAGCGCCTTTGGATCATAGGCGACGCCGCCGCGATACACCTGGCTGAGCGAGCGCAGATCGCGCACGTCTTTTGAGGGGTCCTTGTCCAGCACCAGCAGGTCCGCATGGTATCCGGCAGCCACTTTGCCAAGCTCCAAATCCTTGCGCAGCGCCCGCGCCGCGGAAACCGTAACCGCCTTAAGCGCCGCCATGGCGCCCATCGCCTGGGACAGCATTTCCACCTCGCGCAGCAAAGCAAAGCCCGGCGGCGGATAGTTCAGCCCGCAGCAATCGGTGCCGCCAACCACCACGCCGCCCTTTTCATGCAGGATGCGCACCGCGTCCAATTGCTTATCCAGCGCCTTGCGGCCTTCGCCGGGCGCCCAATAACCTGGATGGATGTCCCAGGCAGCGCCTGCCTTGAGCTTCTTGTTTTGCGCCGCCTGCCGCGCCAGACAGTGCGGCGGAATATAGGCGCGGTCGGGATCGGCAAGCGCCCCTTCCAGCCCGCTATAGGCGGTCCATAATAGATCAAGGGTGGTGCCCATCTTGACCTGTTTCTCCACCATGGCGCCAAAAAACGCCTGGGCGTTGGGGGCCTCCAGATCCATTTCCTCCCAGCCCTTCAGCGTATGGGTCCAGAAGCTTTTATTGCTCATTGAGGCTGTTGGGCCTAGCCGCATCTCCAGCGAGCAGACGTCCTGATAGGGCGAAATCCAGATATGCTCCAGCCCATCAATGCCATATTCAATGGCTTGCATCGCTGTGGTGTAGCCAAGATGGCCGGTAATCGGCACCCGCTTATCCACCGCGCGGATTACCGCCTTCGCCGTATCGGGCTTCATCGTGAAATACAGCTTCACCCCATCGACGCCCGCCTCTAATAGCTCATTGATCTTGCCGGGCGCCGCTGCAGGGTTCGGTATATTATCGAGCATTTCGGTCATGGGACCGGGCCTGAAACTATTCTCCTCGCCGTCAAGCAGCGGCCCGTAAACAAACAGCCGCGGCCCGAGCACTTCGCCGGAATTTACCTGGCCGCGCAGGCGCAACACCTTGTCCAGCCTGCCGCCCACATCGCGCGCCGTGGTAACGCCAGCCGCCAGGAACAGGGTAAGGTCCGTGCGGTCAATAAATGTCGAATGCACATGGGTGTCGATCAGGCCCGCCATGACGGTCTTGCCCGTGCAATTGACGATCTCGGCGCCTGGCCCGGCCGGCCCGTCACCCTCCGTAACCGAGGCGATCCGCCCATCGCGCACTACGATGGACATGCGCTCCCGGGGCTGGTCCGAAACCCCATCGATAAGCCGCGCATTGCGCAGCACAATTTCCTTCGCCATGACTTACTCCCTCCCTGGTGGTTATTTTTGTTTATTCGACCCCAGTTTTGGGCGGAATACAACAACGGAAAAGCAAAGTTAGTTTTAACGTGGCCCAGCCACTCCCAATCCGAGCTACGACCCATCCCGTTTGAGCAGCCATATGGGACCGGCGCCGGATAAGCTGTCTGGAAACAACCCTTCATAATCATGCCAGTGCGCAAGATTGGTCATTGCCGGATCATCTGGAAAGCGCGCGGCGTAATCCCCACGCAACCCAGGATCGATGGATTCAAAGCCTAAAAACTCCAGACCCAGATCATCGATCATCTGTTGGCGTTGCAAACAGGTGATGCTGTGCTCGCCACTGCGAAACAGCAGCGCGCGGCAGCCCGATAGGGTGTAAAAATCACTGCCCTCACTGGTAACTGTTTTAACTGGATGCGTGTCCGGCAACCCCATGATGGCGTTGCGGCATTCCCGGATGCCTGCGAGGGTGGACGGATAAGCACGTTCAGCAACATATTCACGGGCGGCGGCAATCGGCCGCCGCGCATTTTCACTGTAAAGAATAGCCGACAGGACGCCGGACGGATTCAGGCAATCCGTTAGAATGCGCATGCCCTCGAGCGGATCATCCATCTGGTGCAACTGGCCTGGCGCATGAATAAAGTCGAATTTCAGGCCTGCGCCGCGCAACTGCTTCATGCCGCCCTGCAAAAATTCGATGTTTCTGACGCCGAATTCACCCGCCATGCGTTTGGCGTAGGCCAGGTTGTTGAGGCTGGGATCAATGGCCGTGACCCGTGCGCCGTGAATGCTGTTTGCATACGCAATAGCGTGCAGGCCCGTGCCGCAACCGGCGATAAGCACGCGCGGCGGGTTTGGGATACGCAACAAACGGCCCTGCAAATGCGGAAAGCGGGAAACCAGGGTCATGCCCAGTGAAAGCGGGCTGCCATAGCCGGTATTGCACCAGCGTGGATAAGGGGTCAGGGCATCTTGCGCAGCGGCCACATCGCTCACATCACTCAGGCTTTTGATCGCGCCGCGTAAATTTTCCTCAACCTGCGGCGCATGAATTTGCCGCGCCAACAGCGCCGCCATCGGGTTGCCGCACGCATGGCGCGACAAGGCCCCACTTAAGGGCAACGAATTAAGCGGCCGGTAAGCGGCGAGTATCGCAATGTCTCGCGCTAATGGGCCGGAGGGAGCGGCAGATAATGCGGATAAATCAGCAGCATTTAACCGCGCAATCAACGCCTCGACCGCCGTGGATTCTTGCGGCGCCTCATCATACACATATTCGTTGAAATCGCACTGCATCGCCAAAGCGAACAGAAATGTGGCGGCGCCGGTGTTGCGCAACTCCGCGTCCAGCAGTAGGCAGGCGCGCGCCTGGGTGAACAGGCGCTCAAGATCAATGTCGCGGATCACTTCATAGATGAGACAAGCGGCGACAAGTCGCGCATTCAGCGCCTGCATTGCATCGCCATCGATCATCAGGCGGTTTTCACGCGCCGCCGCGATCAATGGCGAAAATTCCGGCTGCCGCTTGAGATAGGCGCAGGCGTGCAGAATCAACGGCTGCGCCGCCACGCCCTGGGTTGCAAGACACACCGCCAATTCATCGGCCAGCGCTGGATCATCCGGCAGATTGATTTGCGCAGCCAGGCAATTCCCCAGCCCACGCCAAAGCCCCTGATCGGCGGGATCCAGGCGCACCGCCTGACGAAAACCTTGCAGCGATATGTCAAGCTCGCCAAAACCGAGCATAATGCCTGCCAGATTATAATGCAGCGCCGCCATGGCGGGATCAATCTCAAGCCCCCTGCCATAGGCCTCCACCGCTTCGCCGATACGCCCGGCGCCGCGCAAGGCGACCCCGTAATTCAGCCAGGCCTCGGCGGTAACCGGATTTTTGGCTGCCGGCTCTTGCAGAACTTTCTCCAGCAGCGCGATGGCCAGATCAAAGCGCCCGTCCATGGCGGTAATGGCGCCAAGATTGGTCAGCGCATCGTGGTGATCGGGCTCAACCACAAGCAAATGGCGGTATATCACCTCGGCTTCCACGGCCTGCCCCGCAGCATACATTTTAGTAGCCAGGGCATAGGCCTGCTCGACCGTTACATCCTGGGGCGGTCCGCCATCGGTGCGCTGCAGGATTACCCGCTTTTCCTTGCTGCGGCGGCTTTCTTCAGCCCTGCGTTCCTGCCGGTTCATCCTTGCCCCTTTTGTTTTTGTTTTGACGGGCCTTGGCCCGTTCTCTAGAACATAGCTCTTATGTCCAGAACCGCAAAGTCCGTGCTGACTGCGGCGCCATCGCTTGACCTTTTGCTGCGCCATGAAAGCATCGCGGCGCTGACCACCACCCATGGCCGCCCGTTAGTTATAGAGGCGGCAAATGCGCAACTTGACGCCTTGCGCCATGCACTGCTGCAAGGCAAAGCCGCACTGGATTTAGAAGAATTAGCGTCGCGCATACAGATGCGGCTGGAGGCCATGCTGCGCCCCTCGCTTACCCGGGTTTTTAATCTGACCGGCACCGTCCTGCACACCAATCTTGGCCGAGCGCCGCTGCCGCAAGAAGCCATCGACGCCATGACGGCGGTAGCAAGCAGCGCCAGCAACCTGGAGTTTGATCTGGCCACCGGCAAGCGTGGCGACCGCGACGCCCACATTGAGGCATGGATTTGCCGCCTGACCGGGGCCGAGGCGGCGACTGTCGTCAACAATAATGCCGCTGCGGTGCTGCTGCTGCTGAATAGTTTGGCGAACCGCAAAGAAGTGCCTGTGTCGCGCGGCGAACTGATCGAAATCGGCGGCGCATTCCGCATACCCGACATCATGACCCGCGCCGGATGCAAGCTGATCGAGGTTGGCGCAACCAACCGCACCCATGCCCGGGATTTCGAAGTAGCCATTAGCAAACGCACATCGCTGTTGATGAAAGTGCATGCCAGCAATTACGCCATTGCAGGATTTACCGCCGAAGTGAGCGTAACGGACATGGCGCGCATCGCGCACATGCATGACCTGCCGCTGGCGGTTGATCTGGGCAGCGGCACGCTGATCGATTTGAAAGAATATGGATTGCCGCATGAGTCCACAGTTGCGGAAACACTCAGCGCAGGAGCTGATCTCGTAAGTTTTTCCGGGGACAAGCTGCTGGGCGGGCCGCAAGCAGGCATACTCGCCGGACGCAAGGATCTGATCGCCAGGATCAAGCGCAATCCAATGAAGCGCACCCTGCGCTGTGATAAAATGACGATCGCCGCATTAGGCGCGGTGCTAGCGCTGTATGGCGACCCTGACCGGCTAACGCAAAAGCTGCCGGCGTTGCGATTACTGACGCGCCCCACTGCTGAGATTGCAGCGCAGGCGGCGCGGCTGCTGCCCATGCTGCAAAACGCATTGCATGATCAGGCCGAAGTCACAATCGCTCCGGTGAAAAGCCAGATCGGAAGCGGCGCACTGCCCGTCGATTTGCTGCCGAGCACGGCCCTTCGTGTGGCGCAAGCTGGAAAGCGCAGTGGCAAGGCGCTGGAAAAGCTTGCGGCGGCGTTTCGCAGCCTGCCAGTACCGGTGATTGGGCGCATGCAGGACGGCGCGCTGCTATTCGATTTGCGCTGTCTGGATGATGAGGCGGGTTTTATTGCGCAACTAAAGCTTCTGCCCAAACCATGATCCCCAAACCATGATCATCGCCACCGCAGGGCATGTGGATCACGGCAAGACAACCCTGATCAAGGCGCTTACCGGCGCTGACACCGACCGGCTGCCGGAAGAAAGACGGCGCGGCATGAGCATCGATCTTGGCTTTGCCTATGTGGATATGGACGGCGCCAGAGTTGGGTTTATCGATGTGCCGGGGCATGAGCGGTTCATCCGCAATATGCTGGCTGGCGTCGCGGGCATCGACTTTGCCCTTCTGGTCATCGCTGCTGACGATGGCGTGATGGCGCAAACGATTGAGCATCTCGGCATTCTCGATCTGCTTGGCATTCGGCAGGGCGCGGTGGCGCTCACCAAGATTGACCGGGTGGATCCTGCGCGCATTGCCGGGGTGACGCGGGAAATTACCGCGCTGTTGCATGGCTCAACACTTGCAGGCGCGCCGGTATTTCCGGTATCGGCAAATATTGGCGATGGGATTGACGCGCTGCGCGGCCATCTCGCCGGAGTGGCCACACATTTTTCACCACGCGAACCGGAAGGTAATTTCAGGCTTGCCATTGACCGGTGTTTTTCGCTGCGCGGCTTCGGCCTAACCGTCACCGGCGCCGTTTTTTCGGGAACTGTGGAAACCGGCGATGCATTATTGCTGTCTCCATCCGGCATAAGGGTGCGGGTGCGCGGCATTCACGCGAATGATCAGCCGGTGGATCAAGGCGCCGCGGGCCAGCGATGCGCCATCAATATCGCGGCGGCAGGCGGGGATACGCTGAACAGTGAGGCCATTCATCGCGGCCACTGGTTATTGGCGGAAGAAGCGCATGCGCCCGCAAAGCGGATTGACGCGCGTATCCGCCTGCTGGCGTCTGAATCCGCGTCATTAAAACATTGGCTGCCCGTGCATGTTCACATTGGCGCTGAACATGTGCTCGGACGTGTTGCGCTGCTCGAAGGCGCGCCGCTTGCCCCTGGCAATGACGGGCTGGTGCAATTGGTCTTGGATAAGCCGGTTGGGGCGGTGCGCGGCGACCGGATCATTCTGCGCGACGCTGCGGCAAGACGCACGATTGGCGGCGGCCGTATCATCGATCCTTTCGCACCTGGAAAAGGCCGGGCGCGGCCGGAGCGCGTAGCTATTGTTCGCGCATTTGAAACGCCATTGGCGCAAGATGCGCTGCGCGAAACATTGGCGCTGTCACCGGGCGGCGTTGATCTTGAAAGCTTCAAACGCGCCTTTAATTTAACGCCCGCTGAAGCTGACGCGCTTTGGCGCCGCGTGCCGATGCGCCTTACCGGGCGCGGCATTGAGCTTACCGGCGTCAGCGAAGCGCATTTTTCGGCGCTGTGCACGCACATTCCCGATGTTCTCGCAGAGTGGCGCCTGCAACACCCGCAAAGTCTCGGCCCAAATGAGCTGGAACTGCACCACATGATACGCCCTTCCATCAGGCCGCAATCATTGCGCGCCGCGTTGAAAGTTTTATTATCACGCGGTGATATCACGCGCAGCGGTACGCTGCTCCATCTGCCTGGACATACAGTTAAGCCAAGCGCGGAAGACGCCCGCGCCTGGCAACGGTTAAGCCCAATTTTTGATGCGGCGGGGCTGACACAACCACGCATCCGTGAGTTGGCGGAGGAAACTGGCAAAGAACCGCAATTCATTGAGGCGTTACTCTCGCGTTTGGCGCGCACCGGGCATGTTGCCAGAGTATCTGGCAATCGTTTCTTCACCCCCCGCGCCTTGCGGGAACTGGCCATGATTGCAGCGAATGCCGCCACCGCCGGAGAAGGAGCTTTCACGGCGGCGGAATTTCGCACAGGCTCGGGAATCGGCCGCAATTTAACCATAGAGGTGCTGGAATATTTTGATCGTGCCGGACTTACCCGGCGCATCGGCGCGAAGCGCGTCATGCGCGCCGACATAGAAGATGTTTTCGGCGCGTAATATGATGCAATCAGGAGATGAATATTGTTTGCCAACCATGAGAGAGGATCGCGGCCCGGTGGCGCGCTCGGACTTCAAATCCGATGAGGCGTGTTTGACACGTTTGGCGGGTTCGACTCCCGCCCTCTTTCGCCAGCTTGCATATATAATATTGCCGGTTAAGAACCGGTGAAATCGTCTGTGCAAATTGACCGTGATCTGGTGCTGATCGGCGGCGGACATGCGCATGTGGCGGTGATCAAGGCCTTTGGCATGCGCGCTGTGCCTGGTGTCCGGCTTAGCGTAATATCACGCGATTTGATGACGCCTTATTCAGGGATGGTGCCGGGATTTCTGGCCGGGCATTATTCGCTTGAGCAATCCCATGTCGATCTGCAACGGTTGTGCCGGTTTGCCAGCGCACGGTTATTGCATGCCTCCGCCACGCATATTGATATGGACGGGCGCAGCGTACATTGCACGGGGCGGCCGCCGGTGGCGTTTGATATGCTATCGATCGACACCGGATCAACGCCAAGCACATTCGGTATTGAGGGCGCCCGCGAACATGCTATCCCCATCAAGCCGATCGATGGGTTTTTACGCGCCGTCACCGCAATCGAGGATAAGCTGCGCACGAATCCCGGGGTGTTTCGCATTGTCATTATCGGCGGCGGCGCAGGCGGCGTAGAGTTATGCCTATCGATGCAATACCGGCTCACGGGCCTATTAATAAAGCGCGGTGAAAACCCGGATCGTGTTCAATTCACCCTGATCAGCTATAGCGCCTATTTGCTGCCGCAACATGCCGCAAGCGTGCGCGCGCACCTTCACCGCGAGCTTGAACAACGCGGCGTCAAAGTGCGTCTTTTTCAGCCGGTGACCGCGATTAAGGCAGACCATTTGCTGCTTGCCGATGGAACGCTCGTCCACTGTGACGCAGCCATTCTTACGACCCATGCGGAAGCGCCAAAATGGCTACGGGACAACGCTCTGGCCCGTGACGCGCGCGGCTTTATCCTTGTCAACAACTGCCTGCAATCGCTATCTCATGAAAATGTATTTGCGGCCGGTGACATCGCCGCAATACAAGGCCGCCCGCTAGCGAAATCTGGCGTCTATGCCGTGCGACAAGGCCCGGTGCTGTTGCAAAACATCCGCAACAAACTGACCGGAAAAACGTTGCGCCCTTATCGGCCGCAAAAACGCACCCTGGCGCTGATTTCGGTGGGGAGCGAGAATGCGGTGGCTTCTTATGGGCGATTTTCACTGCATGGCCCGTTGATATGGCGCCTGAAAGACCGTATCGACAGGCGCTGGATGCGCAAGTATCAGCAGCTTCCTGAAATGCCAGGGGTAGTGTTTGCGCAAACAGCGAATGCGCCTGATATGCGGTGCGGCGGCTGCGGCGCCAAGGTGGCTGCGGATATTTTGCAGCGTGTTTTGGCAGGTTTGCCACGCACATCCCACCCTGGCGTTATTTTAGGTCTGAATGCGCCGGACGACGCGGCGATTATCGCGCCGCCAATCGGCAAATATCTGGTGCAAACGGCGGATCATTTCCGCGCCTTTATCGATGATCCCTATGTGATGGGAAAAATCACCGCCACCCATTGCCTGAACGACATTTACGCCATGGGCGCGGAGCCACATTCTGCTTTGGCCATGGTCACGCTGCCGTTTGGGCCCGAAGCAAAACTTGAATACGACCTGTCATCATTACTGAAGGGCGTATGTGAGGTGCTGGAAACCGCTGGCGCGCCACTTATCGGAGGCCATACAGCCGAGGGCATGGAGCTTAGTCTCGGCCTGGCTATTAACGGATTCTCTGATCCTGGAAGCTGCCTGCAAAAAAGTGGCGCACTGGCTGGGGATGTGCTGATCCTGACCAAGCCACTGGGCACTGGCGCACTGTTTGCCGCCGATATGCGAGCCAAAGCAAAGGCACAATGGATTGAGCAGGCCATGGCGGCGATGCTGCAATCGAGCGGCCCTGCTGCGCAATGCCTGCGCGAGTTTGGCGCCCGCGCTTGCACCGATGTCAGCGGTTTTGGCCTTCTTGGGCATCTGGGCGAGATGCTGCGCAGTTCACAGTTATCCGCCGCCATCGAGCTTGACAGCCTGCCGGCGCTTCCTGGCGTAATCGAGACGATGAGCAACGGCATTTTCAGCACCCTTCATCCCGCAAATCTGCGTAATGGCGAAACGTTGCTGAACCCAGATACACATATGCAAAGTCACGCTAAATATGACCTGCTATTCGACCCGCAAACAGCCGGCGGGCTGCTGGCGTCTGTGCCGCAAGACAAGGCGCAAGCATGCATCAAGGCGCTTCGCGAGCTTGGCTACGCCTGGACGGCAATCATCGGCGGCATACAGCCCCGCGTGCAAGGCGAGAGCTTAGCCGCCCTTCGCGCATCGAACGATTTTTAAGCTAGCTTTTCTTCAGCTGTCCAAAGGCGGCGGAAAACCCTTTCAGCGACAAAGGAATATCAATTTCCTTGCCTTCCGCGTTGGTGACCATAATCTTGCCGGTGCTGGCGGCCTTAAATTTTGTGAGAATTTCATCGGTCAATTCCATGGGGGCAATACATCCGCTTGGCTCACAGCGCTGCACCGCCAGCCGGCCAATTTCCCCATCGCCAATGGACAGTTTCGCGCCTTGCGGCAACAACATGCCCAAGGGCAGAAAGAATATGGCAATCGGCTTAGTGGCCTCTGGGGAATAACCAACCAGAACCTGCATTAATTGCTTGCCGCTTTCCTTGATCGTTACCTTTTGCGCCGCTTGACACAGTTGCTTGCCATCTTTGCCCTTGTCAGAGCACACGACAATCCAGTCATCAAAGCGCTTAGGCTCTGGCTGTTTTTTCCCATCCGCAGGGGCCGCTGCGGGAGCTGTCGCCTTATCCTGCGCCTTTAGCGGAGCTGCGCTCAGCATGAAACCCATAACAAGCGCCAGGGCAAACCGCCCCAGCTTTGAGAGTAAAGCCATCAGATGATCCTTCGTTATTCGCAATTAATCCCGAAACCTGTCTGTTGCCGTGACCAGATGGTCAACTATTCCGGCCTCCATTGATGAATGCCCGGCATCAGGCACAATATTCAGTTCCGCCTGCGGCCAAGCCTTGTGCAATTCCCACGCCGACACCATTGGGCATACGACATCGTAGCGGCCCTGCACGATGACCGCAGGAATGTGCCTAATCCGATCTATCCCCGCAAGCAAATGATTATCACTGACAAAGAAGCCTTTATTGACGAAATAATGGCATTCGATGCGGGCGATCGCCTCGGCAAAGCTATCCTCGCCGCCGCGCGCCACATGCACCTGGTCTTGAAAGAGAAAACTGGTTGCCGCCTCCCAGATGCTCCAGGCGCGCGCCGCCGCCATGCGCACCGGCGCAACGGGGCTGGTCAGGCGTTTATAATAAGCAGCAATCAGATCACCCCGCTCAGCTTCCGGGATTGGCGCCAAATAATTTTCCCAAGCGTCAGGATAGATATAGCTGGCGCCTTCCTGGTAAAACCAGCGCAGTTCTTTTTGCCGCAGCAGAAAAATACCCCGTAGCACAAGTTCTGCAACCTGGCCCGGGTGAGTTTGGGCATAGGCCAGCGCCAGGGTGCTGCCCCACGAGCCACCAAATACCTGCCATCGTTCAACGCCAAGATGTTCACGCAGCGCCTCCATGTCTTCAACCAGGCGCCAGGTAGTATTTTCGGTTAGCTCTGCAAACGGACGGCTTTTGCCGCAGCCGCGCTGATCGAACAGTATAATGCGGTAGGCGGCGGGATCGAAAAACCGCCGCATCTTGGGATCGCACCCGCCACCGGGACCGCCATGCACGAACAGTACAGGTTTTCCCGCAGGATTTCCCGACTCCTCATAATAGATTTCGTGCAGATCAGAGACGCGCAGCCAGCCGCTATGATTAGCGGTAATCTCGCCATAGAGGGTACGCCGGGGGAGGGTGCGCCGGGGGGCGTTACGTGGATCGCTCATAGCCTAAACAACTTTTAATATTCGCCAGCAACCGGATAGCACAAATGCCGGGATAACTTAGGGCATAACTGGATGAAAAGCGGTGCCCAGGTCAAGCTGGTTTCCCGGCGAGGGCTTATTAATTAGCTGGGTATAATGCCGCAAGTGTCCGTTGTTCTTGCTGTTTTTGTCAATATCAGATACTGCTCGGCAGCCTTTCCCAAGCGGCTGGCGTGGCAATGTAACTGACGGAATAATAGGCGCATGTGCGGCATTGCTGGTTATTTTGACGCGCAGCGCCCGGTTGCGCCAGAGCTTTTCGATCGCATGCGCGACACCATGCTGCATCGCGGGCCGGATGGGGCGGGAAGCTGGTTGAGCTCCGATAGCCGCGCCGCACTCGGCCACCGGCGTTTAGCGATTGTTGATCTCACCCCATCGGGGCATCAGCCGATGTTGACGGGCGATGGCCGCTACGTCATCACTTTTAACGGCGAAATCTATAATCATGCAGCATTGCGCGATGAACTGCGCGCGCTAGGATTTAAATTTCGCGGCGGCAGCGACACCGAGGTCCTGCTGAACGCATTCTGTCATTGGGGACGGGAATGTCTGGCGCATCTGTCTGGCATGTTCGCCTTTGCGATTTATGACACGCTGGAAAAGCGTTTATTCGCGGCGCGCGACCGGGCCGGTGAAAAACCGTTTTTCTACCGCCATGACGGCAGGCGTTTGCTGTTCGCCTCGGAACTCAAGGCGCTGCTGGCGCACCCCGAAATGCCGCGCCGCATTAACGTGGAAAGCCTAAATCACTATCTCGCCTATGGCTATGTTCCGCGCAATCTCTGTATCCTCGATGGCTATGCAAAATTACCGGCAGGACATTGGCTTGATTTTGCGCTCGAAAGCGGCGCGCTTACGATCAAAGCGTATTGGCGGCTTCCAATGCCCGCCAGCGCCGCAGACGCCTCGCCCAATGAATTGCTGGATGAATTTGAGCAGCTTATGAAGCAAAGTGTCGCCCGGCAACTAATGGCGGATGTGCCGGTCGGCATTCTGCTTAGTGGAGGGCTAGATTCCAGTCTTGTTGCCGCCACAGCGGTGCGGGTCAGCAGCGCGCCGGTAAAGACCTTTACCATCAGTTTTCCCGGCCACGCGGCGCATGATGAGAGTCAATTTGCGCAATTTGTCGCCCGCGCCCTCGGCACAGAACACACTGAACTGCCTGCCGAAGCGGACAATATTGATATATTGCCGCAACTTGCCGCGCAGTATGACGAGCCGGTCGCCGATAGTTCCATGCTGCCGACATTTTTGGTCAGCCGCCTGGTTCGTCAACATTGCACGGTGGCGCTTGGCGGCGATGGCGGCGATGAATTATTCGGCGGCTATGCCTATTATACGAGGCTGTTCGGCCTGAACCGCCTGCGTCAATTGCAGTTGCATCGTCTGGGGATGGAGCCATTGATGGCAAAATTGTTACCGCTCAACACGCCGGGACGAAATGCGTTGCTTGCACTGTTGAACCGGCAGCCAATCGAAGCGGTGATTACCCGCGCACTTGATCCAGATATGCGCCGCCAATTACTTGCACACCTGCCGCCTGTACATCAGGAAAGCCCGGAGGCGCTGTTTGCTGAACTTATCGGCTCCCGCAAGGGGATGATCAATCGCGTTACCGCGCTCGATTTCCAGGCTTTTATGTGCGACGATGTATTGGTCAAGGTGGATCGCGCCAGCATGCTGAGTTCGCTGGAAGTGCGCGCGCCGCTGCTCGATCATCAGATTATTGAATTCGCCTTTGGCAGGGTTCCGGAACACCAAAAAGCCGTGGACGGCGACAAAAAAATTCTGCTGCGCGGCCTCGCCAAACGGCTGCTGCCGCCACAGTTTGATTCACACCGCAAGCAAGGCTTTACGATTCCGCTTGGCGCCTGGCTGCAAGGGCCATGGCGGCCGCTGATCGATGATCTGATGCATGGCGGCAGCCCGCTGTTTGAACCCAAGGCGCTAAAGCGCGCGCTAACCAGCTATCAAAGCAATAGCCGCGACGCCAACCGCATCTTCCAGCTTGCCATGCTTGAAACCTGGCGGCGGCATTACCGCATTGAGTTGTAGGCCTGGAATTGTAGCCCTTGCATACAAAGCCCGGCTGTGCGGAAATAGATTAAATCAATACATAACAGGAGGCATCAGTGGCAGGAAGATATGAGGGCCGGGTAGTAGTAATAACGGGCGGCGCCAGCGGTATCGGCGCGGCGACCGTGCGCAAGTTCGTGTCAGAAGGCGCAAAGGTCGTCATCGGCGACATGCAGGAAGAGATGGGCAAGAAGCTCGCCAGCGAACTTGGCGCGTCCGTGCATTTTCAGCGCACCGACGTGACCCGCGAAGATCAGGTAAAGGCGATGGTCAATTCCGCTGTAAGCAAGTTCGGGAGGCTCGACTGCATATTTAACAATGCGGGCTTTGGCGGCGCGGCAGGGCCGGTGGAAACTATTTCAGTTGAAGATTACGACATCACCATGGATGTTCTGGTGAAGGGCGTCTTTCTTGGCATCAAGCATGCTGCGCCGATATTGAAGGCGCAAGGTTCCGGAACAATCGTCAACACATCAAGCATTGCCGCGTTTTATTCCGGCATCGGCCCGGTGTTGTATAACGCCGCCAAGGCGGCGGTGCTGCAAATGACCAAATCAATGGCGCTGGAATTTGGCCATTTCGGCGTGCGGGTCAATTGCGTTTGCCCGGGCATTATCGCAACCCCGCTTGCCGCCGGCAGGGCCGGCGCCTCGAAAGAGGTCATCGATAAAATGCGCGAATCGCTGGGAGACGAGGAAGTGTTGCATCGCATCGGCAATCCAGAGGAACTCGCCGACGCGGTGTTCTGGCTGGCCAGCGATGAATCAAGCTATGTCAATGGCCACGCGCTGGTGGTTGATGGCGGTCGCACGGCGGGCCTGCCGTATCAGAAACAAACAGGCTGGCTTAAAAAACCGCGCGAATTGCGCCTCTACCGGCCAGAGGGGCGTTAGCATCATCTCAAGGCCCGGCTCGCCGCTGCTTGCTCAGCGGCGAGCCGGGCGCTTTCGTCCATATAGCGGCGGTGGCTGATCATACTGAACGGGATTAACGCCAGATAGGCAAGCTCGGCCATGGACCATCTGCTGCGGATGCAGCCTGCCTACGACATCGCGCAAACCCGTATCTTTACCGCGATATTGCCGTCAAACGTTATGTCCCGGCGTGAAGGGCTAGCTCTATAGAAGTGCCATTTGGGCGCTTCTTACCGGTTGAAGGGTGGTCGGGACGTGGAGGGGCGTAAAAATCAGAAAATACACTTTTTGTTAGGGCGTGAGTATAATAGCCATACGGCTTGGCCGACTTATCAAAGGTGGCATATGAAGCATCGGAAGCGGGAAGGGGGACTGACTAATGAAGAAATGGCTATCGTTAAAGCTCTTCTTGCTCAGGGTTGGCGAAACCAGGATATCCAAGCTTTACTTAATACAGGCCGAAAAGCGACTGTTAACAGCGCCCGCATCACTGGGGTAAAACAGGATAACAAAATTGCTCCGGCAGATACTGATACGGTTAAATATTTTCTTCTCAGGAAGAAATCGTATGATCCGAAAACTGGTCTTAATTCAATTGATGACGAGAGGTTAATACGCGCGCGCGAGGCAATGACACTCGCCGTTCAGATATTCAATAGCCCGAACATGAATTTTAAGACGGAGATTTTTGCAATCTTAGTCAATGTTGCCTGGACTTATCTGTTGCACGAATTCTATGACAAAAATGAACCAAAAGTCGAGATTCTTGGTAAGGACGGTCGCTCATTGTTATTGAGCCAGATGCTCAAGCGCGAGGATTGCCCATTAACAGATAGGATGAAGGCGAATCTTAAGGCGTTGATAAGTATCCGGGACGAGGTTGAGCACAAGCTGCTGGGTAAGAGCGACCTCAAATGGCCGATGCTGTTCCAATCCTGCTGCCTGAACTTTGACAAAATTCTCCGCACAATCTTCGGCGAAGCAGTATCGCTTCAGAATGAATTGAGCTTCGCCATACAGTTCGCTCGCCTCAACATTGAGCAAATTGCCACCATACAGAAATATGAGATTCCAGAGTACATAGAGGCGTTGGATGCGCGCCTGAAGGATGGACTGACAGAGGAGCAAATGGACGATCAGGAATACCAATTGCGAGTCTTTTATACATTCGAAAGCGCGTCGAAGAGCCGATCACATATGCAGTTCGTCAACACTCCCTCAGACGATCCCCAGGAGATACAAAAAGTCCTGGTCACATACAAATCGGCCGATGAGCTATATCCACACAGGGCAAACCGGGTGTTCCCTCTCGTTGCTGAGCGATCGGGAAAGAAATTCACGATCCACAATCACACTCAGGCGTGGCGCAAGTTCAACGCCCGCCCGCGCTCAAGAGCAAAACAGCCAGAAAGTACAAACAAAGATTACTGCCTCTATCACGCCACTCACAAAGATTATACGTACTCAGAGAAATGGGTTAATTTTCTTGTAGCGGAAATCGAAACCGACGAAGGGTATAACGGCATACGCTCCTTCAAAATCAAATAAATGAGCGGTTACAGCAGCTTCTCCTGCTTCTCCGTATTTTCGAATTTGGCTTTCCTGAAGGCGGAGGGATCGATCCAGGGCATGTGCGGGCGCTGGCCCGCGAAAAGCTGTCCGATGGTGAGAATCTGGATTTTCGGGAACTGGCCATATTCGGTTTCATAGTAACCGGCGGTGACCGCTTCCTTTAGCATTGGCGCGGTAGGCTCCGCGAGGGTGATGAAAACGCCCAGCTTTGCCTTCTCGCGCTCAATCACATGGCCCAGGTCGCGTATCATC
>CAMTWQ010000111.1:0-13649 GCA_947085465.1 uncultured Alphaproteobacteria bacterium
CTTGACTCCGCAAAGGCGCCCGAAAATGCGGTTAAAAAAAAGCCAGAGCGTTTTGAAATGCGCTGAAAATGCCCTGGTTTTCATATCTGGCCGCGTTTTTGACCGGAAAACCCGGTCCGGGTTTTCCTAAAAACGCTCTAGATTGCCCGGTTAAACCGGGCAATGACAGTGGGTGGTTTGATTCCATCTAATATCAATGCGCGCTAACCGGGGATGCCCGCGCCTATATTGACATAGCTGGCCGAGTTGATTTTATAGAACGCCATGGCCAGCAATTCGTTCTGCTCAGGAGGCTGGCCTGGCTTCTCTCCCAAACCCATGCCGAGCAGAATCCTTGTCTGCTTGCCGTTTTGTTGAAGCGGAAACAGGACAGTTTCGGTTTTGCACACTTGCCCCGACGCATATAGCTCCTCGGCGTCGATCACCACGCCGCATGGGGTGTCAAAAAGCCCCGCAAAGACGCCTGCCAGGCGCTCCCGATTCTGTGGCGCGACGATGTCAAAGAATTCCGTATTTGTCGGCTCAAAGCCCCAGCGCTGCGTATGGGCAGTACCGGCCAAACGCACACGGCAACTGCCGTCATCACCGTATTCCAGCATAAGTGCGTTAGCCGCCAGCCTGCGTAGGCCGCGCAGGTCAACCCCGGATTTTACCGGGATCAGCCCCTGTTTGGGCAGGTTAAACCAGTAATCGATGAATTTCCCGGTGGCCTCATACGTAAACGGAACGGTTCGCAACCGGCGGAAATTCTGAATCGATTCTATCCGTTGGGAAAAATCATTTTCTAGGGGCATGGCCGGAAACTTTCTAAAAATCTATTCTCGATATATTTACAAGCCCCCTAATTGAGGTCTTGACACGACAGTTCTTCAACTCACCCCTAAATGCGGTTTGGCTAGAGCAGATTGCTCCAGCGCGGCGCCGCTTCCTGGTATGTGCTAATCGGGCCGGGATTTAAGTGTGGGCGAGTTGAGTTTCGAGTTTTTGGATTTCGTCCTTAAGGCGCAGCTTTTCGCGTTTCAGTTGGGACAGGGTAAGATCGTCCGAACCGGGATGCAGAATTTCCTGCGCAATGGTTTCGTCTAGCCGGTCATGTTGCTGGTGAAGAGATTCAAGTCGAGCAGCAATGCTCATGTCATACTCCTCTGTGAGTCGCGATCACCGAATACAAGACCATTTATAG
Source organism: uncultured Alphaproteobacteria bacterium (assembly GCA_947085465.1). Classification (GTDB taxonomy): domain Bacteria; phylum Pseudomonadota; class Alphaproteobacteria; order UBA11222; family UBA11222; genus CAMTWQ01. The sequence goes on from CAMTWQ010000111.1 coordinate 1,184, forward strand.
CATAATTACAGGGCAATTACAGCTAAAATACGGCGCTTAGTTGTCTTTATATGTCTTTGTATCTTGACGTTATGAGTGAATTTCTCATATATTCCTATATGAATGAGGCATGGATACGCGAAAGACTCAAATTTATCGGCGCCACTCAGGGGGACCTGGCCGTGGCCATCGGGCGTGACCGGGCGGTGGTCAGCCGTATCCTGGGCGGCCGCCAATCCCTCAGCCTGGAATGGGTTGGGGCCTTTGCCCGTGTGCTTCACCTCACGCCCGCCGAACTGCTGCAAAAGCTGGGTTTGGACATGCAGTTGCCCAGGGAGCGGCGGCGCATGATCATCGGCATGTCCGGCGCGACCGGCATGGTGTATGGCGTCCGGTTACTGGAAATTCTGCGGCAAATGGGCATTGAAACCCACTTGGTCATCAGCCGCGCCGGCGTCATCGCCCTCGGCCAGGAAACCTCTTACAGCTTGCGCGAGGTTGCCGCCAAGGCGGCCGTGCATTACCGCATCGCCGACATTGCCGCGCCGGTCGCCAGCGGTTCCTATCGCACCATGGGCATGATCATCGCCCCCTGTTCGGTGCGCAGCATGGCGGAAATCGCCACCGGAGTAACCTCAAATTTGCTCACACGCGCCGCCGACGTCGTGCTAAAAGAACGCCGCAAACTGGTCCTGATGGTGCGCGAAACTCCTTTACATACCGGGCACTTACGGGCCATGACCCAGCTTTCCGAGATGGGCGCGATTATCGCCCCGCCGGTGCCGGCGTTCTATGCGCGGCCCGCTAGCCTCGAAGACATGGTCGATCATACATTGGGCCGCATTCTTGATCTGTTTGATCTGGAAATGACCGGAGTGAAGCGTTGGGGAGATGAACTGAAAGCAATAGGGTCAAAAGAAATAGGGTCAGACTCGATTTAGATTTTGTTATTTATATCAGTCCCATGACAGCGCTAAATCGAGTCTGACCCTATTTCTTTTGACCCTATTGCTTTGTGAGTGGAGCCGCCGTTGACCCATTCCGGGGTTCGTGTAGGATGCCACTGATCTGTCAAATCATTGGAAATCAGGGGGATTCATGGGCAAGGGCAGCAGCCTCATGCACGGCAAGCGCGGCCTGATCATGGGGGTGGCGAATGAACGCTCGCTGGCCTGGGGCATTGCCAGGTCCTGCCATGAACACGGGGCGGAGCTGGCGTTTTCCTATCAGGGCGACGCGCTGCTAAAGCGGGTCAGCCCGCTGGCGCAGTCGGTAGGCTCAAACCTGGTGTTGCCCTGCGACGTGACCGATGCGGCCAGCATGGACGCGCTGTTTGAGAGCCTGCGCCAAGCCTGGGGCGGCCTTGATTTTGTCGTGCACGCCATCGCCTATTCGGCCAAGGAAGAATTGAAGGGCCGTTATGTGGACACGACGCCGGATAATTTCGCCGTCAGCCTGAATATTTCCTGCTATTCGTTCACGGCGGTGACGCAACGGGCGGAAAAGCTGATGCCTGCCGGGGGCAGCCTGTTGACGCTGACATACTATGGCGCGGAAAAAGTCATGCCGCATTACAATGTGATGGGGGTGGCGAAGGCGGCGCTGGAGGCCAGCGTGCGCTATCTCGCCGCCGATCTGGGGGCGAGGAACATCCGGGTGAACGCCATTTCGGCGGGGCCGGTGAAAACCCTCGCCGCCTCGGCGATTGGCGATTTCCGCTATATTCTGAAATGGAATGAGCTGAACTCACCGCTCAAACGCAATGTCACCATCGAGGATGTGGGCAAGGCGGCGGTGTTCCTGCTCAGCGATCTGGGCAGCGGCGTCACCGGCGAAATCAGCCATGTGGATTGCGGCTATCATCTGATCGGCATGAAGGATGAAAACGCCCCCGACATCGCCGTGGCGCTGGCGGGCGGCAAAGACGCGTAATGTCGCATAACACCTTCGGCCACTTATTCCGCGTCACCACCTGGGGCGAGTCGCACGGGCCGGCGCTTGGCTGCGTGGTGGATGGCGCGCCGCCGCGCCTGCGGCTTACCGAAGCCGATATTCAGCCATGGATGGATAAACGCCGCCCCGGCCAGTCGCGTTTCACCACCCAGCGGCGCGAGCTTGACCTGGTGAAAATTCTTTCCGGCACCTTCGAGGGCAAAACCACCGGCACGCCAATCAGCCTGCTGATCGAAAATACCGATCAGCGCTCCAGGGATTACGACGATGTGAAGGACAAGTTCCGCCCCGGCCATGCGGATTACACCTATCTGGAAAAATATGGCGTTCGCGATTACCGGGGCGGCGGGCGGCAATCGGCGCGCGAAACCGCGGCGCGAGTGGCGGCGGGCGCCATTGCGCGCATCGTGCTGGGCAAGCGCATTAAAATTCGCGGCGCGCTGGTGCAACTGGGGCCGCACAGGATCAACCGTAAAAACTGGAGCTGGGCCGAGACCCAAAACAATCCGTTCTGGTGCCCGGACGCCAAGGCGGCGCAGCAATGGGAAACCTATCTGGATCAGGTGCGCAAGGCGGGATCATCTTGCGGCGCGATTATCGAAGTGGTTGCCTCGGGCGTACCGGTAGGGCTGGGCGCGCCGATTTATGGCAAGCTGGATTCCGATCTGGCGCTGGCGCTGATGAGCATCAATGCGGTGAAGGGCGTGGAGATCGGCGACGGCTTTGCGGCCGCCTCGTTAACCGGCGAACAGAATGCCGACGAGATGCGCAGGGGCAAATCCGGCGGGGCGCCAAAATTTCTCTCGAACCATGCGGGCGGCATATTGGGCGGCATTTCCACCGGCCAGGATATTGTGGCGCGCTTTGCGGTGAAACCCACCAGTTCAATCCTCAGTGCACGGAGCACTATCACCACCAGCGGCAGTAACGCCGAGATTAGCACCAAGGGCCGCCATGACCCCTGCGTTGGAATTCGCGCCACCCCGGTGGGCGAAGCGATGATGGCCTGTGTGCTGGCCGATCATCTGCTGCGGCATCGGGCGCAGAATGGGTAATTAAAAGAAATAGGGTCAGACTCGATTTAGGATTATGCTTGGTATCATAGCAAGTTAAGAAATTAAATCGAGTCTGACCCTATTTAACTTCTATTTAACTTTTAATTCTCCGCCAAAAACCGCCGCAGCCAGGCGGCCAGTTCGGCCGGTTTTTCTTCGGGAATGAAATGACCGCAGCGGGCAATTGAACCGCCATCAACCCGGCCCACGCAGACGCGGCGCAAGCTTTCCACCACCAGATCGCCGCGCCCGCGCGGCCCGCCGCCGCCAATGCCAAGGCACGGCATCGGCAATTTGAATCCACTGGCGAAGGTTTCCCGGTTGTCCGCCACATCGCGCCTCATGTTGCGGTAATAGGTAAAGCCCGCGCGCATCGCGCCTACTTGAGAATAGGTGCGCACATATTCCGCCACGTCCGCATCGTTAATGGCGCCCGCCGCATCGCACCCATTGGCGAAGAAATATTCCAGATACAGCCGCTCGCGCCCCTGGGTTAGCGCTTCCGGCAAATCCGGCACCTGGTGAAATTGATGGTGCCAGCGCGGCGTTCCGGCGATGGCGGCGCCCCTGGGCTGGTCGCCCGGCACCGGCACATCCAGCATCACCAGATGGGTGACGTTTTGCGGATGATCGGCGGCCAGCCGGAACGCTGTTGGCGCGCCCCAATCATGGCCGATGGCAACGAATTTTTCATGGCCCAGCACATCATGCATCAGGCGCCATAAATCATCCGCCACCTGTTTTTTATCATAGCCGTCAAACGGGCGCGATGAATCTCCCAGCCCGCGCGTGTCCGGCGCGATCAGCAAATAATCGTCCGCCAGCAACGGCATCAGCCTGCGCCACTCATACCAGGATTGCGGATAGCCATGCACCAGCAGCACCGGCTTGCGGCCCTTGTGGCCCAAAGTTACATAATGCAGCCGCACGCCTTTTAGCTGGGCGTAATGATGGATGAAGTCTGGCATTGGAGGCTCCCGTTAGAAATCAGTTTTTGACAGGGCGCGCACGCGACGGTCATCGGGCCAGGGCGCCGCATCGCCCGGCGCAATGCCCGCGCCCTGGATCAAAGTGCCCGTGCGCGGCGTATCCAGTGTCACGCTGCCGCCTTCGTTGGACACTTCCACAGCACCTTTGAGCAACAGTACGCCAAACACGCCGTCAATCGGCCCCGCCCAAAAATCAGTGCCGCGAATACCGATCGTGGCGGTTGGGGTTCTGACAATCAGTTTTCCCGGATGCCCAGATGCGCTGCTGACAAAGCGCAGTGCGCCGGTGACGAGATTGATGGTTGCGGAGCCATCCTTGTCATAGACAAACGCATCAAGCTTCACTTCCGCCTGCTCACCCAGCACCAGGCTGGTTTCATCGCTAAGCCGCAATTCAGCGCGGGCTTGCGCGCCGGTGATGACTGTCTCATCACGAAACACCGGGTTTCCAGCGGCAAGGGCGTGCGCTGGCGCAGCGCTTGCGGGCGGTTTCGCCGACACCTCATTCTTTGCCCGCTCAAGCTTGCCCACTTGCGCCGCGTCCCCGGCCATTACAGGGGCAAGCGCTGCGGCGGATAATCCCAAGACCAAAATAGCCACGTGTAGAAAGATGGAAACCTGCATTTGTGCTTTCCCTGATCATGCTAAGGTAGCAAGAAGTTGTTTTTATAATGGGCGATCCGCGCAGATGAATCCAGTGTTGCGTTATTTCATGCCTGGGCTGGCAGTGTCAGGGATGCTGATGTGTCAAACCACCACGCAGGCTGGCGAATTTGTGGACGCTCTCATACAGGGCGGCGCATGGCTCGATATGCGCTACCGGCTTGAGCGGGTTGATCAAGCAACCCGGCCCAGGGACGCCAGCGCGCAGACCTTGCGCAGCCGGGCGGGTTACGCCACCAGTATCTATCACGGGTTATCCGCGCTGGCCGAGTTCGAGCATGTTGCGCATTTGGGGGCCGAGCGGTTCAACAATGGCAATTCGCCAGGATCAAACTATCCGCTGGTGGCCGACCCCGACACTGCCGAGCTTAATCAGGCCTTGCTGCGCTATGAGGGGCCGCTGCAAAGCGTAATGATTTTGGGCCGTCAGCGCATTGTGCATGATAATGAACGCTTCATCGGCGATGCGGGTTTCCGCCAGAACATGCAGACCTTTGACGCCATTGCGTTTGTCAATCGCGCGCTGCGGGCAACCGAAATCCGCTATGAATATATTGCCCGCGCCAATCGCATATTCGGGCGCGAATCATCGTTTGGCGATTGGGAAATGGATGGCCATGCCGTGAGCGCCGCCTGGCAAGGCTGGCGGGCGGGGAAGCTGACCGGTTATGGATATTTTTTTGACATTGACGAGCGGGCGGATTTGTCCAGCCGCACATTTGGCGCGCGCTGGGACGCGCGCGGGCTTGATATGGGGGAATGGCGTTTTACTTATGACGCCGAAGCGGCGCTGCAATCGGAGTATGGCAAGTTCCGGGGTGAATATGACGCAGGCTATTTTCTGTTACAGCCAAGCGTTGAGAATGGGCCGTGGCGGGTTACCGCCGGCTACGAGGTTTTGGGCGGCGATGGCGCCAACGCCTTCACCACGCCGCTTGCCACCCTGCACAAGTTTCAGGGTTTTACCGACGTGCTCGATATCCCGCCGCCGCGTGGCGTGCGCGATGTGATGGGTGACATTAATTATCAGCGGACGGATATTGCGCCGTTTGAGGTTGTGCGCATATGGGGCGGCGCGCATCATTTTTCCGCCGCTGATGGCGGCGCAGCGTATGGGCAGGAATATTATCTCGCGGCGGCGGTTACATATCTGGGCGCCTATGCGGAAATAAAGCTGGCAACCTATGAGGCGGACGGGTTTGGCGCGGATACTCAGAAATTGTGGCTAAGCGTTGCGAGAGGATTTTAGGGTGGTTGAATCCTGGCCGGGCATGGGCGCATAGTGCGGCGCTTAGAGCAGCCCGCATTTAAGTGGAGTCACTTTGTGCCCCCACTTAAATGCGGAAAGCTGCTCTAACACATTAAAATCTAGAGCAATCTTTATTAAGTTCGAGCCGTATGGCTCGAACTTAATAAAGATTGCTCTAGTCAGTCTATGGGTTCACCATGCAGATCACTATCAATGGCGAAATAAAGGGATTTAGCGGGCCGATGAGCCTTGAGGCGCTGTTGCGCGCGCTGGAGCTTGACCCGCGCAAAATCGCGGTTGAGCGAAACCGCGAAATCGTGCCACGTTCAACCTATGGCGCGGTGCTTATCGGCACCGGCGACCGGCTGGAGATTGTGCATTTCATTGGAGGCGGATAGATGGCGTTGATGGAAGACAAGCCGCTGGTGATCGCGGGGCGCACGTTTACCTCGCGTTTGATCATCGGCACCGGCAAATACAAGGACTATGCGCAAAACGCCGCCGCCGCCGTTGCGGCGGAAGTGGAGATGGTCACCGTCGCCGTGCGCCGGGTCAATCTGAGCGATCCCAAACAGCCGATGCTGGTGGATTTTCTCGACCCCAAAAAATATGTCTACCTGCCCAACACGGCGGGCTGCTTTACCGCCGATGACGCGCTGCGCACCTTGCGGCTGGCGCGTGAGGCGGGCGGCTGGAGTTTGGTCAAGCTGGAGGTTTTGGGCGACCAGAAAACCCTGTATCCCGAGATGCAGGAAACGCTAAAGGCCGCCGCCGTTCTGATCAAGGAAGGCTTTCAGGTGATGGTGTATTGCTCGGACGATCCGATTGCTGCGCGCAAGCTGGAGGATTTGGGCTGCGCCGCGATCATGCCGCTTGCCGCGCCGATCGGTTCGGGGCTTGGCGTGCAAAATCCGGTCAATATCCGCATTATCGTTGAGCAGAGCAAGGTGCCGGTAATTGTCGATGCGGGGGTTGGCACGGCGTCGGACGCCGCCGTGGCGATGGAGCTGGGCTGTGACGGGGTGCTGATGAATACCGCTATCGCCGAGGCAAAAGATCCGGTCCGCATGGCGGTTGCGATGAAGCATGCGGTGATCGCCGGGCGCGAGGCCTATCTGGCCGGACGGATGCCCAAGAAAATGTACGCTGACCCGTCCTCGCCATTGGGCGGGCTGATTTGATTACAGCCGGTTGATGATCTCGTGCTCCTGGCTGATCCATAGCGGCGACCTGGCCAGATCGATGAATTTCTTTTCGTCGGCGAGCAGGGCGCGGCCTGCTTCGCGGGCGCGGGGATCATCGCTCCTCATATCCTCGATCCGTTCCCACCACAGTTCGGCGACGCCGTCATAGCCATCGGGTGCGCCGCGCGGGCCGCGCAACGGCAGGCTTAATTCTTCCGCCAAAGCATGCACCTGCACATAGCGTTTGATTTTCAGCGCGTCCTGAAAACTTTGCACCAGCGGCGCGTGTTGATTGCGCCAATAGTCCTGAAATTCAGCGCGGCTAAGATGCGGCAGGCGGGTGAGACAGAAGGTGAGTTTGATCATCACTTGCTCCTATTCGCGCACTTCTGCCCATACCGGCACATGGTCGGAGGGCCTTTCCCAGCCGCGCACTTTTTTGTCTATTTCGCATGCGGCCAATCTATCCGCTGCCTGCGCCGATAGCAGCAGGTAATCGATGCGGACGCCATGATCCTTGGCCCATGCGCCGGCCTGATAATCCCAGAAGGTATAGCGATGCGGTTCGGTGTGGCAGGCGCGGTAGGCGTCGCTCAGCCCAAGATTAAGGATCATCCGTAATGCGCGGATCGACTCCGGGCGGAACAGCGCATCACCTTCCCAGGCGCGGGGATCATACAGATCATCCTCGCTCAGGATAACGTTCAGATCGCCGCCCAGCACCAGCGCCTCCTCATGCGCCAGCAATGTAGTTGCGTGCTGGCGCAGCCGTTGCAGCCAGGCAAGCTTGTACTCAAACTTTGGCGTGTCCGCCGGATTACCGTTCGGCGCATAGATCGAGGCCACCCGCACCGGACGCCCCGGGCGCCCCGGGCGGCCCGGCGCGCTGATTACCGCCTCGATATAGCGCGCCTGTTCATCGGCAGCGTCGCCGGGCAGGCCGCTTGAGATATCATCCATCGGATATTTCGACAGAATGGCGACGCCGTTATAGGTTTTCTGCCCGTGGCGGGCGATGTTGTAGCCGAGTTCTTCGAGCTCCGTTGCTGGAAACTTGTCATCGGTAACTTTGGTTTCCTGCAACAGAACCACATCGGGCTTCGCCTCGCGCAAATAATTCAGCACCACGGTTAGCCGCGCGTTCAGTGAATTGACGTTCCAGGTGGCGATTTTCATGCTGGCGTGTAACGCCGCACCCGAAGTGCGGGTTTTTGTTTGCGTAACTGGGCCACGTCATATGACGCCTGCATCCGCACCAGAGTATCCATGGAAACCCCGAAGGCTTTTTCAATTCGAAGCGCCATTTCTGGCGATAATGACGCCCGTTCGTTTAGCAATGCGGAAAGCGCCGGGCGCGTTACGCCAAGCGCAAGCGCTGCCGCAGTCACGGTCAATCCAAGCGGCTCGATAATTTCCGTCTTAACAAACCCGCCGGGATGCGACGGGCTGTGCATGCGAATTCCCTGCCTGTTGGTCATGGTGCACCTGTTTTTAGTGATAGTCTTCATACGGGCGTTCTGTGTCAAGCCGCGCAAGACAATCTGTCTGTCAGCGGCGACGGATGCGCGTTGAAGTTTTCCAACCATATGACAATTTTCAAGCCGGAAGGCGCCTGACTGGCGCGTTTAGCGAATTGGCTCCAGCAGTTCGATCCGGTTGCCGAATGGGTCGTCTACGTAAATTCGCTCATAGCCTTGCAGCGGTTCATCACTGCGAATTTTACACCCCGCAGCTTGCAGCGCCTGTGTCAGCGCGGCCAGCCCGCTGACGAGGAAGCCGGGATGCGCCTTGCGGGCGGGCTGGAAATCTTCTTCCACACCCAAATGCACCTTGAGCGCGCCGCGCTCAAACCAGCAGCCGCCGCGAACCGCCAGATGCGGCGGCTTGGGTGTTTCGGGAATCCCGAGCAACCCCGCATAAAACGCCCGTGCGTCCGCTTCGCGGCCCCTGGGCATCGCCAATTGCACATGATCAATCGATTCAATCCGCATGACTATCATTCCTGGAACATATCAAAGCAGTGCGTGCCTCGCCACCTCTATCCTGCCGGGCATGCCATCGATTAAAAAAGGGTCCGGCCTATTATATGCCAAGCAGCGGTGATCCCGGCTTGAAGGTTGGGCGTAGCGGCGCGAGATATTCAGGCCACATGATGTTGATCAGTACGCCCACCAATAGCACAACAAGTCCAAGGGCTGCGGCGACTGGAGCGTATTTTTGAATTTTTTCAAATATTTCCGTGGGGATAGGCATGCGGGAATCCATCTCGCGCCAGCGGCTAGTGAGATATATTCCATTAAAAAACCAGATGATTGGATTAAGCAGTATCAGGTTGCCGATAATCCAGGCCCACCTGTCTCTCCGGACAATTAAAAAGTAGGTATAAGCTAATGCAAGAAAACCAATTCCTCTAGAAATGCCGACCGAGGAATCTCCTATTGCAGTGAACCCCGCATAAAATGACCAGCAGGCCAAGTAGGCCCAGCACAGCACACCAAACGCGCCGAAGAAGAATCCCCAGAAATAGGTCTTTAGTTCAGGAGACCGGGCGTGGAGGCTCTTTCCCATCCATTTTGCGAATTGGTAAGCGAGATAGACGCCAGCGCCATAAATGCCACTATTTAGAAGTCTTGAGGCGCCAAAATCGAGAAACAATTCAGCAATTGTGTCATAAATCATCGCACCTCACTAAATTTTTCACCGCATGCGGTGTCATAAGTTGTCATTATAACAAATGATTAACTGAATTATCGTTGAATTCTGGCGGCGTATCGAAAAACTGTTCTGCTTGCCACATTCTGGCCAAGATGCGTTGGCATGTTTACCCCGGAAACTAAACAGGGTGTTAAATGATGGAGATAGCAATGGCTAAACTGACAATCCGGCTATTGGCGCGCGGGCTTGGCGCCGTGCTGTTTCTGGCTTTTGCGCTGACGGGCGCGGCATCTGCACAGGCGCCGAAGGATGAGGGCGACAAGCTGTACCAGCAGGGTCATTACGAAAAAGCCCTGTCCTGGTGGAAAGATTCAGCGATGAAGGGTAACGCCAATGCGCAGTACCGGTTAGGGATGGCGTACAATGATGGGGTTGCCCGTGATAAGCAGGTGATCGTCACGCGCAATTTCGAGGAAGCGGCAAAGTGGTACACCATGGCCGCAGAGCTTGGCGATGAACGTGCGCATTTCGATCTGGGCTCGCTGTATGACAATGGCGTAGGCGTGCCAAAATCGCCTGACATGGCCGCCAAATGGTTCTTGGCCGGGGCCGAGCGCGGGCAGGTTGCCTGCCAATATAATATTGCCACTATGTATGAAACCGGAACGGGCGTGCAGCAGGATCCGGTTGCCGCCTATATGTGGTACTACTTGGCGGCCCAGCAGGATTTTGTGGAATTCGGTGGCCCGGCGCTTGAAGGTTTGGCGGCCAAGATGCAGCCAGATCAGGTGCGCACCGCCATCCGCATGGCAAAGAGCTTCACCCTCAAACCCGGAGCACAATGATTTTCCGCTCTTGCTGGGTATTAGCGCTGGCTCTGGCCTGGGTAACTGCCGGGACACCGGCAATTGCTGAGGAAGACGGCAAGGCGCTGTATAGTAGCGGGCGTCATGACGAGGCCATCGCGTGGTGGCGAAAGGCGGTTGCGGAACGAAACGACCCGGAAGCCGCCTTCCGTCTGGGAGATACCTATGAAGCTGGCGCGGTGGTTGAAGAAAATCTATCCGAAGCCGCAAAATGGTATGAGATTGCCGCAAAAGCAGGCCATCCCGCCGCTCAATCGGCGCTAGGCGCGTTTTATGACGCAGGCGCGGGAGTGGCGCAATCCACGGAAAAAGCTGCTTACTGGTATGGCCAGTGCGCGGCGCGCGGCGATGCTACTTGCCAGTTTCAGGTTGGCCGGCTATACAGCCTCGGCAATCCTGCCACCGATGATCTGGTTGAGGCCTATAAATGGTATTATCTTGCTGCCAAGGGCGGTCAGATAGATTTCGACTCCGATGAGTTTACGGCGCTCGCCGGCCGGATGACGGCTGCGCAGAAGCAAGAGGCGATGGGCCGCGCCCTCGCCTTTGCCCCGATTAAATAATCACATTTTTTGCATTTAATTTCTGTTGAAATTCAATGCTCTGTGCGCGAGTATTCATCATGAACACGAAGACGACTTCAAAGGCGGACATCGCCATCCTTGGGGCAAGCGGTTATACCGGCGCCGAATTGGTCCGCCTATTGGCGCAACATCCAGGCATCCATATCAAAGCCATTACCGGCGACCGCAAGGCGGGGGAAGGATATGGCGCGGTGTTTCCGCATCTAGGGCGCTTAAATTTGCCGCAACTGGTTAGCATTGACGCGCTTAACTGGGCTGATTTCGACCTGATTTTCTGCTGTTTGCCGCATGGCACGACCCAGGAAGTCATTGCCTCCATCCCCAAAAATAAGAAGATCGTCGATCTGTCGGCGGATTTTCGCCTGAGGGATCCGCGGGAGTATGAGAAATGGTATGGCCATCCGCACCGGGCGCTGGACGTGCAGCAAGATGCGGTGTTTGGACTGACCGAGTTTTACCGCGAAGAAATTAAGGGCGGGCGGCTGATTGCGTGTCCCGGATGCTACCCGACCTGCGCCTTGCTGCCATTGGTTCCGCTGGTCGAGAATAAGATAATCTCAACTGAAGATATCGTCATCGACGCCAAAAGCGGCGTCAGCGGCCGTGGCCGCGGCCTGAGTGAAGGCAGCCTGTTCACCGAGATAAGCGAAGCCATCCACGCCTACGGCGTCGCCAATCACCGGCATATGGCGGAAATCGATCAGGAATTGAGCCGAGCCGCCGGATTTTCCGTCACGCCCTCGTTCACCCCGCATCTTGTGCCGATGAACCGGGGCATGCTCTCGACCATCTATGTGCGGTTGCAGGATGGGCACACGGTCCAATCGGCGCATGAGGCTCTCAGCAATCGCTATGACCATGAGCCGTTCGTGCATGTGTTGCGCATAGGCGAAGCCCCGGCGACAAGGCATGTGCGCGGCACTAACCATACGCTGATCGGGCTTTCGGCAGACCGGCAGCCAGGGCGCATGATCATCATCAGCGCCCTGGATAATCTAGTCAAAGGCGCATCTGGCCAAATGGTGCAGAACATGAATCTTTTGCTTGGCTTTCCTGAAACCGAGGGGCTGATGCAGGAAGCGCTGTTCCCCTAGAGCCTTTCCCGGTCAGGTTGGTTCAACCTGACCGGATAAGAAAGGCTCTAAGTGAATGTGTTAGACCATTTTTATCCTGATCGGATTGATTCAATCCGAACAGGAAATGGTCTAGAGCCTTTCCCGGTCAGGTTGGTTCAACCTGACCGGATAAGAAAGGCTCTAAGTGAATGTGTTAGACCATTTTTATCCTGA
>CAMTWQ010000112.1:0-12038 GCA_947085465.1 uncultured Alphaproteobacteria bacterium
CGCGCACGCCGCCCGATCCGCCGCCGATGACAAACAGATCAAAATCATATTTCGCCATGCGGAATATTCCTTACAATAGCGGAAACAGGCTGCCCTCAGGCCGGATGATACGCACCCCATCAGGGCCGCCGATAATCGCCGCACTCGCCAAACCGATAAACAAGCCATGCTCCATGACGCCGGGAATGGCTTTAAGATAGGCCGCTAATCCATCCGGATCGCCGATGCGCTGTAACTGGCAATCAACAATATAATGCCCGCCATCGGTGACAAACGATTTCATATCCGCATGACGGCGCAACGCCACGGCGACGTTGCCGACATCAAAGCGCGAAAGATTGTCACGGATATGCCGCGCGGTTGTTTTCCAGGCAAACGGGCTAACCTCAACCGGCAGCGGGAACTGGCCCAGCTCCGGCACCAGCTTGGCCTCATCGGCAATGATCAGTACCCGGCTCGACGCCGCCGCCGTAATTTTTTCGCGTAGCAAAGCACCACCACCACCCTTGATCAGGCGTAAACTGGAATCAATTTCATCCGCCCCATCCACTGTCAGATCCAGCGACATTGCCGCATCAATATCCACCAGCGGAATGCCGCATTGGCGCGCCAACGCCTCGGTGCGCACCGAGGTGGCGACGCCAATCACCTTCAAACCCTGCGCAACGGCCTGCCCCAGCGCGCGGGTAAAATGATCCGCCGTGGAGCCAGTGCCAATCCCGACCCGCATCCCATCAGTCACATATTCCAGCGCCTTCACAGCGGCCTGGCGTTTATACTCGTCTTGAGGCATTTTCCTGCTTTCGTTGCGTACGGGGAAACCGCTTGACCCCCCTATAGGCTTACCTTAAACCGCCGCTGATGCAACTCATCGCACAAATTTTAACCGGGCGTTTTGTCCAGTTGGAGCCGTTAGCCGAGGCGCACCGGGAGGGTTTGCGCGCGGCCAATGACCCGGCCATCTGGACCTATCTATCAATGCGCGGTTATGGCCCGGATTTTGATCAATATTTTAACTGGTCTCTCCAGATGCACGAAAGCAGCGCGCATATCGTATATTGTGTGCGGCGGCTGGCCGATAATGCCGTGGTTGGCACAACCCGATTTGCAGAGATCGTACCCGCCCATAAGCGTGTCGAAATTGGCTATACCTGGTACGCGCCCGCCGCCCAGGCCAGCCCGGTCAACCCGGAATGCAAACTGTTGTTGCTGGCGCATGCGTTTGATGCGGGCGCCAACCGGGTGGAATTGAATACGGACATGCTCAATGCCCGCTCGCGCGCAGCTATCGCCAAGCTTGGCGCGAAAGAAGAAGGTGTTCATCGCGCCCACAAGGTTATGCCCGACGGGCGGCTTCGGGATTCCGTTTTTTTCTCTGTCATTCATAGCGAATGGCCGGAGGTGCGGGCCGGGCTGGAGACGCGGCTTAAGGCGATGGGTTAAGGCGATGCAACTCATCGCACAAAATTTAACCGGGCGATTTGTCCGTCTGGAGCCTTTGGCCGAGACGCACCGGGAAGGCTTGCGCGCCGCGGCCAGTGATCCTGCGATTTGGACTTATTTTCCGGTTAACGGCAGCGGCAAAGATTTTGAAGCCTGGTTTAATGGGGTACGCCGCATGCATGAAAGCGGGGCCTATATCTCCTTTGCGGTGCGGCGGCTGGCGGATAATGCGCTCGTCGGCACAACGTGGTTTCTGGAAATTGTTCCTGCACATAAACGTGTTGAGATCGGCGGCACCTGGTATGCCAAGACCGCGCAGGCGGGCGCCGTTAATCCGGAATGCAAATTGTTATTGCTCACCCATGCGTTTGACGCCGGGGCAAACCGGGTTGAACTGAAAACCGATGCGCGCAACGCCCGCTCGCGCGCCGCCATCGCAAAACTTGGGGCCAAACAGGAAGCCATCCACCGCGCCCACATGGTGGTAGTGCGCGATGGACATATACGAGACTCGGTGTATTTCTCAATCATTCGCAGCGAGTGGCCGGACGTGCGGGCCGGGCTGGCGGCGCGGCTGGCGAATTTTTCCGTCTAAGTTTTTGCACTGATCTGGTGTCGCACTGGGCGGGCTTGAACGCCTGAGCCAAAAAGAGTATTCTTACTTCTACTGGTAAGGGTAAGGATATGACGATGCGTCTGACATCAAAAGGCCAAGTGACGATACCCGCCGCCATGCGCGAGCAGGCGGGGCTGTTGCCCGGCACGGAGGTCGAGTTCAAAATCACGGGAACCACCGTGCGTATTACGCGCGCGGCCACCCGCAAAGGCGTGGGGCGCGGGGCGCGCCTAATCGGACATTTGCGCGGACAGGGTGATGTGCCGCTCAGCACCGGCGCCATTATGGCGTTTACGCGCGACGGCTGATGGCGACCCTGGTTGACAGCAATGTGCTGCTCGATGTGATGACATCCGACGCGCGCTGGTTCGAGTGGTCAAGCGGCGCGCTGGCGGCGGCCGCAGATAGAGGGCGTTTGATCATCAACCCGGTGATCTATGCGGAGGTTTCAATTCGTTTTTCCAGAATCGAAGCGCTTGAAGAGGCGTTGCCAAGGAGTGTGTTTGAACGCGAGCCAATTCCGTTTGCGGCGGCGTTTCTGGCCGGAAAGGTGTTTATGGCCTACCGCAAACGCGGTGGCGTAAAGCGATCCCCCCTGCCGGATTTTTTCATCGGCGCACATGCGGCGCTTGCCGGACACCAGTTACTGACCCGGGACGCTAAACGGTATCGCAGCAGTTTCACCAATATCGATATCATCGCGCCGTAGCACAGTAGAATGGCGGTAGAATGGTCAGAGCAAATTTATTTGGACTTTGTTGCCTGGGTTGGGCTTAGATCGAGCCCGATCCTATTTACGCCAATGAGACGGGTATGATTTCTGTTTGAAGCATATACCACGCCCACATGCGTGATCTCATTTTAATGAGGGTGGCCCATGCTGATGAAAAAACCGCCGCATCCAGGCAGGATCATCCGCCAGGAATGTATTGAAGCGCTTGGCCTGACCGTTACGGCGGCCGCCGCCGGGCTGGGCGTCGCGCGCAAGACCCTGTCGGAAATTCTGAATGGCCGGTCCGGCATTTCGCCTGAAATGGCGCTGCGTCTTGCCAGAGCCTTCGGCAGCAGCCCTGAAATGTGGCTTGGCCTGCAAATGGATTTTGATCTCGCCCAGGCGCAAAAAAAGGCCGGCAAGATCAAGGTGCGGGATTTACGCCGCGCAGCGTGATGGATGGTCTGTGGACGGAGATAAGGGGAAACGACCTCTATGCCTTTCATTTATGAACTGGAGTCACCAGAGTTGACAATGACAAACCCCGTAGCCGACAAGATGAAGATGCACTTGTGGGTAGTGGAGGCCATTCTCGACATTCCCGTACAGTTTCTGAATGATGGAAAAGAATCATTTATCTATCTGAATCTTGGCGGCGACGATCCTGATGGTTTTGTCCAGATGCGGCCCATTGATAAAGAGCGAGCTGGTAGATCGGACTGGTGGTCACAACGGGAGCCTATTGAGTTTGAGTGCCGCGCATTAGTACGAGCCAAGGATGAGATGTTTGCCCTGCTGCGGGGAAAGGAACTGTATGAACATGCCGCAGATCGGCTTACCTTGTTGACTGGATATCCGGTACGAGTTATCGCCGTTGGCATGGTCTATGACGAGGACGAGTTGAAGGATTGCATAACTGGAAATGCAACAGAATACAGCGCAACAACCGGAGGAGAAGAGGTTGTTAAAACTCAACTTCCCAAGAATGCGAAATTTCCGAGTTTAGTAATGCCGCCAAAGTCTGCTCTCGCGGCCATTCGTTGGTTTCGGCGCGGCATGATCGCAACTCTGAAAACCGAGCAGTATTTATTTTATTTTTTTGCACTTGAGAGCATAGCTAAGCATGTGCCCGATGTCACACGTGGCCCAAAGCGCAAACCTAATGGAAAATTAGATAAGGGTCTTGAGTCTCAGGAAAGTGCTGCTATCAAAAAATTACTCTCTCGCCACAAAGATATGCCTACTAATGCAAGGCAGTTTCTTGCCAAAATTCGGGCGAGGATTGCGCATGGCAATTTGGATATTCAAACGTTGCAGCAAGCAAGTGACAACTGCCATGTTGTCCAGCGTCTTGCCCTTGACGGAATTGCCCTCGTTTATGGGCTTGATCCTTCTTATGTCAATGTACTCCAGTCTGCGCCGTTTGACCATTTGACACCGATTATGAAGGCCCCGTACTCGGTTGAGGACGACCCAATAAATCGGTGGGGTGGTGGCCTGCTCAGCGATTTATTTTCCGAATACCATAAGAACGCTAAAAGCATGTAGCCTACTGATAATGATTGAGGCCGTCATAAAAATCCCTCACCCAATCGCAGGAGAGAGTGGCCCAAACCGCTCCTTGATTTTGGCCATCAGGCGGTCGCGGATCCGGCGGCTGGCGTCGAGCATCTGGCCGCGGCCGTCAGTGGGGCCGGGGATTGCCAATATTCCACATCAATGTGCACGTATTAAAGATTAAATAGGAAGTGCCCCTTCAATCTCAGCCTACTCCGCCGCCATGGAATGCGCATGCGCGGGCGGGGTCCACAGCGTGCTCATCTGGCGCATGACGCGGCGCTCGGAGGCGTCCCAGGCGTCGCGGCGGTGCAGGGTGCCGAGCGTGTCGAACATCACCATGTCGCCGATCTGCCAGTCATGCGCGTAAACATTTTCCGGCCGCGTCGAATGCGCCGCCAGTTCTTTCAGCAGGGCGCTGCTTTCGTCGTGCGGCATGCCGATGATGCTGCGGGTGATGCCTTTGCTGACATAGAGAATTTCGCGGCCCGTATCTGGGTGACGCAAAATGACGCGATGGATGGCCTGGGGAATCGGCGGGCGGTCAACCCCAAGGCGCTGGTTGCGTTGTTTCTTGGCTTTGAACTCTTCGCGGAAATGTCCCGCATCTTGCGGCGCGCCGGTGATCTGCAATTCCTCGCCATCCTTGCCATAGCCCGTGATGCTGTGATGCGCAAAAAGCGGGCGCAACATGCCGGCCATCGCCTTTGGCAGGCTTTCAAAGGCCGCATATTGATTGGCGAAACAGGTTTGCGGCGGGCGTTTGACGGGTATTTCGACGGCCTCCAGAAAGCTTTCCTTGCCGACATGCGGCACATAGGAATAATCCGCATGCCATTCCAGCGAGGTGGAGGCCCCGGTGCCTTCGGGTACGCCGTCCGCGCCCACCAGATTATTGACGCGCAGGATTTCCGCCACCGGATCAATATCGCCGAACCATTCCGATCCCTTGATCAGATTGCCGAACCGGGTGGCGAAGCTGACCAGCTCTTTATCCGTAGGCGTCGCATGGCCGCGAAACACCAGCACCTGGCGCTGCTGCAATCCCTGCCGGATAGAAGCTTCATCGGCGCCGGATAATTCGGCTTTCGGATTCCAGCCATACACAATGGCGCCCAACGGCGCATCCAGAGGTTTCACTTCAATCGCCATGACCATCCTCCTGTTTTTAAAGAAGACTCATGCTAACGGCTGGGCGGCCCCTTGTAAACCGGCCTAGAGCAGCCCGCGATTAAGTGGAGTAACGAAGTGACCCCACTTAATCGCGGAAAGCTGCTCTAACACATTAAAATCTAGAGTATCTGCATTAAGTTCGAGCCATGAGGCTCGAACTTAATGCAGATTGCTCTAGTGGCGTCATCCACGCGCCGCTGCGATCTGCGCGTTTCCTTACGCGTCATATATATCGTTTCGGTGGCCAATCGAAACCACGGACACCAACCGCGCCACATGATCAATATGATATAGTATGCGGTAATCACCCACGCGAAGGCTGCGCAGATTATGCAGACTGTGCCGCAGCGGCTTTCCAAAGCGCAGAGGATCAAGCGTCAGCTTGGCTTCAATTGCTTTGCGGATGCGCTCTCGTACCGTCTCATCAAGCTGCGGAATATCCTTGCGGATAACACTGTCCGCATAGCGTAGCTTCCACAATGGCTATTTCCATGCGTCTTCGTGACGGATCCATTTTTTGTTGGCGGCGTATCTGTCATCGCCATGTTTTGAAAGCAAGATGTCTTCATGCAACTCCAGCGCCTCGCGGATCAAATCAGCGGCGGTTGAGGAAACCGAGCGGCGCAGCCGACCCGCAAGGCTGGAAAGCAGGACATTGGTTTTTGTATCCAGCATAACCTGTATTCTCGGATTATCAGTCGCCATCGTCCTGCTCCATCAACCAAAAAGTTAGTGTACCACAAGTTACACACTGGCGCAAAATAATTCTCATTCCAGCAATGGCGGCAGGTTGACCAAACCGGCCCTATTCCAGCCCCGCCTCAATCGTGTCTTCCACAGTACGCAGGCCGGGGCGTTTGGCGCAGACCATCACCGCCATGTTGCCCGGCGCGTGCTGATTTTTCCACATTTTGGTGTGCGCCTTGGGAATATCGGCGAACGGGAATACTTCTGACATGCAGGGATCGATGCGCCGCTCAATCATCAGCCGGTTGGCCTGGCTGGCCTGTTTCAGATTGGCAAAGTGGCTGCCCTGAATGCGTTTCTGGCGCATCCACACAAAGCGCGCGTCAAAGGTCAGATTGAAACCCGTGGTGCCTGCGCAGAACACCACCATGCCGCCGCGCTTGCACACCATGCACGAAACCGGGAACGTCGCTTCGCCGGGATGTTCGAACACAAAATCCACATCCACGCCTTTGCCGGTAATGTCCCAGATGGCTTTGCCGAACTTGCGCACCTCGGCCATATATTCGGCAAAGCCCGGTCCGTTGACCTGCGGCAATTGCCCCCAGCAATTGAAATCATTGCGGATGATGACGCCCTTGGCGCCCAGCGACATCACGAACTCGCGCTTGCTTTCGTCCGACACGACGCCAATCGCGTTGGCGCCCGATGTTGCGCAAAGCTGAACCGCAAACGAGCCCAACCCGCCGCTGGCGCCCCATACCAGCACATTATCGCCGGGGCTGAGAATATGCGGCCGGTGTCCAAACAACATCCGGTACGTGGTGGCAAGCGTCAGCGTATAGCACGCGCTTTCTTCCCACGTCAGATGCCGGGGGCGGGGCATCACCTGCTGCGCCTGCACGCGGCAAAATTGCGCGAATGAACCATCGGGGGTCTCGTACCCCCAGATGCGCTGGCTGTTCGAGAACATCGGGTCGCCGCCGTTGCATTCTTCGTCATCGCCGTCGGTTTGATTGCAATGCACCACCACTTCGTCGCCGACTTTGCAACGGGTGACTTTCGAGCCAACCGCATAGACGATACCCGACGCGTCAGAGCCAGCAATGTGATACGGCTGCTTATGCACATCGAACATGGAAACCGGAGTGCCAAGCGAAGCCCAGATGCCATTATAATTAACCCCGGCGGCCATCACCAAAATCAACACTTCCTGGCTGTCCAATGTGGGCGTTTCCACCACCTCGAGCTGCATCGCCTGTTCGGGCGGCCCCTGGCGGTCGCGGCGGATCGCCCAGGCGTACATGTTTTTCGGCACATGGCCGAGCGGCGGAATTTCGCCGATTTCGTATAAATCCTTTAGCTGTTGCAATTTGGCTTGCGGTTGGGACATAGATTTCGTCTCCACGGGTTTGCCTAAAATTAAGCCATTGTATGCGATAAAGCGTTAAAATCTCTTGATTTTCAAGCGAATTTTGCAACGCAACAAAAGATATGATAGTTTTGCGCTATTATCTTTGGAACATTGGAACTTAGCCATGGCGGACGTGAAAAAAGACGCACCCTGGATTTTGCGCACCTATGCCGGGCACTCCACCGCCGAGGCCTCGAATGCGCTGTACCGCAACAATCTGGGCAAGGGCCAGACCGGCCTGTCGGTGGCCTTCGATCTGCCGACGCAAACCGGTTATGACGCCGATCATGTGCTGGCGCGCGGCGAGGTGGGCAAGGTGGGCGTGCCGGTGGCGCATCTGGGCGATATGCGCGCGCTGTTTGATGGCATCCCGCTGCAACGCATGAACACCTCGATGACCATCAACGCCACCGCGCCCTGGTTGTTGGCGCTGTATATCGCCACCGCCGACGAACAAGGGGCGCCGCGCGCCAGCCTGACCGGCACCACGCAAAACGACATCATCAAGGAATATCTGTCGCGCGGCACCTATATTTTTCCGCCCGCCACCAGCCTGCGGCTGACGTCTGACATGATCGCGTACACCTATCGCGAGATGCCGAAATGGAATCCGACAAACGTCTGTTCGTATCATTTGCAGGAAGCGGGCGCGACGCCGGTGCAGGAGCTGGCCTTTGCGCTGGCCAACGCCATTACCATTCTGGATACGGTGAAAGCCAGCGGCCAGGTGCCCGCCGAAGATTTTCCCGAAGTGGTCGGCCGGATCAGTTTCTTCGTCAATGCCGGGGTGCGGTTCATTACCGAAATGTGCAAAATGCGCGCCTTCAACGATTTGTGGGACGAAATCACCCGCGACCGTTACGGCGTCACCGATGCAAAATTGCGCCGCTTTCGCTATGGGGTGCAGGTCAACTCGCTGGGCTTGACCGAGCCGCAGCCGGAAAACAACGTGTACAGAATATTGCTCGAAATGCTGGGCGTGGTGCTGTCGAAAGACGCGCGCGCCCGCGCCGTGCAATTGCCGGCATGGAACGAGGCGCTGGGTCTGCCCCGCCCGTGGGATCAACAATGGTCGCTGCGTTTGCAACAGATTGTCGCCTATGAAACGGATCTGCTGGAATTTGGCGATATTTTTGACGGCAGCCATGTCATCGCCGCCAAGGTTGAGGAACTGAAAGCCGAGGCGCGCGCCGAATTGGCCCGCATTGACGAAATGGGCGGCGGCATTGCGGCGGTCGAATCCAGCTATATGAAACAAAGACTGGTGGAATCCAACAGCGCCCGGCTGAACGCCATCGAGGCCGGATCGCATATTGTGGTGGGCGTCAATAAATTCACCGAATCTGAAATCTCACCCCTGTCACAAGGCGCAGACGGCGGCATTATGACGGTCGATGAACATGTCGAGGCCGGGCAGATCGAAAAACTGCAAGCCTGGCGCGCCCAGCGCGATGGCAAGGCCGTTGAAAAAACCCTGGCCGATTTACGAACTGCGGCAAAACACAGCGACAATATCATGCCGTCCTCCATCGCCTGCGCCAAAGCGGGCGTCACCACCGGCGAATGGGCGGGCTGTTTACGCGAAATATTCGGTGAATACCGCGCCCCCACCGGCGTCGGCCGCACCGCGCGCAGCAACAGCGGTGGCGCGCAATTGGCCGACGTGCGCAGCGCCGTTGAAAGCGTGTCGGCAAAACTCGGCCGCCGCCTGAAATTCCTGGTCGGCAAACCTGGCCTCGACGGCCATTCCAACGGCGCCGAACAGATCGCTGTGCGCGCTAGAGATGCCGGCATGGAAGTGGTCTATGAAGGCATCCGCCTGACCACCGCCCAAATCGTCAACGCCGCGCTGGAAGAAGGCGTGCATGTGGTTGGATTGTCGATATTATCCGGCAGCCATGTGCCGCTGGTGCTGGATGTGCTGGACCGCATGCGCGCCGCAGGCCTTGGCGGCATCCCCGTCATCATCGGCGGCATCATCCCGCCGGAAGACGCATCGCGCCTGCTGACGGCCGGCGTGGCGCGCGTCTACACGCCGAAAGACTATCAGCTCAACGACATCATGGCGGATATTGTGAAGGTGGTGGATGTGGGGTTTGAGCGTGCGGCGTGAAGGGGGGAATGCGTCAGGACTTTAAAGGGTAACGTGCCCTTTAACTAATTAAGCAGTGCTGAAAGGTAGTGCTGAGAGCTGAAATTTAACTGCCGAAGGCGAAAAGGGGCCGCAGGCAAGTGCAGCCCCTAAAAGCCAATCGGATCAAGCCTTCCTGCGGCGGCCCCAGATCATAGTCGCGAGGCCGGCCCCAAGCAGGGCCATTGTCGCGGGTTCAGGCACGCGGTCAGGAACCTGGGTGAAGAATCCGCGAATTTCGCCACCAGGGAAGCTGGTGGTATGTATATTGAAATAAGCTTGGCCCGCCATTAATCCATTGAATAAGGCGGCCTCCGCACCTGCCGGAGTTCCGCCATTTGCCGTGATGAAACCCGCACGGAACGAGGAGTCCAAGGTCATGTCAAATGTGCTGTCATATAAACCTGCGGTAACTCCTGCGGGGAATCCGGGAAATGTGGGCGTAGTCGTCGCCACTCCTATATTCCCGGGAGGCGCTGTGCAGCAATGGATATGCGTGGCGGTTGTGGTGCCGACCAGGCCGGAAAAATTAGCCTCAACCCGCATGGTGTGCGCCACGGGATCAAAACTGACAACTGCCCTGCCAACACCGGCGGAGCCCGTTGGGGGATTCTCAAAATTACCGAGATCGGCCGAAAAATAATGGGGAAGCGCATGTGCGTGAGGCGTGAAGAGCAGCACGGAAGCGGCCATCGTCAGCCCAAGGAACAATTGTTTCATTGAAACCTCCAATGTTTTATGTGTTTGCCGGGTAGTAAGGGTTTGCGAGGTTTAAGTTGTTCGTGAAGTTTGAGGTGTTCGCTACCAAAGTACGTTTGCTGTGGAAATTAATGATTATTAAGAAATCCTAAGCGGTCGTAACATGTGAGTCAATACCCAAGCGCGTAATTGTCGATAGCACATGATATGTCCGTTTTTTGTAGCAGACGATATGTCCGGTTTTTCACCGGAGGTATTGTGGATGTTACAGGAGCTGCGGATGTGCAGATTTATGCAGGCCTATGAGGGATATAGGCGCAAAGAGCTTGATTGTGAGGAGGCTGGGTTAATGCTTGGGATGTCGGAGCGCCAGTTCCGGCGGTTGCGGGACCGGTATATTGAGGAAGGCGCCGCCGGCATCGTTGACCGCCGGCTTGGCAAGGCGTCGGCGCGGGGTGTGCCGGTGCGTGACATTGCCTGGGTGGTGGAGGAATACCGGACGAAGTATCCGGGTTTCACGGCCAAGCATTTTCACGAGAAGATGCAAAAGGACGCCCGGTTTGGCTGGGGCTACACCTGGACCAAGACAGTTTTGCAGAAGCATGGCTTGCTGGTTAAAGCGCCACGGCGCGGGGCGCACCGCAAGAAGCGGCAGCGGCGGCCTCTGCCTGGCATGATGTTGCATCAGGACGGCTCCACGCATGATTGGCTGGGGACGGGCGTCAAGCTTGATCTGATTGTAACCATGGACGACCCGCTGCGCCAGCGCCAGCGCGGCGAGTGCGAGCAGCGAGATTTATTCGGCGTTTCTGGTGGCGCAGGAGGGCACGCTCAGCACATTGCAGGGACTGATTGATGTTGTTGGGGAGCATGGCCTTCCCTGCAGCCTGTACACGGATCGTGGCAGCCATTATTGGCTGACGCGCGCGGCGGGCGGCAAGGTTGACAAGCTCAATCTGACGCAGGTGGGGCGGGCGTTGCGGCAGCTTGGCATCGCGCATATCCCGGCCTATTCGGCCTGTGGCGCGCGGGCGTTCAGAGCGCGCCTTCGGCACGCTGCAGGACCGGCTGGTCAAGGAACTGCGGCTTGCCGGGATCAGCGATGTTGCCAGCGCCAACCAGTTCATCAGGGAAGTTTATCTCGCCCAGCACAATCAGCGCTTTGCGGTTAAGCCAGAGCAGCAAGGCAGCGCCTTTGTGCCGGTGATTGGCAGCCTGTGGCGCGATGTGCTGTGCGTTCAGGACGAGCGCCAGGTCGGCAATGACAACACCGTGCAGTATGGCCGCCGGGTTCTGCAACTGCCGCCAACTCCCGAACGCGCCCATTATGTCAGGGCAACCGTGCGGGTGCATGAATATCCAGACGGCGCGCTGGTGATCTTCCACGGGCCGCGACGCCTGGCGGATTATACGCCGGACGGCAGCTTGATCACGCCAAACGGGGAGCCCAAAACTTCGCAACAGGCCGCTTAAGTCCGCTCAACGGCCAGCCTGTGGATATGCTGGACAACGCTGCGCGTTGCCCACATCCCCACAGGCCCAACAACAAAAAGCAGCGGACATTTAATGTGCTATGAAAACCGGACATTTTAATTAGCTATCGACA
>CAMTWQ010000113.1:0-50787 GCA_947085465.1 uncultured Alphaproteobacteria bacterium
CTGTTATGTCACCTGGCCGGCGTATGTCCGCCTGCGCTCGGCGGTGGGAAACCGCCACAACCTCGCCGCAGTCCTCATGACGTTGCTGCTGGCATCGGCGCTGGTGCTGCCGCTGGCGTGGCTGGTGTTGTTGCTTGAAAGTGAAATGGTCCATATGTACGAAGCACTGGCCGCGAAGATCACCAGCGGGCCGCTGGTGTTGCCGGAACCGGTGCGCGAACTGCCGATGATCGGCGATGAACTCCAGAAGCTGCTGGCGCAGTTTGGCAGGCGCGCGTCTGTCGCGCGCGCGAAGTATGCGGATTTTGTCGCGCAAGGCATGGCGCAGCCCTCGCCTTGGGATGAGTTGAGAGGACAGGTGCTGCTAGGCACTGAGCATTTTGCCGCACAGATGCGCCCGCTGCTGCAAGGCGTGACTGCATTAAAAGACATTCCCCGCGCCCAGCGGGAGTTGCTGCGCCCCAGCCTGAAGGCGCTGTTCGCCGGGCGGGTGCGCGGCGATAAAATTCTGCGCGACGCGGCCATCCGGGTGGCCCTGGCGCATGGCTATAGCATGGCGGCTATAGCCGGACATGCCGGGCTGCATTATTCAACAATCAGCAAGATCATCAAAGGCGAACGCTGAAACTGCCCTGTCAAGACCTGAGCCGTTTTTTCCGTGACATTTAGTAGTTTATATACTACGTTAGTCTATAATGATAGAAATCAGGCAAACCGAAACTTTTCGCCTTTGGGAAGTAAGGTTGCGGGACCGCAGGGTGCGGACCATCATTGCCACCAGAATTGCGCGCCTGTCCGAAGGGTTGCCAGGTGATGTTTCCCCGGTGGGTGGCGGCGTCAGTGAACTGAGGATTCATTTTGGCCCGGGCTACCGGGTTTATTTTCAGCAGCGAGGCAACACCCTCATCATTTTGCTATGTGGCGGGGCCAAGCGCGCACAGGCGCGCGATATCGCTTTGGCAAAAAAACTGGCCCAGGATTTGGAGATGGAGTGAACAGAATGGCTGAAAAATTGACGGCGTATGATCCCGCCGCTGCATTGGATAGTGACGAAGAAATTGCCTTTTTCATGGCAGACGCGCTGCAAACCGGCGATGCCGCCTATATCGCCAGGGCGCTGGGAATTGTCGCCCGAGCCAAGGGCATGGCGCAAATTGCTGCGCAAACCGGGCTTTCGCGCGAGCAACTCTACCGCTCGTTCAGCGAGAACGGCAACCCGACCCTGAAAACCACCCTGGCGGTGATGAAAGCGCTGGGCATCGAACTGACTGCCAGGACTTCTGCAATGCGGGTTTAGGTTGGAGAAAAGATCAATAGGGTCCAAGATCAATAGGGTCAGACTCGATTAATTTTGCATTTATCTCGTTTTTTAATTTTTAATCGAGTCTGAGGCGCCCCCAATCTCACGGCTGCCTGTAAACAGCCTATTGAGACATGACAACAAGAGCCTGATCCACCTGATCTGAAGCGCCGTAGTGGGAAAACTTAAAATCATTTCGCTCTAAATGGGTGGGCTTCGACGGGGCCGCAGTTTTGCTATCAGAAACTGCTTCTGAAATTGGCGTTTGAGTTTTTTTACCCCGCCCTGGCGAGCGCCATCTCCACCAGCGGCAGGCGGTCGTTGCCGAAATACATGTCGGCGCCATTGACGAACATGGTCGGCGAGCCAAAGCCGCCGCGCCGGATCACATCCTCGGTGTTTTCGCGCAGCCGGTTCTTTACATCGTCCATGGGGATGCGGCGGAAAAATTCATCCGGGTCGAGGCCCACACGCTGGCAGATTTCCACCAAAACCGGGGCTTGCGATACATCCTTCAGATCACCCCAATAGGCCTCAAACACCGCCCGCGCATAGGCGGGCAGCACGCCCGCGTCCTGCGCCACGATGGCGCCGCGCATGCAATCGACGGCGCGCACCGGAAACACTTTAGGCCAGCCGATCCTGACGCCGCAAAACTTCGCCCAGTCCTGCAAATCCTTGCGCCCGTAAACAGCCTTGACAGGATGCGGATTGGCCCGCATCTCATACAGTTCCATGTTCACCTTGTTGAACACGCCGCCGACCAGTATCGGCCGCCATTCGATCTGCGCCCCGGTGCGCGCAACAAGCGCCTCGATGCGGCTGAACGCCAGATAGGTCCACGGGCTGGAACAATCGAAAAAGAACTCTAAGGTGGCCATGATGTGCTCCCATTTGATTAAGTCCGCCTCTGGAGACGCGGTTGCGGCCATGATAGAGCCGCATTAGCGCACTGCCAAGCATGATGCCCCTTCCCGCAACCGCCCGCATCCGCTAAAACCGGGGATAGAACAGCCAGGGAAGCATTTCGTGAGCAAAACCAATCCCGGTAATTTTTTCGAAGACTTCGAGGTTGGGCAGTTTTTGCGCCACGCCACGCCGCGCACGGTAACGGCGGGGGATGCGAGCCTGTATACGGCGCTGTTTGGGCCGCGCTTTGCGCTGACTTCGTCGGATGAATTTGCCCGCTCGCTGGGCCTGCCCGGCGCACCCATCGATGATCTGCTGGCGTTTCATATTGTGTTCGGAAAAACCGTGCCGGATATTTCGCTGAATGCGGTGGCCAATCTGGGCTATGCTTCGTGCCGGTTTCTGACGCCCGTCTATGCGGGCGACACACTGTCCACGACATCGGAAGTGATCGGTTTGCGGGAATTGTCCAACGGTAAATCCGGCATCGTCTATGTGCGCAGCACCGGCGTAAACCAGCGCCATGAAGTGGTGATCGACTATGTGCGTTGGGTGATGGTGCGCAAGCGCGATGAAGCCGCCCCTACCCGCGCTGCGTTCATACCTGAATTGCCCAATGCAGTGGCGGCCAGCAATTTAGCCGTCCCCGCCGGTCTGGATTTCAGCAACTATAATTGCGAGCTCGCGGGATCGCCACATCTGTGGGACGAGTATCAGGTTGGTGAAAAAATCGACCATGTGGACGGCATGACCATTGAAGAAGCCGAGCACATGATGGCGACCCGGTTGTATCAGAACACCGCCAGGGTGCATTTCAATCAATTTATGCAGAACAGCGACTCTAACACTGGGGGCGCCCAGCGCCGGCTGGTCTATGGCGGCCATGTCATCAGCCTGGCGCGCGCACTCAGCTTCAATGGGCTGGCCAACGGCGTAAAGATCGCCGCCATCAACGCCGGGCGCCATGTCGCGCCGTGTTACGCCGGGCATACCGTATTCGCCTGGTCGGAAATTCTGGATAAAGTGGAAATTCCCGGCCGCCACGATGTGGGCGCGCTGCGCGTGCGGCTGTTCGCCACCAAAGATCAACCCTGCGCCACCTTTCCTGGCGTCACTGCCGAGGGCCATCACCCCTCCATTATTCTTGATCTGGACACCTGGCTGCTGCTGCCCCGCCGGTAGGGCTAATTTTCCGCAATCGGCTGATTGACTTAACAGTTTCCCGGTTTAGTATGCACTGGAATCACGTGCGGCCAGTGAAGGCCGTCAAAAATCAGCAGGGGGCCAGCAATGGCGGAAACTGAGGCGGGCGCAGGCAAGGCGCCAATTATGCGGCCACGGCCGCTGTCACCGCATCTACAAATCTACCGCTGGCAGGTGACCATGGCGGCGTCGGTGTTGCACCGGCTTAGCGGCGTTGGGCTTGGGATTGGCACGCTGCTGCTGACCTGCTGGCTGCTGGCGCTGGCGGATGGACCGCAATCTTACGGCGCCCTGCAAGGGTTTTTAGCAAGCTGGTTCGGGCGCTTGATGCTGCTCGGCTTTACCTGGGCGCTGATGTTTCATATGTGCAACGGCATCCGGCATCTTTTCTGGGATACGGGCCGGGGGTTCGATCTGCCGGACGCTAATCGCACCGCGATCGCCGCCTTTGCGGGCTCGGTGCTGCTGAGCGTTCTGGTTTGGGTTCTTGCCTATATGATCCGGGGGGGCGTCTGATGGCCCAGTTCAAGACACCTCTGGGCCGCGTGCGCGGCAAGGGTTCGGCCAAGGACGGCACAAAGAGCTTTTGGCATCAACGGCTGAGCGCCATTGCGCTGATCCCGCTGGCCATCATATTTGTCTCATTCATGGTGGCGCTGACCGGCGCTAGCCACGCCACCGCCGCCAGTGCGATGGGTTCACCGCTTTTTGGCGTGCTGATCCTGATGTTTATCCTGGTTGGGTTTTATCATTTGCAGATCGGCGTCACCCATATCATCGAGGACTATGTGCAATGGGATCTGGGCAAGTTCGGATTGATCATTGCGGTTAATCTGGGCTGCCTCGGCCTTGGGCTAGCCTGCATTCTTTCGGTGCTGAAATTGAGCTTTGGGAGCGCTTCGTGACATGACGGCTTATCCGATTACCGATCATAGCTATGATGTCGTCGTTGTCGGCGCCGGCGGCTCCGGCCTGCGGGCGACGCTTGGCTGCGCGGAAGCCGGCCTGAATACCGTTAACATCACCAAGGTGTTTCCCACCCGCAGCCATACCGTGGCAGCGCAAGGCGGCATATCAGCAGCGCTTGGCAACATGATGGAAGATGACTGGCGCTGGCATATGTTTGACACGGTGAAGGGCGCCGACTGGCTGGGCGATCAGGACGCCATCGAATATCTGTGCCGCGAAGCGCCCACCGCCGTATACGAGCTGGAGCATTTCGGCGTGCCGTTTTCGCGCACCATGGAAGGCAAGATTTATCAGCGCGCCTTTGGCGGCATGACCACCAAAAACGGCGATGGACCGCCCGCGCTGCGCACCTGCGCCGCCGCTGACCGCACCGGCCACGCCATGCTGCATACGCTGTACGGCCAGAGCATCCGTAACAATGCGGAATTCATGATCGAATATTTCGTCATCGACCTGATCATGGAAAATGGTGAATGCCGGGGCGTCATCGCCATCAACATGGATGACGGAACCATCCACCGCATCCGCGCCAAGATGACGATCCTGGCGACAGGCGGCTATGGCCGCACCTATTTCTCCTGCACCTCGGCGCATACCTGCACCGGCGACGGCAATGGCATGGCGTTGCGCGCCGGGCTGCCCTTACAGGATATGGAGTTTATCCAGTTCCACCCGACCGGCATTTATGGCGCTGGCTGCCTGATCACTGAAGGCGCGCGCGGCGAAGGCGGGTACCTCACCAATTCCAATGGCGAACGCTTTATGGAACGCTATGCGCCATCGGCCAAAGACCTCGCATCACGCGATGTGGTCAGCCGTTCGATGACGGTTGAAATACGCGAAGGGCGTGGCGTTGGCCCGAACAAGGACCATATCTATCTGCATCTGGATCATCTTGATCCAGCCATTTTGCATGAACGCCTGCCCGGTATTTCAGAATCCGCGCGAATTTTCTCCGGCGTTGATGTGACCAAGGAACCCATCCCGGTGCTACCCACCGTGCATTATAATATGGGTGGCTTGCAGACAAATTTTTACGGCGAAGTTGTCACCCTGCACGATGGCAATCCCGACGCCGTGGTGCCCGGCCTGATGGCCGTGGGCGAGGCCGCCTGCGTGTCCGTACACGGCGCAAACCGCCTGGGCTCCAATTCACTGATCGATCTGGTGGTGTTTGGCCGCGCCGCAGCAAATCGTGCGGCACAGGTGATCAAAAAGGATGAAAAACAGCGCGACCTGCCCAAGGATGCGGCTGATATATCCCTGTCACGCCTGGACAAGGCGCGCTTTGCCAAGGGCAACACCTCGACGGCGGAACTGCGCCTGCGCATGCAAAAAATCATGCAGAACAATTGCGCCGTGTTCCGCACCGGCGAGATTCTGGAAGAAGGCTGCACGCTGATCCGTGAAGTCTATGATGCGCGCACGGACATTAAAACATCCGACCGCTCGCTGATCTGGAATTCCGATCTGATTGAGACGCTGGAGTTTGACAATCTGATACGCCAATCCATGGTGGCGGTGCATTCGGCGGAAAACCGCAAGGAAAGCAGGGGCGCCCATGCGCGGGAAGATTATCCCGACCGGGACGACGACAACTGGATGAAGCATTCGCTGGCCTGGCTCGACGAAAGTGGCAAAGTAAGCATCGATTACCGCCCGGTGCATGCCTATACCCTGTCGAACGACACGCCCTATATCGCTCCAAAATAGCGCGTTTATTAAGGACACTGCCATGGTCGAGTTCGCACTGCCAAAAAATTCAAAGGTCGAAAAGGGCGCCACCTTTAAGGCCCCTGCCGGCGCGAAGAATATCCGCACGTTCCACATTTACCGCTGGAGCCCGGATGACGATAAGAATCCGCGCCTCGACACCTATGAAGTCGATACCGATAATTGCGGGCCGATGGTGCTCGACGCGCTGATCAAGATCAAGAACGAGATCGACCCGACCCTGACCTTCCGCCGCTCCTGCCGTGAGGGCGTGTGCGGTTCCTGCGCCATGAACATTGATGGCGGCAACACGCTGGCCTGCACCAAGGGCATGTATGAAATCAGCGGCGATGTAAAAGTTTATCCGCTGCCGCATCTGGAGGTGATCAAGGATCTGGTGCCGGACCTGAATAACTTTTATGCGCAATACGCCTCGATCAAACCGTATCTGCAAACGGTCTCGCCCGCGCCGCAGAAGGAGTGGCTGCAAGGCTATGAGGACCGCCAGAAACTCGATGGCCTGTATGAGTGCATTTTATGTGCGTGCTGCTCCTCAAGCTGTCCCAGCTATTGGTGGAATGGCGACCGTTATCTTGGCCCGGCCGCGCTATTGCAAGCCTATCGCTGGCTGATCGACAGCCGCGACGAAGCCACCGGCGAGCGCCTCGATGATCTGGAAGATCCGTTCCGCCTCTACCGCTGCGTCACGATTTTGAACTGCGCCCAAGCCTGCCCCAAGGGCCTCAACCCGGCCAAGGCGATTGCCGAAATTAAAAAGATGATGGTCGAGCGAAGGGTTTAACATAGTTAAAGCGCAGCGCCTCGAACGCCTGCGGGAAATCGGCGAAGCCAACGGTGCCGGTGACCATCGCCTGGGCGTCGATGCGATCGGCGGCGATCCAGCCGGCGATCAGGTCGAAATCACGCTCGCCAACCGATGCTATGAAAATTACGACGCCATTGTTCAAGCATGCTGCAAGGCATGGAATGCCCTCACGCCATGCCGCCGGCAAAGCCTTCGGTTTTATCGTCATGCACCAGCGACAGGCGCACCGGGCCGCGGCAAAACCGGCTGGCGCAGCGCAGGCGCCTTTCCGCCTCGTCCAGATAGGCCTGTTGCATACCGGGCTGCTGCATCACCTGCGCCGGGGTCAGATAATGGGTAATGCCGCAACGCTTGCAAGTCAGCTCGATCCGGGCTGCGGGATCCAGATCGGAAATCCGCAAATCAGTTTTCCAGTTCACCAGAAATCCTCCGCGCGTGGAATCCGCGTATAGCTGATCTTGCCGCCGGCATAGCCGCCGGGTGGCGGCGTCCATGGGCCGAGGCTGACCAGGGTGCGGCCATGTTTGCGGTTCAGCCCATCCATGGCCGCCGTAGCGCTTTCCCAGCGCCGCCGCGCCCCGTCATCATCCAGCAGCATATCGAGCTGGCGCTGCGAGGCGCGGGTGAGGTCCAGCAGCGTCACCCCCAGCCGGATAATGCGCTCGCCCGGTCGCACCTGCGCATGCGCTTCGGCCCACAGGCTGGCGAGTGCGCCCAGCACCGCCTGATCGTCATGCACGGCGGGCAGCCAGGCGGCGGCGTGCCACGAACCGGCGCGCTCGGCGACGCCCGCCCGCCAGCGCGGCGCAAACTGCAACCACAGAAACAGCCGCCCGGCGTTCCAGCCGTCGCGCCGCATCCGCCGCGCCGCCTTGACCAGCAACAGGCGCGACGCCTCGCGCGCATGTTCCAGGCTGCGATGCCCGGGCGGCAGCACACGGCCATGCCCATACATGCCACGGCTCGATGGCTGCGCCTGTAAATCATAACCGTGCAGCGCATACCACAGCCGCTCGCCGGTGACATTGCCCCACAATTTGCGCATGTGTTTTGGCTGGGTCGCCAGTAACGCCGCCATCGATACAATACCGGCGCGGGCCAGCCGCCGCTCCATCCGGCCGCCAATGCCGGGCACGTCCGCCAGCTTCAGTTGCAACAGCGGCCCCGGCATAGCTTCGGGCCGCCACACCAGATTGCCATCCGGCTTGCCCGCCTTGCAGGCCATCTTCGCCAGTTGCCGGTTGGCGGCATAGCCGATCGAACATGTGATATAGGCGCCGATATTATCGGCGATGCGCCGTTTGATGCGCAGGCCAAGCCGCATCGGATCGGCCCGCTCGCCCGCCTCCACCTTGCAGGTCAGCTCGTCGATCGACTTGATCGCATCGACGGGAATGACGGCGCTGATTTCTGAAATCAGCGCATTATGCGCGCGCCGGTACAGATCGGGCGATTGCGGCGTCAGGATAATGTCCGGGCACAGCCGCTTCGCCTCGGCAATATCCATCACATTCTTCACCCCGCGCAGCTTCGCCTCGCGCGAACAGGCAATCACACAGGTGCGCTCGGTGGCCGCCGCAAACGGCGTCACCCCCACCGGGCGGCCGCGCAGATGCGGATGCGCCTGCTGCTCGACCGAGGCGAAAAACCCGTCAAAATCAAGATAAAGCCGTTCAATCTCCGCTGGCCGCCGCACCTGTGCTCTCCGTTGCCCATTGAGGGGCAATGATCAGAACATAGAGGGAACATATGAGTCAATGGACAAGATTCCTATTGTTTTTCAAAAAAGGCAAAGGTTTCCCGGACGCCAATGCCGCCGGTTGACAGTTTGTTCCGGGGCATGGGATAGCTGCCGCCTTAACCGGCGGGGGGCGGTTTGCCAGCCGCGTTGATATCCTGCCGCGTGAGCTGGTCAAGCTGTTGCCGTGGCTGGTCATGTATGACGTGGCGGGCGCGGACATATTTCGGGTCCGGCTTTTGGGCACTGCGCTGGCGGCTTTCCTGCCGCCGGTGGATTGGCGCGGAAAGCTGGTGTCCGAACAGCCGGGACTGCTGCTCAAGCGTATTCAGCGCACATTGGTCCGTGTGGTGGCGGCGCGCGCGCCATTGCGCGCAGTTGGCATCCAATCTTCCCTTCCAGGACAGGACTTCCGTAGCCTGGAAACCTGTTATGTGCCGCTGTCGGCTAATGGGGCAGACATTGATATCATCGCCTCCGCCGCCCAGTTTCTTCCGCTAGATGGCCTGCCTCAATAGGGTTGCCGATTGATCCCCTCCCTAAACCTCCCCGTTACAAGTGTAGGGAACCGGGCTTTACCGCCTGGATCGGGCTTAAATCGAGTCTGACCCTATTTTTTCCCCCATTTTTTCCAGGCCATACAGGCGCAGGCTGTTGTCCCACAGCATTTTCTTTTTTGCGGCGCGCGGCACGCCGGGAAGCTCCAGGAATTCATGTATGCCCTCGGGGAAGGGACCGTCCGCATGCGGATAATCGACGCTGACCACCACATTGTCATCGCCGAATTTGTCCACCACCACGGCGAGCAGCTCTTCGTCCACGTCGGTGCCGATAAAACATTGGTGCAGGAAATATTCGCTGGGCAGGGCGCTGAGCCGCAGTTTTTCGCCGCCGCCATATTTCTTCCACTGATCATCCAGCCGCGTTAGCCACCAGGGCAGCCAGCCGCAATTTCCTTCCAGAAATCCAACCCGCATTTGCGGAAATCGTTCGCACACGCCGCCAGTC
Source organism: uncultured Alphaproteobacteria bacterium (assembly GCA_947085465.1). Classification (GTDB taxonomy): domain Bacteria; phylum Pseudomonadota; class Alphaproteobacteria; order UBA11222; family UBA11222; genus CAMTWQ01. Next base: position 9,667 of record CAMTWQ010000113.1, read on the forward strand.
AGAATGGCGCCCATGGCTAGCATCAGCTCCATCGGGAATGCGCTGGAATGGTTCAGGGTGCGGAAATTTGGATGGTTGCGGTAGCGGTTTGAGGCGTAATCCTTCGACGCGCCGCCGCTGGTGCCATGAAAGGTCAACGGCACGCCGAGGCGGGAAATTTCCCGCCACAGCACGTCGCATTCGGGCGCATGCGGATAGCGCCCGTTCACCGGCATCGGCAGCAGCACGATGGCGGCATGGCCCTTTTGCTCTACCGCGCGGCGCGCTTCGGCGGCGGCAAGTTCGGGGTCATGCAAACACACAATTGCCGATGGTTTCAGGCGCGCCGGATCGAAGGCGCAATATTCCGCTAGCCAGTCATTGAACGCGGCGCAATAGGCGTTGGCGTAGCGCGGCTCAAGATCGTCAATCGACACCACCATGTGGGCGAAAGTGCGGAACATGACGGCGAAATCAATGCCCTCGGCGTCCATGGCGCTCAAGGTGGTGCGCGCGTCATATTGCTTGGCCCGCGCTTCGGCGTATAGTTCCTGCGAGGGTTTATCCAGAAACGCCTGCGCCTTGATCACGTCATCGTTCTGCGCCCATGGCGGGATCAATTGCGAGCCAACCCGCCAATGCGGAAAATTCGCCGGGCTGACGCCAAGATATTCCGGCAGCCTGTCGCGGAACTCCGCCGCCAGATGACGCTCATAGACATCGCCATTTTCGATGACGTGCAGGTCGCTATCGAATATTTTCAGCCCGTCTTTCATTGCTTTCTCCCTAGCGCCGCTTGCTGTATGAGGACATAAGCACCCGCTTATCTATAGCAATACAGCAGCCTGGGCAGGGAGATAAAAGTGAATCGTTTAGATGGAAAAGTGGCATTGATTACCGGCGGCGCCCGCGGGCTTGGCGGCGCAACGGCAAAGATGATGGCGGCGGGTGGGGCCAAAGTGCTGATTACCGATTTGCTGGAGGAGGCTGGCGCAGCTACGGTTGCGGAAATTGAGCGGGCGGGCGGCAAGGCGGCGTTTCTGCGCCATGACGTCACCGATGAAGCGGGCTGGCAAAAGGCCGTAAAATTCGCCGCCGATAGATTTGGCGGGCTTGATATATTGGTGAATAATGCGGGTATCGCCAGCGATGGCAAGAGTATCGAGCAAACCAGCCTGGAATCCTGGCGGCGCGTCATCGCCATTGATCTGGATAGCCTGTTCCTTGGCGTCAAACATTCAATCCCGGCCATCAGTGCGCGCGCCGGGCAATGGCCCGGCGGCGGCGCGATTATCAATATTTCCTCGATTATGGGGCTTGTGGGCATGGCCGGCGCCGCGTCATATATTGCGGCAAAGGGTGGCGTGCGCTTGTTCACCAAGGCGGCGGCGCTGGAACTGGCGCCAAAACGCATCCGTGTTAATTCGGTGCATCCCGGCTTTATCGACACCGATATGGTGCGCAATGGGTTTAAGGATCTGGCCGCAAGGGCGGGAGGGATTGGCGAAAACGCCATTCGGGATATGATCACCCAGCGCCATCCGATCGGGCGCATGGGCATGCCCATCGACATTGCTAATGCGGTATGCTTTCTCGCCTCGGATGACGCCGCCTTTATGACGGGAACGGAAGTGGTGGTGGATGGCGGTTACACGGCGCAATAATAACAAAGGGGAGAACCGGTATGAACAGGGTAGATGGAAAAATAGCGCTAGTGACGGGCGGGGCGCGCGGGCTTGGCGGCATGTCGGCGCGCAAGCTGGCCGAGGCTGGCGCAAAAGTGGTGATCACCGATCTGCGCGAAAAGGACGCCGCCATCACCCTGGAGGCGATTAAAGCCGCTGGCGGCGAGGCAAAGTTTTTCAAGCACGATGTGGCGAATGAGGAGCAATGGGATGCTGCGGTGAAATTCACTGTCGATGCCTATGGCGGCCTCGATATTCTGTTGAACAATGCAGGCGTTGGCGGAGCGGCGAAGCCGCTGGAGGAATTGAGCCTCAATGCCTGGCGGCATTTAATGTCGATCAATCTCGATGGGGTGTTTCTGGGGTTCAAATATGCGATCCCGCCGATGAAGGCGCGCGCCCATCTATGGCCAGGCGGCGGATCGATCATCTCGATTTCCTCGATCATGGGATTTATTGGCGGTTCGCGCGCCGCAGCCTATTGCGCCAGCAAGGGCGGCGTGCGGCTGTTGAGCAAGGCGGCGGCGCTGGAACTGGCGCCCGCAAAAATCCGTGTTAATTCTGTGCATCCGGGTTTTATCAACACACCGGGTCTGCGCATGGGCGAAGCGGCGATGAACCAGCGTTCCGAGGGCGGCTATCAGCGCTGGGTCGATGGCGTCGTATCGCGCCATCCGCTTGGCCGTTTGGGGGAGGAGCAAGACATTGCCCATGCGGTGCGGTTTCTGGCTTCGGACGATTCCGCGTTCATCACCGGCACGGAAATTGTCGTCGATGGCGGTTATCTGGCGCAGTAATCAAGCTCCAAATCTTTGACGCGATATAAGCCGATGCTCCAATGTGGCGCGGCTTTATTCGCTTGCGACGGACATAATGGGAATAAGAGTGACGGCATGATTTCAACGCCGCTCATAGTATAAAGGCCGCGCATGTTTTCCCGTACAGCGCATCAGGATTGAGGCAAGATCAGATCATGGATTTTAATGACACGCCGCAAGAAGCCGAATTCCGCGCCACGGTGCGCGCCTGGCTTGAGGCCAATGCGAAACTGCGCGCGCCCCTGCAACCAGGTAGCGCGCCACAATCCCTGCTGAATGAAAACGCAGGTGGTCTGGCCCGCGCCAAGCAATGGCAGAAGCTCAAGGCGGTCGCCGGGTACGCCGCAATCACCTGGCCGAAGGAGTATGGCGGCCTTGGCGGCAACTCAATGCAAAACGTCATTTACGGGCAGGAGGAAGCCCGATTTGACGTGAACAGCACCCTATTCGTGGTTGGCATTGGCATGACCATGCCCACCCTGATGGTGATGGGGACGGCGGCGCAACGCGAACGCTTCATGCGCCCTGCATTGTATGGCGAGGAAATCTGGTGCCAGTTATTTTCCGAACCCGGCGCGGGTTCCGATCTTGGCAGCGTGCGCACGCGCGCCGAAAAACAGGGCGATGAATGGATCGTCAACGGCCAGAAAATCTGGACCTCGTTCGCGCATTTGGCGGACTGGGGAATCCTGGTGGCGCGAACCGACCCCGCCAAGCCCAAGCATAAGGGGTTGAGCTTTTTCCTGGTCAATATGCGCACCCCCGGCGTGACCATAAAGCCGATCAAGCAAATCTCTGGCGGCAGCAGCTTTAACGAAGTGTATTTCGATAATGTGCGCATTCCGGACGCCATGTGTGTCGGCGGCGAGGGCAATGGCTGGAAGGCGGCGATGACCGTATTGATGAATGAACGCACCGCCATCGGCGGCATCGGCGGCGGCGCGGGGATCACCGACATGCTGGCGCTGGCGCGCGGCATTGAATTGCACGATGGCCCGGCGATAGGCAACGGCGCCGTGCGGGAAAAAATCGCTGACTGGTATGTGCAATCGCAGGGCTTGAAATATACCCGCTACCGTTCATTGACCGCATTGAGCCGTGGCGTGACGCCGGGGCCGGAAAGCTCCATCGCCAAGGCGGTGGCCGCCCCCTATGCCCAGGACCTGACGGGCTTCGCCATGGAGCTGATGGATATGGGCGGCATTATCCGCGACATCAATCTTTCGCCAATGTCATCAAGTTTTCAGGAAGCCTGGATATCCTCGCCCGCCATGCGGGTGGCGGGCGGAACCGATGAAATCATGCGCAACATCATCGCCGAGCACATCCTCGGTCTGCCCGGCGATATCCGCACGGATAAAAACACGCCGTTTAACGATTTGCCCAGCGGCAGGTGAGCGTTAACACCCTTATTAAAGGGTAGCGTTCACTTTAATATTGTGGCGGCGCTCTTGATCGCGGCGCGCTCCCGGTATATATTACTGGAAATATAGCGGAGATCAGGCATGACTAGCAAATCGCAAAAGAGCGCTATCCAGAACTACCGCTCACGTCTCAGCGAGCGGGGTTTGGCGCGTTTCGAGGTGCTTGGGCTGAACGAGGACCGCGACATGATCCGGTCTCTGGCCCGGCGTTTGGCGGAAAACGGACCCGAAGCGGCGCGGGTGCGCAGGGCAGTCAGCCGGAGCATTGCGGCCACGCCGCCGAAGACGGGCGGGATTCTCGCAGCGCTGCGGCGATCACCGCTGGTTGGCGCTGATCTTGACCTCAAGCGCCAACGGGAGGAAGGGCGCGGCGTCAACTTATGACGCGCTTTCTGCTCGATACCAATATTATCAGCAACATCATCAAGCCGCAGCCGTCTCCATCCCTGCTCGCATGGATGGACAAGCAAAAGGATGACGATATTTTCATCGCCTCGCTGACCATCGCCGAAATCCAGCGCGGCATTCTCGAAAAACCACGCGGCAGAAAACGCACCGCTCTCGACGTCTGGTTCAACGGCCCGGAAGGCCCCCAAGCGCTGTTTGCCGGCCGCATCCTGTCCTTTGACGAACGGGCGGGACTTCTTTGGGCGCAATTGATGGCCAAAGGCAAAGCGAAAGGCCGACCGCGCAGCGGCCTCGACATGATCATTGCCGCTGTCGCTGGCGCCAATGATTGCAGTATCGTAACCGATAACGAACGCGACTTCGCTGGACTGGAAATCGTAAATCCGCTGCGCGGCGGTAAATGATAGCGTCAGGAAAATCGGAAGCGGCCCTTGTAATCCCATCTCTATAACCGGAACAATTCCGGGTTGCCGCCAACTGCTGCGATGTTGATGCTGATCACCCGCTCGGTGGCGAAGCGCGGCAGATAATACGGGCCGCCCGCCTTCGGCCCGGTTCCCGACAGGCCATGGCCGCCAAACGGCTGCACACCAACCACAGCGCCTGTCATGCTGCGGTTCACATACATGTTGCCCGCAAGCCCTTCGGCGGACAGCCGATCCCATCGCGCCTCGATACGGCTATGCAGCCCGAAGGTTAAACCAAACCGCATTTCGCGAATGCGCTCTATGACTTGTTCAAGATCATCGGCGGCGAAACGCACCACATGCAGGATCGGGCCGAATATTTCTTCAGATAGTTGTTTGACGTTGCTGAGCTCGAAAATATGCGGCGCAATAAACGCGCCAGGCGGTAAACTATCTGGAACAGACCCGCGCCCCATCAGCTTTGCTGTTTGATGCATCCGCGCCACATGCGCCTCAAGCGCCGCCAGCGCACGCGCATCAATCACCGGGCCGATGTCGGTGGCGGGGTCTGCGGGATCGCCAAGACTGCGTTCGCGTATCGCGCCCGCCAGCAACTCCATGATGCGATCAGCAATATTATCCTGAATGAACAGCAAGCGCAGCGCCGAGCAGCGCTGGCCCGCGCTGCCAAACGCTGAAATCATCACATCGTCCGCCACCTGTTCGCCGAGCGCGGACGAATCCACAATCATGGCGTTAACGCCGCCGGTTTCAGCGATCAGCGGGACAATTGGCCCCGCCCGGCTAGCGAGTGTCCGGGCGATGGATTTCGCGGTATCCAGAGATCCGGTAAACACCACACCATCAATGCGCTCATCAGCGGTCAATGCGGCGCCCAAGGTTTTGCCGGGCCCGGTCAAAAGATGCAGCGCCGCTTCGGGAACCCCTGCTTGATGAAACATCCGCAGCGCGAAGGCCGCGATGATTGGCGTCTGTTCGGCGGGCTTGGCGATGACAGCGTTTCCTGCCGCTAGCGCCGCCGCGATCTGGCCAGTGAAAATGGCGAGCGGGAAATTCCACGGGCTGATACAGGCGAAAATCCCGCGCCCATGCAGCGACAATTCATTGCGCTCGCCCACGGGCCCGGCAAGCAGCATGGGCGCTGTAAAATGAATGTCCGCCTGTTGCGCATAATAGCGGCAAAAATCCGCCGCCTCACGCACTTCGGATTGCGCGTCGGCGACGGTCTTGCCAGCCTCACGCATTAACAGATGCATCAGCAAAGCACGCTGAGATTCAATGAGATCAGCCATCGCCCGCAAAATTTCCGCCCGCGCCGGGCCTCCCAGCCTGTCCCATGCGGGTTGCGCCGCGCGCGCCGCGCGCACGGCGTTTTCAATGTCATGCTCGAGCGCTTCACGCGGTGCGCTCACCGGGGTTTTCGCCGCCGCATGAATTTCAGAGACCAGCGCATGGCGGGCCAACGGATCAGCGAGATTAATCCCCTGCGAATTGCGCCGCGCCGCCCCATACAGCTCACGCGGCAACGGGATGCGCGGATGGCGCGGATCAGTCAGAGCTTCCACCACGGCCAGCGGATCGGCGGCGATTTCCCTGGCGGGCGCCTGCGCGTCATGAAAGCGGTTGATGAAGCTGGTGTTGGCGCCGTTTTCCAACAAACGGCGCACCAGATAGGGCAGCAAATCCTCATGCGCGCCAACCGGTGCATAGACGCGGATTTTTGGTTGCGCGCCAAGCACTTTGGCGGCCGCTGCATACACGTCCTCGCCCATGCCATGCAGGCGCTGAAACTCAAACGGCGCATCGCCCGCCGCAGCCGCCATATGTGTTATGGCGGCAATCGTATGCGCGTTATGGGTGGCGAACTGGCAGGTAAAAGCGTCCCTCGCCGCCAGCATTTTATGCGCGCAGACAAGATAGGAAACATCGGTTGATGATTTTTGCGTGTACACCGGATAATCCGCATGCCCCAATTCTTGCGCGCGTTTAATCTCCGTATCCCAATAGGCGCCTTTGACAAGCCGCACCGGAAACTGCTTCCCGGTTTGGGCCGCCAGCGCGATCAGCCAATCAATGACATGAGCGCTGCGTTTTTGATACGCCTGCACAGCAAGCCCAAGACCATTCCATGCGCGCAGATCCGCATCCGCCGCCAGCGCTTCGAACAGCGATAATGATAGATCAAGCCGGTCGGCCTCTTCCGCATCGATGGTCAGTTGCAAGCCGGATATCATGGCGTCTTGCGCCAGCAATTTAAGGTGCGGCAACAATTCGCCCATCACGCGCAGATGTTGCACATCTTCATAGCGCGGGTGCAGCGCCGATAGCTTGATGGAAACACTTTGCGCCCCGCCGGCCTGCCCCACCCCGGCGATAGCGGCGCGGTAGCGGTCAAAATAGCGCTGCGCATCCTGGCTGGTTCGCGCGCCCTCACCAAGCATATCAAAGGAGCAAAGCTGTTGTTCCGGCGGTTGCGCATTCATGCGGGTCAGAGCTTCCTCAATGGTGCGCCCATAAACAAATTGCCCGCTCATAATGCGCACCGCGTGATTTACCGCGTGGCGGATTGCCGGTTCACCCAGCCGGGCCACCGCGCGGCTTAACCGGTCCGATAAATGATCATCGCGCCGCTCACCCAATTCAAGCACGCTGCCGGTAAGCATCAACGCCCACACCGAGGCATTGACAAACAAGCTTGCGGAATGGCCGCGATGCGACGCCCAATCGGCGGAGCGGAGTATGCCGGAAATCAATTCGTCCTGGGTTGCTGTGTCAGGAATCCGCAAAAGCGCCTCGGCTAAACACATCAACGCCACGCCTTCCTGATTGGCGAGATCAAATTCGTGCAAAAACGCATCCAGGGCGCTGCTGTCCGAGGGGGAGTTGCGGCCCTGCTCAACAATGGCGTGCGCGCTTTCTGACATCATGCCGCGCGCCGCGTGATCAAGCGGCGCCGCCGCCAGCAGCGCCGCAACGGCGTCCGCCTCATCGCGCAAATAGGCGCGGCGCAACCTGTATCTTGCCGTATCGAGATCAAACACCATGGCTGGACCTGTTCAGGAGGTGCGCGTTAAGCATAGCACGCCTAGTCTAGTTTTGCCATTTTGCGGCCTATCAGTTACAACACCATTGCCTTACCTATGGATTAAGAAATGAGCACTCACCGTTTTTGCGTCGCGCCGATGATGGATTGGACGGACCGGTTTGACCGGTATTTTCTGCGCCTGCTGTCCCGCCATGCGCGGCTGTATACCGAAATGCTGAGCGCCAACGCGGTTCGGTTCGGTGATCGCGCGCGCCTGCTCGGATTTGATGCCGCCGAGCATCCGCTGGCCCTGCAACTGGGCGGCAGTGATCCCGCAGCGCTGGCGGAGGCCGCAAAAATCGGCGCTGATTACGGTTATGATGAAATCAATCTGAATGCGGGGTGCCCCAGTGGCCGGGTGCAATCCGGGGGTTTTGGCGCCTGTTTAATGGGGTCACCGGAGTTAACCGCGCGCTGCGTCAGCGCCATGCGCACCGCCGCGCCGAAACTGCTGCTCAGCGTGAAGTGCCGGATTGGGATAGACGCACAGACGCCAGAGGAAATATTGCCGCGTTTTATCGCCATGTTGCGCGATGCCGGCTGTGAAATTTTTATCATTCACGCGCGCATGGCATGGCTTGATGGGCTAAGCCCGAAACAGAACCGCGACATTCCACCGCTGGATTACCCATTGGCGCATCGCATGAAGGCGGAATTTCCGCGCCTCACCATTGTGCTGAATGGCGGGCTTCAGTCACTTGATGAAGCAGCCCTGCATCTGGCGCAAGTGGATGGGGTGATGCTGGGGCGCGCAGCCTATCAAAACCCGTACTTGCTGGCGGAGGTTGACCGCCGCCTGTTTGATAGCGCCGATTTTCAGCCAACACGCTTTGAAGTGATTGAACGCCTGCTGCCCTGGGCGGATGAACACATTGCGCAAGGCGCGCCGCTGAACCGCATCACCCGGCATATCATTGGCCTGTTCCAGGGGCAACCCGGCGCAAAGGCGTGGCGGCGCCACCTCAGCGAATATGCGCACCGGCCTGGCGCAGGGGTGAGCGTTATTCGCGATGCGTTGGCGTTTGTGGCCGATTCCGATGTGGCGCGCGCCGCGTGAACGAATTTTTCGCAGGCTATTCACTTGCCTATTTGTCGTTACTGGTTGGCGGCCTGGCGTTTACTGGCGTCGTGGCCGGCATTTTAGCTGGCCTGCTTGGCGTGGGCGGCGGCATTGTCATTGTGCCGGTTCTGTATCATGTGTTTTCCGTTCTTGGAATTGACGAGGCGGTGCGCATGCATTTGGCGGTAGGCACTTCGCTCGCCACCATCACCGCTACTTCGACCCGTTCGATGCGCGCGCACCGGGCCACGGACGCCGTCGATATGGCTTTGCTGAAAAACCTGGCGGCGCCAATCCTTGCCGGCGTGCTTGCCGGATCGCTGATCGCCGGCGCTGCCAAGGCGGCGGCCCTCATGGTGGTATTCGCTACTGTCGCGCTGATTGTATCGCTGCATATGGCGTTCGGGCGGGAAAGCTGGCGCATCGCGGATAAATTTCCCGGGGGCGCTACCCGCATGGCGATTGGCGGCGTGATCGGATTGATCAGTGTACTGATGGGCATTGGCGGCGGCACTCTGGGCGTGCCGATCCTGAACCTGTATGCAACGCCAATCCACCGCGCCGTCGGCACCGCCACAGGCTTTGGCTTGATTATCGCCGTACCAGGCGCGATTGCGATGATCCTCAATGGCTGGGGCGCGCCTGGCCTGCCGCCATTCTCGCTTGGGTATGTCAATCTGATCGGCTTTGCGCTGATTGTGCCAAGCACGGTGCTGGCGGCCCCGTGGGGGGCGAACATTGCGCACGCGATCAGCCGTCCCGCGCTGCGCCGAGCCTTTGCGCTGTTTCTCGCGCTGACCAGCGTACGCATGTTCCTGGATCTGGTTTAGACCATTTCCTGATCGGATTGGTTCAATCCGATCAGGATAAAAATGGTCTAACACATTCATTTAGAGCCTTTCTTATCCGGTCAGGTTGCTTCAACCTGACCTGGAAAGGCTTTTGCAGATCGCGGCGAGCCCCGCAGTTCCCAAAAAAATTGCCGGTCCCTGATATCGGGGGCGATTCGCTATCAAGGACCGGCGGCAAACCGGCGAGATGGGGTTTATCGCCGGAATTTCTGGTTCAGGTCAGCAAAACCGGCTGAACTCACGGTATCTTTCAATAAGCCATTGATTATAAAAGGTTAATATGAAGAGCCTTCGATTTGTCGCATGCGTATCTTCTCGCATAAGATGCATTTATTTATTATTGCAATCAATGGGAATTAGAATTAATATTTCTCAATCTAAGAATGTATATATAAGACAAAAACAACTTTTAGCTTATTTGATCAACCTTCAGTTTACAAGGAAAACTGCGTGAAACAGCACCGGAATGATGAAATACGCCTTCGCCCAAACGCCGATTACGCGATACTTAAGCAAGCCAGCAAGCGGCTGGTGAAAGCTTGCGGCGGACTTGAATCAACCGCCCTGATCACCCGCGTCGGGCATAGCGAACTGGCGCGCTATTATGATCCCAGCGAAAAATTATTCATGCCCATCGACATAGTGGCCGATCTGGAAACCGACTGTAAAAACCCGCTGATCACAAGCGCGCTGGCGCAACTGATGGGATATGAGTTGGTGACGCCACCTGCAGCGGCGAGCGACACAGAAATGCTGCATCATTGGCCGGTCTTATTGGCTAATCTTGGTCAGGAGACCGCCTCAACATTGGCGCAGATCAGCGCGGCGCTTTCCATCAATGGCTCCCTGACGGCTGACACCATTAAAAGTCACACCCTGACGGCGCACCTTAACGGCCTCATTCAAGCCGCGTTGCAGCTTAAAGCGATTATTAATCACCGCCAGCAGCGCAGCGCGCAGTTCCGCGACTCAAGAATGGCGCTCACGCCGATAAAATAGCCTCGACCATGTTCGGATAATATGGAATCGCCACTTGCGATCCCATATGATCCGTAAAACATGGTCGAGTTGATATTTTAGAGCCATTTTTACCGTTTTGATTGAACCAAATGGTTCAATCAAAACGGAAATGGCTCTGGACCATGATTGGGCGGGCGGGGTATGCATTGCATAACCCGTTAATACATTTCCGATAATCTTTTGTTTACAACCGGAAATGTTGACCTAACTATACCCGCATGAAAATCACTGACTCCAAGCCTGTTAACGTCAAACCTGTGAGCGGCGGCAGGGCGCCGGCAAGCGCGGCTCAAATCGCAGAGCCCCGCCCCGCCGCTGATTCAGCAAGCATCATGGGTATTCCAGCATCCGAGTTCACGCCCAAGGTGCGCGATGCGATCATGAACCTGATGCAGGAGGTTAGCCGTTTTCGTGATGAACTGGACACCGCCAAACGGCGCATCGAACATCTGGAAAAACTCGCCGAGCATGACACCCTTACGCCTATACTAAACCGGCGCGGGTTCGTGCGCGAAATGAACCGGGTCAAGAGCTATGCTGACCGCTATAACACGCCGGCGACACTGGTGTTTTTTGATCTGAATGATTTTAAGCCGGTTAATGACGCGTTCGGGCATGCGGCCGGCGATCAGGTGTTGCAGCGCATCGCTGAAGCGCTGGTGGAGAACACCCGTGATTCGGATGTGGTCGGGCGGCTCGGCGGCGATGAGTTTGGCGTCATTCTGGTGAATATCAATGCCGAGGCGGCGAAAAATAAAGCGCAAAGCCTTGCAGACGTGATCGCGGCGCAACGCTTCACCACCGGCGGCAAGGAATATTCGGTAACCGCTGCCTATGGCGCCTACGCATTAGTGCCGGGCGATGATCCAGCGCAAGCCCTCGCAAGGGCTGATGAGGCTATGTACGCCTCAAAACGCGGCAGAAAATAGGCATAAGCTATTTGCGCCGCAAGCTGTTGAAGATTTCACTATGACCCGCCCGCAGGAACATCCCTATTTGCGTTTTCCCGGCGCGCCGCCTGTTGGCACAGCCCTATGCCGGCTTGACGAACTCCCCCCTTCTGGAACAAAGGGGTTCTTATTCGGCGAGGATAAATGGCGCTTCGATATGTTTGTGGTATGGCGTTTTGGCGTATTGACGGCCTATGTCAACGATTGCCCGCACGCGCATACGCCGCTGGATTATCTGCCGGATCGCTTCCTCAATCTTGAGCAGTCGCATTTGCTATGCGCCACGCATGGGGCGCTGTTTCGCATTGGCGATGGCTATTGCATTGCCGGCCCGTGCAAGGGCAAGCACCTAACGCCGGTGCCCGTGCACATTGCCGGAGATCTGATCTGTATCGGCTGAATCATATCCTTAAAGCTTCGTGAAAATGTCATATTACTTCCCTATAACGCTGGCAAAGCTGCGGTAAGATACAGCGCTTCGTAACCAGGGAGACAGGCCATGACCGCAAACGGGGATGCCGCACATATCAGCACATTGATAACGCTTCGCCTTAGCCGGCGCACTGTGCTTGGGGGCGGACTGGCCGTTGCAGCGATTGGTGTGACGCCCTGGCGCAGCGCCCTGGCGATGGGCGTGTCGAGCCTTGCATTTGAGGAATTGCCGCACGGCCTCGACGCAGAATTGCATGTAGCCAATGGCTATGACGCACAGGTGCTGCTCCGCTGGGGCGATCCTGTTTATACGGACGCGCCGGCATTTGATCCGATGCGTCAAACCGCAGCGGCGCAAGAGCGGCAATTTGGGTTTAATAATGACTTCGTCGCCTTTATGCCGCTGCCGCCCTTATCAAAAAAAGCTAATCATGGGCTGTTATGTGTCAATCATGAATTCACCAATGCGATCATGATGTTTCCGGGATTGATATCCGCGCTTCAGGCCAAGCTGGAGGGCATGGCGGGGGTGACAGCGCAAAGCTTGACCGGCGGCATGCCCGAATTGAGCAGAGAGCAGGTAGACATTGAAATGGCCGCCCATGGCCACTCCGTGGTGGAAATAAAATTGCAGGACGGCGCATGGAAACCGGTGGCTGACAGCCCGTTTAACCGCCGCCTCACCATGCTCTCCACAGCAATGCGTCTTTCAGGCCCGGCGGCCGGACATAAGCGGCTTAAAACATCCGCTGACCCAACTGGGGCTTTGGTTACCGGCGCGCTGAATAATTGCGCCGGTGGCGTGACGCCCTGGGGCACCGTGCTGATCGCGGAGGAAAATTTTCACTTCTACTTTGCTGGCGATCCGCAAGCAACGCCAGAGGCCCGCAATCATAAACGCTATGGCGTAAATCCAGAAAAAATACGCTTCCAATGGGCGCGCTATCATGACCGCTTTAACGTCGAGAAAGAGCCGAATGAGCCGAACCGCTTTGGCTGGGTGGTGGAGCTCGACCCATATAATCCCCGCGCCATGCCGGTAAAACGCACGGCTCTGGGCCGCTTCAAGCACGAGGCGGCCACCGTTGCCCTCGCCCCCGATGGGCGGGTAGTGGTGTATTCCGGCGATGATGAGCGTTTTGAGCATGTGTACCGTTTCGTCAGCGATGGGCGCTATGACGCCAAAAACCGCGAAGCCAATCTTAGCTTGCTGGATACAGGCGTTTTATCCGCGGCCAGGTTTGAAGCGGATGGGCGGCTGATTTGGCTGCCGCTGATTTGGGGCCAGGGGCCGCTGACCAGGGAGAACGGGTTTGAAAGTCAGGCGGATGTGCTGATCGAAACACGCCGCGCGGCGGACCTGCTTGGCGCGACCAGGATGGACCGCCCGGAAGACATCGAAACAAACCCGCTCACCGGCCGCGTGTATCTCGTTCTGACCGGCAATGACAAACGCGAGGCGGCACAGACAGACGCGGCCAATCCGCGCGCCAAAAACAAATTTGGCCACATTCTGGAATTGATTGCGCCAGGCGCGGATGGAAAAACCCCCGATCATGCGGCAGAAGAATTTCGCTGGGATATTTTCCTGCTTGCGGGCGATCCCTTTGCGGATCATGGGGCGCGCTATCATCCGCAAACCACAAAAGACGGCTGGCTGACAACGCCGGATAATATCGCCTTTGACCGTAATGGCCGGATGTGGATTGCAACTGACGGGGCCAATAGTAGTGGCTTTGCCGATGGCGTCTGGGCCACCGATGTGGAGGGGCCGGGCCGGGCGCTAACCCGGCATTTCCTGGCGGTTCCACGCGGTGCGGAAATGTGCGGCCCCTGTTTTACCCCAGATGACACGACTTTGTTCGTTGCTGTGCAGCATCCTGGCCAAGAGCCAGGTTCGACATTTGACGCGCCTTCAACCCGCTGGCCGGATTTCGATGAAGCCATGCCGCCGCGCCCGGCCATTGTCGCAATCACGGCCAAGGGCATGCCTATCGGCGGATAATTTCATTGCCGCGCAGCGCGCCATTTGATTGATGGCGCTAACTACGCCATGGTGCGCGGATGCGTAACGGGGTTCCTGAAAATCTGCACACGGCGAGGGGCGCGAAAACCCCGCTGTTTTATGGCTGGCGCATGGTGGCGTCGATCTTCGTCATCATGACTTTTACCTCTGGACTTTGTTTTTACAATATCTCGGTTCTTTTAACCGCACTTACCCGTGAACAAGGATTTTCGGTTAGCCTGGCCTCGGGCGTCACAGCGGTGTTTTTTCTCTCAAGCGGATTTTCCGGGATGATCATATCCAGGCTGATCGAGCGGTTTGATCCAAGAGCAACCATGATCGGCGGATGCATGCTCGCCGCCCTGTCGATGTTCATGCTCGCACACGTACAGACCGTTTGGCAGGTGTATGTGGTGTACGGCTTTTTTGGTTTCGGTTTCGCCGCCTGCAACATGGTGCCGGGGGCGACGCTAATCGCGCGCTGGTTTGAACGCGGCAGGGCAAAGGCGCTGTCCATCGCCTCCACCGGTCTATCCCTGGGCGGCATATTGCTGACGCCAATATCCGCGAAACTGATCTCCGATTATGGATTAGGCGCCGCCATGCCATGGATCGCCGGCCTGTATTTGATTGGCGTTATACCTGCGGCGCTTTTGCTCAAACCGTATCCAGCAGTCATGGGGCTTGGCCCGGATGGCGATCCCCCGCACGAAACAATAGACGGCAAGGCGGCGCCGCGATCAGGCGCCCTTTACGCTGACGCCATTCGTTCGCGGTTTTTCCGCTTTTCGGTTGTATCGTATCTGCTGATCATGCTGGCGCAGGTTGGAACCATAGCGCATCACTTCAATCTGATTGCAACCCGGATAGATATAGATACAGCCGCCACTGCGATCACATTGCTTGCGGGATCGAGCGCTGCTGGAAGACTGCTTGGCGGCTGGTTCGCCAGCCACAACTCATTGCGCCTGTTCACCATATGCCTGATGATAGCGCAAAGTGGGGCGCAGTTCATACTCGGCTACGGCGATAGCACAGCGTCCCTGTTTACTGGCAGTATTATATATGGACTGACCATAGGCAACATACTGATGCTCATGCCGCTATTATATGCACAGGCTTTTGGCTTGCGGAATTACTCTCGCATTTATTCGCTGGGGAATATGGTTTCCACCATTGGCATGGCGGCGGGGCCGCTGGCGATCGGGCTAACCCATGATTGGCTGGGCGGCTATGGCGGCGCATACGTATTTGCGGCAGTCGTGTCTTTGCTGTCGGCGGCGCTATTTTTTAACGCAGGGCCGGTGCCAAATCCCGATGACTAACACACATGATCATCACGATCACACCCGCATAAGCGATGTGAGCAGCCACGCCAGCGAGCGGCGCGTGTTGCAAGCCATGCTGCTAACTGGCGGTTTTATGCTGGTGGAAGTGGTGGGCGGTCTGCTATCGGGATCGCTGGCGCTGCTTGCCGATGCGGCGCACATGCTGACCGACACGGCGGCGCTAGCGCTGGCGTGGCTGGCGTTTCGCGTCACCCGCCGGCCAGCGGATGCGCGGCGTTCTTATGGCTATCAACGCTTCCAGGTGCTGGCCGCTTTTGTTAATGGCGGGGTCATGGTCGCACTTTGCGTTTGGATTGCGGTTGAGGCCATGTTGCGCATTACCTCGCCTGTGCAGGTGCTTGCGGGGCCCATGCTGATCATTGCTGTGCTGGGCTTGCTTGTGAACCTTGTCAGCTTCGCGATATTACATTCCGGGAATCGTGAAAATCTGAACATGCGGGCGGCTGCGCTACATGTGCTGGGCGATGTGCTGGGTTCGTTGGCTGCAATCGCCGCCGCGATAATTATTTTCTACACCGGATGGATGCCAGCCGATCCGATCCTGTCGCTGCTGAGTGCGGGGCTGATTTTGCGCGGCGCCTGGGAAGTTCTGCGCCGTTCCAGTCATATTTTGCTTGAGGGAGCGCCAGAGGATTTTGATGGCGGCGCGGTGCGCCAAGAATTAACGCGCATGATCCCAGGCCTTGAAGACGTGCATCACATCCATGCCTGGTCGCTCGGCGATGGCGATACGCTAATGACCCTGCACGCCACCGCAAAAACCGGATCGGACCCGGAATTTCTGCTTGGACGGGTCAAGGCGTTGCTGGCGGAGCGCTTTGGCGTGCGCCATGTCACCGTGCAGATCGAGACCCAGGCCTGCCCGGATCAGGGGCCGCCGCAAATGCAGAGGGCGGATCCGTAACTGGCCCCATAAACTTGCCCCATAAACTTGCCCCAAAACTTGCCAGGTGCGCCAAGCCCGCGAATGCGCTAAACTGCCCATAACATAACAACAATTTGAGGCGGGGCGACATGTCCAAGCAGAATAAATTCTCACCGGCGCCAACGCCGGAAACCAAGCACTACTGGGACGGAACCAAGCGCGGCGAACTGCTGATCCAGCAATGCGACGCCTGCGCGAAATATTATTTTCCGCCGCGCCCGTTCTGCCCGAAATGCGCCTCACGCAAGGTGACCGCGAAAAAGGTCAGCGGCAAAGCAACGCTCTATAGCTACGTCATCAGCCATCAATTGCGCCCGGGGCAAACGGAACCCTTTGCAATCGCCGTGGTCGAACTAGCGGAGGGCCCGCGCATGATGACCAACATTACCGGTTGCCCGCAGACGCCAGAAGCGCTGCAACTCGACATGCCGCTTGAGGTGACGTTCGAGCAATGGGATGAGAACATTACGCTTCCGAAATTCAAACCCGCCAATAAATAAAACGGAGCACCTATTATGAAACGCAAATCCATCGCCATTGTTGGCGCAGCGGAAACCACCAAGCTTGGCGTCATTCCCGATATGTCGGAAATCATGCTGCATGCGGACGCCGCCCTTAACGCCCTGACCGACGCCGGCTTGAAGCCATCTGACATTGATGGCGTCGCCACCGCCGGCCTGTGGCCGACCGATCTGGCGCATTATCTTGGCATTACGCCCACCTGGGCCGATGGCACGCTGGTTGGCGGCTGTTCGTTCATGCTGCATGTGCGCCATGCGGCGGCGGCGATCAATGAGGGGCTATGCAACACGGTGCTGATCACCCACGGCGAAAGCGGCCGCTCGCGCATTGGCGCGGCGGGCTTTCCGGGCGGCGGGCGGCAATCGCTTCTGGCGCAGTTCGAGCAGCCCTATGGCATCATGGGGCCGCCGACCATGTTCACCATTCCCGCATTGCGCTATCTGAAGAAATACAATGTGCATCTCGACAAGCTGGCCAATGTCGCAGTGGTGCAGCGCGAGTGGGCGGCAAAAAATCCGCGCGCGACCAACCGCGAGCTGATCACCCTGAAGGATGTTTACGAGTCGCGGATGATTGCCTGGCCGTTCACCAAATTGTTGTGTTGCCTGGTGACCGATGGCGGCGGGGCATTGATCCTGACCAAGGCGGAGCGCGCCAAAGACATGCCGCAAAAGCCGGTTTACATTGTGGGAACCGGTGAAAGCGTCGAATCCCCGATGATCAGTCAGATGGAGGATTTTACTTCTTCAAAAGCCTTCCGCGTTTCCGGTAAAAAGGCCTTTGATGAAGCCGGCATCGCCCACAAGGATGTGGATCACCTGATGATCTATGACGCATTCGCTCATCTGCCGCTATACGGACTGGAGGATCTGGATTTCTGCAAACCTGGCGAGGGTGGCGATTTTATCTGGGAACGCAATACGGCGCCCGGCGGCAAATTACCGGTCAACACCAATGGCGGCGGCCTCAGCTATATGCATTCTGGCATGTACGGCATGTATGCGTTGCAGGAAAGCGTGCGTCAGGTGCGCGGCACGGCGGCGGCGCAAGTCCCTAATGTCAAGCTATCCGTTTGTCATGGGGTTGGCGGCATGTTCGCGGCCAGCGGCACCATCATCATGAGTAACGAGGCGCCGTGAATAGTGAACCAGCGCCGCCGTTGGAAGTAAGTTTCGAAAGCGGCGGCGAGACATGCCGCGCCTGGCATTTTCTGCCGGAATCAGATGTCATGGCGGCCTACGGGCGAAGCCCCTGCGTCGTTATGGGGCATGGCTTTGGGGCTACCCGTGATGCCGGATTGGCGCCATATGCGCAACGCTTTGCAGCAGAAGGATTTCATGTGGTCATTTTTGACTACCGGAATTTTGGCGCAAGCGGCGGTGAACCGCGGCAGTTGATATCAATCAAACTGCAATTGGAGGACTGGCTGGAGGCGGCAAGCTTTGCGCGCGAAATTTCTGGCGTCGATCCGTCGCGCGTGGCGATTTGGGGGACATCCTTTGCCGGCGGCCTGGTGATCGACACCGCAAGCAAAGACCAGCGTATCGCGGCGGTAATTGCACAATGCCCGGCTTTAGACGGGAGATCATTGAGCGCCGCATATTTGCGTTATGCCGGGATTATATCAGGGCTCAAACTTTTGTGGGCCGGTATGACCGACGGGATAGGGGCACGCTTAGCTCGAGCGGCCAGAATGCTGCCAATTGTTGGCCCGCCCGGCAGTTTGGCATTTCTATCAGCCGAGGGCGCTGAAAGCGGATACAGGGCGATTGCCCCTGCTAGCTGGCGCAATGAAACGCCAGCGCGCATTGTCCTCGCACTGCCATTTTACCGTCCGTTGAAGAACATTCCAGCTTTAAGCTGCCCGCTGCTGCTGCAATTTTGCGGTAACGACGTGCTGGCGCCGCCCCATGAACCGGCCATGATCAGGACAAAGACGAAACGATTCCGCCTTGTGGTAAAAAACTACGACTGTGGCCATTTTGATATCTATCTCGGCGAATGGTTTGAAAAATCCGTCACAGATCAAATTGCTTTTCTTAAGGCCGGGTTTGCTCCAAAATGAGCGCCAATTGCAATAGTATTAGGACTCCAGGATAAGAAATCGGAGCGGCTAAAATGACTGAAACACGGGTTCCTGTTCACACCGGCGGCTGCCAATGCGGGGCGGTGCGCTATGCGCTGTATGCCGAGCCATTGCATTCCGCTATTTGCCATTGCCGCATGTGCCAGAAGGCCTTCGGGTCGTTTTTTGCCCCCTTCGCCTCGGTGGCGCTTGAGCATTTCGCCTGGACGCGCGGCGCGCCGGCGCAATTCGCCAGTTCGCAACTTTTACAGCGGGGCTTTTGCAGGCGTTGCGGCACGCCATTGTCATGCCTTTCTAACGGCGCTGCTGAAATCAATATACCGACGGGCAGTTTTGATCATCCGGAAAAACTCCAGCCAACACTTCAGGCCGGCATTGAAGGCCGGATGCCATGGTTCGGCGAGCTTGCCGGCTTGCGCGGAAAAAGCACGGAACAGCTTATGCCAAAGCAGGTGCTTGACAGTATGGAAAATCATCAGCACCCGGATCATGACACCACGGAGTGGCCGCCAAAGACGTGAGGCGGGGCCAATCTTAAACGCTTTTGGTCATCTCGCGCAGTTTGAATTTCTGCACCTTGCCGGTCGAGGTTTTCGGCAGTTCGGCGAACACCACATGGCGCGGGCATTTGTAGTGCGCCAGATTTTCGCGGCACCAGGCGATAATGTCTTCTGCGCTGAGCGACTCGTGCCCGGTCTTGCGGGTAACGAATGCGCACGGCGTCTCGCCCCACTTTTCGTCAGCGCGGGCAACCACCGCCGCCTCCAGAACGCCCGGATGCCGGTACAGCGTATCTTCGACCTCGATTGAAGAAATATTCTCACCGCCTGAAATGATGATGTCCTTGGAGCGGTCCTTGAGTTGGACATAGCCATTAGGATGCCGGACGCCCAAATCGCCGGAATGATACCAGCCGCCCGCGAATGATTCCTGAGTCGTTGCGGGATTTTTAAGATAGCCCTTCATCACCACATTGCCGCGAAACATTACTTCGCCCATGGTCTCGCCGTCCATCGGCACT
The DNA here is from genome assembly GCA_947085465.1 of uncultured Alphaproteobacteria bacterium. Lineage (GTDB taxonomy): Bacteria > Pseudomonadota > Alphaproteobacteria > UBA11222 > UBA11222 > CAMTWQ01. The sequence continues at coordinate 29,715 of CAMTWQ010000113.1, forward strand.
TCGATCATGGTTTCGGGATCACGCACCGACAGATCCTCCAGCACCTGATAACGCACCCCCTGGCGCGCCTTAATGGTGGCCTGTTCGTCCGCGGGCAGGGCGTTCCATTCTTCGTGCCAGTCATTGATCACGGCAGGGCCATAGGTTTCGGTAAGCCCGTACAGATGGGTTATGGAAAAGCCGTTGGCTTGCATAGCGCCGATAACGCTGGCGGGCGGGGGCGCCGCGGCGGTAAAAAATTCGATGCGGTGGCTGAATGTTTTTCGCTCTTCCGGCCTGGCGTTGATCAGCATGCCCATCACCACCGGCGCGCCGCACAGATGCGTGACCTTGTGCCGGTCCAGCGCATCATAAATCAGCGCCGCCTCGGTGCGGCGCAGGCAGATGTGGGTGCCCGCCGCCACGCTGAGAGACCAGGTAAAGCACCAGCCGTTGCAGTGAAACATCGGCAGAGTCCACAAATACACCGGATGCTTTTGCATCGACGCGGTGACCACATTGCCCATCGACAGCAGATAAGCGCCGCGATGATGAAACACCACGCCCTTGGGGTTGCCGGTGGTGCCAGAGGTGTAATTCAGCGCAATGGCGTCCCACTCATCGCCGGGCAGGCTCCAGGAAAAATCCGCATCGCCGCCGGCGATGAAGTTTTCATATTCCACCTCACCGATGCGCGCGCCTGGGCCGCTATATTCAGGATCATCGATGTTAATCACCAGCGGCTTTACCTTGCACAGATCAAGCGCCGATTTGGCGAGGGCTGCAAATTCCCGGTCAACGATCAGCGCCCTGGCCTCGCCATGATCAAGGATGAAAGCGATGGCCGCCGCGTCAAGCCGGTAATTCAGCGTATTGATCACCGCCCTGGTCATCGGTACGCCATAATGCGCCTCCAGCATCGCCGGTATATTGGGCGATAGGATCGCCACCGTATCGCCCCGGCCAATGCCCCTTTGCGCAAGCGCGCTGGCCAGACGCCGGCAGCGGGCGTAAAATTCGGCATAGGTGAACTTTATATCGCCATGTACGATTGCAATATGGTCCGGATGCACATCGGCGGTCCGGCGCAGGAAACTGAGCGGCGTCAGCGGCTGATGATTGGCCGGATTCTTGTCCAGATCAAGATCATAAATGTTGGATGGCATTGCGGTAGTCTCCTTAAACACAGCGCGGCGCACGACCACGGGCATGAAGCTATCCAAATTCCTGCTACAGGGCAATCGGCAGGATGCGGCGCGCCGTATTTCGCCTTACGGTTGTTTTGGCGATGTTATAGGCTCAACCCCGTGGGGAAATGGCGGCAAATTGAGGCAATCGCCTTGCGCACTGGCGCGGACGCATTATTTTATGTAAGTGGTGGGGTCACGTCGCTCCATAGGAGTTGCCCTGCTTATTGGATTAGGCCCTGACAAAGATGACAAAACGCCCAGGATTGAAATATTGGATGGCCTTGGGCTGGCTTGGCCTGGCCGCCGCCTGGCCATTTGCTGGCACCAGCGCGCAGATCGTTCAGCGCATAGCCGCCGTCGTGAATGACGAGGTTGTCTCGGCGTATGATCTTGAACAGCGGGTGGCGCTGATCTCTTCATCCACCGGTGTTGACTCATCGGGCGAGGCCGGGGAGCGGCTTCGTCAACAGGTGCTGCGCTCGCTTATCGACGAAAAACTGCAACTGCAGGAAGCCAAAAAGCTGGAAATAGAAACGGAGCAGAAAGAGATCGATGAAGCGCTGAGTGATATTGCCAAGCAAAACAATCTGAGCGTTGAGCAATTAACCGAGACCCTGAAAGGTAGTGGCGTCAATCTCGACAGCTTGCGGGATCAGATACACGCTGAGATTGCCTGGTCGGATTTGGTGCGGCGGAAATTCCTTTCGAGAGTTTCACCAGGCGATGAACAGATCGACGCCGTGCTGGCGCGAATTGAAGCCAATGCTGGAAAACCAGAATACTTAGTGTCAGAAATTTTCCTAACCGTCGAGTCGCCCGATGATGACGAGGAAGTGCGCCGCAGCGCTCTGCGCCTGGTTGAGCAATTAAAGCAAGGCGCTGCATTTAACGGCGTTGCACGGCAATTCAGTCAGGCGTCGACCGCCGCCACCGGTGGTGATCTCGGCTGGATGCAGGAAGGGCAGCTTAGCGCGGAACTCGACAAGGAAATTACGACGCTTGCGCCCAGGCAGATTTCTGTCCCTATCCGTTCCAGCGGCGGGTATTATATTTTGCAGTTGCGCGACAAACGCGCGGCCGCAGGCAGCGGCACAAGCGGGACAGAAGTTGACCTGCGCCAAATCATGATCCCTTATTCGCTTGAAAAAATGCTTACGATATCCGACCCGCAGCCAACTGATCCAGCCGTAGCCGCTACCCTAAAAAAAGCGCAGGAGATTTCCCGTGAAGCCCTTACCTGCGCCGACATGGAGCGTATCCAGAAATCGCTGGGCAACACGGCGATGACTGATGGCGGCCGTATCAGGCTTACTGACGTGCCGGTGTCGGTGCGTGACGCTGTTTCGGATTTGGAGGCGGGTCATGTCAGCACCCCGATTCTGGCGCCCGAGGGTGTGCATGTGGTGTTTGTCTGCGCTCGTGAATCATTTGATTCTAAAGTGCTGCCGCGCGACTTGATTGAAGCACGGCTGAATAAAGAAGCGCTGGCGTTGCGCGCGCGCAGATATCTACGAGATCTGCGGCGCGACGCGGTGGTGGAATTCCGCTGACACGCCGCATCTCCCAAGCTGCTATCGCACTAAGCATGGGCGAGCCGGCTGGCATTGGCGGGGAGCTAGCGCTGAAGGCATGGTTGGCGCGGGTAAAAAATAAGTTGCCGCCGTTTTTTGTGATCGGTGATCCGGACTGGCTATCCGGCATAATGTCTGACACACCCATTGTTGAAATTTCCGCGCCTGCGGAGTGCGCGGCGCAGTTCAAAAAAGCCTTGCCAGTTCTGCCGGTGCGCCTTGCCACGCACGCGGTTGCGGGCAAGCCGGACCGACGCAATGCGGATAGCGTGCTGAATGCGATCCGCTTGGGCGTTCAGCTTGCACAAACTGGCGCGGCCAGCGCGCTGGTCACCAACCCGATCGAGAAGGCCGTGCTTTATACTGCGGGCTTTACGCATCCCGGACACACTGAATTTCTGGCGGAACTTACGGCCGCCCAAAAACCCCCGGTGATGCTGCTCGCGTGTCCGGCAACGGCAAAAGACCCCGGCTTGCGGGTCGCTCTTGTGAGTGTGCATCTGCCGCTGGCGCGGGTTGCGGCGCAGTTGAGCCGCGAGAGTATCATCGAAACCGCACTTATGACCGTCAACGCGCTGATTAACGATTTCGGTATTAAGGCGCCACGGCTGGCCATCGCTGCGCTAAACCCGCATGCGGGCGAGCAAGGCGCGTTGGGGCGCGAGGAAATCGAGATTATCGCGCCCGCCACGGAAAAACTGCGTGCGGCGGGCATAGACGCACAGGGGCCGTTGCCCGCCGACACTCTGTTTCATGCAGAGGCGCGCCGCCGTTTCGATTGCGTCATCTGCATGTATCATGATCAAGCGTTGATTCCGCTAAAGACCATTGACTTTACGCGCGGGGTAAATGTGACGCTTGGATTGAACATTGTGCGCACCTCGCCCGATCATGGGGTGGCGCTCGACATCGCGGGCAAAGGCGTTGCTAATCCAGACAGCCTTATCGCTGCGCTATTAATGGCCCGCGATATTGCCCAGCATCGCAATGGCGGATAGCACACACCCGTCTTTGTTGCCGCCGCTGCGCGATGTGATCGCGAAATACGGGCTTCGCGCCCGCAAATCCCTGGGGCAGAATTTTCTACTTGATCTCAATCTAACCGGACGCATCGCCCGCGCCAGTGCGCCACTTGCAGGATATACAATCATAGAAGTCGGCCCCGGCCCTGGCGGGCTGACCCGTGCATTGCTAGATCATGGCGCTGGCGAAGTTGTAGCCGTCGAAAAAGACCAACGCTGCCTGGCGGCGCTGGCGGACATTGCGGCGGCCTATCCAGGACGGCTGCGCATTATTGCCGGGGATGCATTGGAGGTTGAACTGAGTGACATTGCCGCCCCGCCGGTAAAACTCACCGCCAATCTTCCCTATAATGTGGCGACGCCGCTGCTTGTGAAATGGCTGACGCCTGCAATTTGGCCGCCTGTTTGGGAAAGCCTGACCCTGATGTTCCAGAAGGAAGTGGCCGCCCGCATTACCGCCCAGCCGGGAACCAAAGCCTATGGGCGGCTGGCGGTGCTGACCCAATGGCGCTGTGAGGCCGCAATGCTGTTCGATACTGATCCGCGCGCCTTTACGCCTGCCCCCAAGGTAACTTCGACCCTGGTGCAGATTACACCGCGCGCTCAACCGCTTGCCGAGGCCGAATTGCCCGATTTACAGCTTGTCGCCGCCGCCGCCTTTGGCCAGCGCCGCAAAATGCTGCGCCAAAGCCTGGCCCGGCTTGAGCTTGAAACAGGCCCATTGCTTGAGGCCGCGGGCATTGACCCCACCGCCCGCGCTGAGGAGATAGATATCGAGGGTTTCTGCGCCCTCGCACGAGCCTATCGTAATCTGCGCCATATGGGTTAGACTGTCTGAATTCGTTATTATGTAACCAAAACTGGAGAATAAAATGGAACCGGTCTTAGTGGAGTATGCGGGGCTTGGCGGCCTGAAGCTTGTTGGCGATTCCTATGGAACACCCGGCAATCCGCCGGTGCTGTTCGCGCATGGCGGCGGGCAGACGCGCCATGCCTGGGGCGGCACGGCGAAAATGCTTGCCACTTTGGGCTGGCATGCGGTGTGCCTTGATCTGCGCGGACATGGCGATAGCGGCTGGTGCCCGGACGCCAATTACGCCGTTGACGCCTATGCGGAAGATCTGCGCATCGTGGCGCGCTCATTCGCCACGCCGCCAGCCGTGGTTGGCGCCTCGCTCGGCGGTAATTCCTCGCTGATTGCCGAGGGCGAACATGAAGGGCCTATATTTTCCGCCATCGTTCTGGTGGATATCACGCCGAAAGTTGCGGATGCGGGCGTAAAACATATCCAGGATTTCATGGCCGCCAACATGGAAAATGGTTTCGCCAATCTGGACGAGGCTGCCGAATCGGTCGCCAAGTACCTGCCGCACCGGCCAAAGCCAAAGGACACCAGCGGCCTGGCCAAGAATTTGCGGCTGCGCGAGAATGGCCGCTATTACTGGCATTGGGATCCGAAATTCTTTTCCGGCCCAACCCGGCCCCGCGACCCGAACCGCACGGTGAGAATGGAGGCCGCTGCGCGCAAGCTGACCTGCCCGACCTTGCTGGTGCGCGGCAAATCCAGCGATCTGGTCACCGAGGAAGCGGCGCGTGAATTCATGGCCATGGTGCCGCACGCGGAGTTCGTCGATGTCACCGGCGCAGGCCACATGGTGGCGGGGGATAAAAACGACGCCTTTACCGATGCGGTCGTGAAATTTCTGAATAAACTTTAGACCTGAACAGAGGGAGGCTCACATGCCATTGGACGAAAAAAAATACCAGCGCCTGAAATTCGATTGGCCGGCCGAACGGGTGTTGCGCATCACTATTTCGCGGCCCGAACGCCTGAACGCCCTTGATGATATCGGCCATCGCGAGATTGCCTATATCTGGCCCGAAATCGACAGTGATCCGCGCATCAATGCGGTGATCCTGACCGGCGAGGGCAAGGCGTTTTCGGCCGGCGGCGATTTCGAGATGATCGAGAAAATCGTCACCGATCATAAAATGATGCTGACCGTATGGAAGGAGGCGCGTGACCTCGTCTACAACATCATCAATTGCAACAAGCCGATCATTTCGGCGATCACCGGCCCAGCGGTCGGCGCGGGACTGGTCGCAGCTTTGTTGTCGGACATTTCCATCACAACCAAGAAAGCTAAAATTGTCGATGGGCACACGCGGCTGGGCGTGGCGGCGGGCGATCATGCGGCAATCGTGTGGCCGCTGCTGTGCGGCATGGCCAAGGCCAAATATTATCTGCTGACCTGTGAATCGCTCGACGGCGAGGAAGCCGAGCGCATCGGCCTGGTGTCGAAATGCGTTGGCGAAGATGAGTTGCAGGGAGAGGCGCTGCGCGTCGCCAGCAACCTGGCGAAGGGCGCACAAGGCGCGATCCGCTTCACCAAGATCGCGCTTAACAACTGGCTGCGCCTGGCTGGCCCATCGTTCGACGCCTCCACGGCTTACGAGATGCTGGGTTTTGCCGGCCCCGATGCGCGCGAGGGCGTCGCCTCGCATCGTGAAAAACGCCAGCCGGTATTTGATCCCGAATGCGCGGTGTGATTTCCCGCTTATGGTCTGGGAGGGCGTGAACCGCCCTTCCAGGCGTCCGCGAAAATATCAATAAATACTATGACCATCGAGATTTTAGCCTTTCCGCTAAGCCCGCGCGCCTTCAAAGCGCTGGTGGCGGCTAATCATCTGGGTATCGATTACACGCTGCGTATTCTTGATCCCCGCAAAGGGGATTTTCAAAAGCCCGATTACGCCGCGATCAATCCCAACATGCGCATACCGGCCCTTGCAGAAGATGCAGAAGCGACTGCCAGATTTATCCCAAAAACTCAATCTTTTGACTCTGCGCCATTCTGGGCACACCGGTAATTCTCATAGTATTTCCAGGCTTTTATCCTGATGTGTTAGGGAATCCCCCGCTTCGCGCAATACACCATGCGGGCGCCGTCATTGAATTGTAATTTATCCGAAACAAAACTCTAACACGCCCCCCTTACCAATGCGCCTTAACGACGTTTGCCATATAGCGGCGGCGTCGTTTGTTTAGGCATTGTGTTCACATCAGATCAGGGGAGCGTCGCATGACGTTAAGGCAGCTTTTACTCTTAGGAACGGCGCTTGGGGTGCTATCTGCGGTGCCGGTTACGGCGCATGCGCAGGCCTCAAAAAGCGATGTTGAGGAATTAAAAAAGCAGATCGATAAGCTGCAAAAACGCGTCCAGCAAATGGAGGCTAAAACCAACAGCCAGATCGAAGAGGTTAAGGCCAAACAAGACGCGGTTAAGGTGACGCTCGAGAATGGCAAACCCATGATTAGCGTTGGTGACGGACTATTCGAGGCGGCGATTCGCGGACGCATGCATTTCGATATGGCGAGCTATATGCAGGACGATAACCTGCCGTCCGTCGCGCCAGGCCGGGATCTTGGTTCTGGCGCCAATGTGCGGCGTTCCGAGATCAGCCTGGAAGGCAAATTTATGCGCGACTGGGAATATCTCACGACGATGGAGTTTGGCGGCTCTGGCGGTGAAGCCGCGGGCGCTATCAAGAACATTTTCCTTGGCTACACAGGCGTCAAACCCCTCAGATTTCAGATCGGCGCCATCCAGGTTCCATTCACCATGGATGACTCAACCAGCTCCAACGAGATCACCTTCATTGAACGCGCGTCTCCAGTCGCACTCGCCACCTCGTTCGGCGCGCAAAAAGGCCGCGCTGCGGCTGGTGTGCGCGGCAATACCAATACTTTCTTTGGATCGCTTTATTACACCAAGGGCGTGATCGGCGAAGGCGGCATTGATGAAGCGAACAATTTGGTCGGCCGGGCGGCATATCTTTATGCGCCAAATCCAGACACCAACATTCACTTCGGCGTTTCAGGAACCAGGGTGTTTAACTTCAGCGAGGCGGCGGCAGTGGGCGCGCCGGCGGCGGCTGGGGCATTCCCCGGTCTGCAAGCCGCGTCTGCCGCGCAATTTAACTTGCAGGACCGCCCGGAAATACGTGTTGATGGTACGCGGCTTGTGTCCACCGGCCTGCTCAGTGTCGAGGATGGTTTCGCAGCCGGACCTGAATTCGGCTTCAACTGGAAAAACTTATACCTTCAGAGCGAATACTTCTTCTACGGGCTGGATCGCAAGCAACCCAACACCGCCCCCGCAACAGCCTTGCTGGATACGAACGCCGATTTTGAAGGCTGGTATGTGCAAGGCTCCTGGATAGTGACCGGCGAAACCAAGCGCTATGACATCAGGAACGCCTCGTTCGGCGCGCCGCGTCCCGCCAGCCCCCTGGGAATGGACGGGTCGTTCGGCGCGATCGAACTGGCGGCGCGTTACAGCGCCGTGGATCTGAATGATGGCGGCACAGGCGGCGTATGCGCGGGCAACGCCACACAGACGGCGCCTACCGCGACATCGGCCTGTATCCGTGGCGGCGAGCAGGACATCATTACCCTGGGTATCAACTGGTATCCCAACCGCAACGTCCGCTTCATGCTGAACTACCTGTTCATCGATACGGACCGGCAGGCCTATCCGAACAACGCGGCGGCGGGCCTTTCTGGCGGCCCCAATGCAGAAATCGGACAGGATGTTGATGTGCTGGCGTTGCGCTCGCAGTTTAACTTCTAAAATTGCGTTACAAAATTCCCGGTCAGGCGCCGCCGCCTGACCGCCTTATTTGATTAGAGCAGCTTTCCGCGATTAAGTGGGGGCACTTCGTTACTCCACTTAATCGCGGGCTGCTCTAGGCCCGCCTAACATCCAGAAGGACACTTTTGGGTAACCGAGGACCACCCCCAAGCTTTTTTGGTTGAAATTCGCCGGGGGAGGGTCTAAATTCACATAAAAAATTGCAGCTTTTATTTTTTACCCAATAAAATACTGGATAATAAAATGAATCACCTAGATCAACTGGAGAATAAGAGCGTGTATATCCTGCGCGAGGCGTTTAACCGCCTCGACAAAATCGGCATGCTGTGGTCGCTCGGAAAAGACTCCAACGTCATGATCTGGCTGGCGAAAAAAGCTTTTTTTGGGCATATGCCGTTTCCAGTGATCCATGTGGACACGGGCAAGAAGTTCAAGGAAATGTACGAATTCCGCGACCGCTATGTGAAGGAGTGGAATCTCAATCTGATCCGCGACACTTGCCCGCCGATTGAGGAGATGGATCAAACCCTGCCCGCAGCGGCGCGATCAGCCGCGCGAAAAACAGCGGGTTTGAAAAAGGTTCAAGACCGTGAAAAGTTTAGCGGCCTGATCGCCGGTATCCGGCGTGATGAACAGGCAACGCGGGCAAAAGAACGTGTGTTTAGCCCGCGCGGCATCGAGGGGCAGTGGGATTTCCGCGATCAGCCGCCGGAGTTTTGGGATCAGTATAAAACCGATTATCCGCCGGGAACCCATATCCGCATTCATCCGCTGTTGCATTGGACGGAACTGGATATATGGCGCTACACCAAGCGTGAGGGCATACCGGTAATCTCGCTGTACTACACCAAGAACGGCAAGCGGTACCGTTCGCTTGGCGATGAGGACATTACGCATCCGGTGGACAGTAACGCTGCAACGATCGACGAAATCATCCATGAACTTGAAACAACAAATATTTCTGAACGCGCCGGTCGCGCCATGGATCATGAATCAGAAGATGCGTTCGAGCGCTTACGCGCCGATGGTTATTTGTAAAGGGCCGCTATATGAGCACGTATGAACAGATGGCGGCCAAACAGGCAGCGCGGGAATTTCTCCGGATCGTGATTGTTGGCCATGTGGATCATGGCAAATCCACGCTGGTTGGGCGCTTGTTTCATGACACGGATTCCCTGCCCCAGGGTAAGGTTGCGGAAATCAAGGCCATGTGCGACCGGCGCGGCATGCCGTTCGAATATGCCTTTCTGATGGACGCGCTGCAAGCCGAACGCGATCAGGGCATCACCATCGACACTTCGCAAATCTGGTTTCATACGGATAAGCGCGATTATGTGATCATTGATGCGCCGGGGCATAAAGAATTTCTGAAAAACATGATAACCGGCGCCGCCCAAAGCGATGCGGCGATGCTGGTGATCGACGCCGTCGAGGGGGTGCGCGAGCAATCGCGCCGGCACGGATATCTGCTGCACCTGCTAGGTATCCGCCAGGTGGCGGTGGCGGTAAATAAAATGGATCTGGTGGACTTTAGCCAGGATCGCTTCAACGAAATCTCGCGCGAATACCGCGCCTATCTCTCCAGTCTCGGGGTTGAACCTACGTTCATTCTTCCGGTTTCGGCGCGTGAGGGCGATAATATCGTCGAGCGCAGCGCCAATATGAAATGGCACAGCGGTCCAACCATTGTCGGCGCGCTGGACAGTTTCAAAACCGAACCCCCCTCGACCGATTTGCCGTTGCGGCTGCCGGTGCAGGATGTGTACAAATTCGACGAGCGCCGGATAATCGCCGGGCGCATTGAATCCGGGCGCATTTCCGTTGGCGATGAAATTTTGTTTTCCCCGGCAAATAAAACAGCAAAGGTGCAAAGTATTGAAACCTGGCCGGATAGCGCGCAAGCGCCGGTCAACGCCAGTTCTGGCTACTCGGTTGGCATTACATTGGACGAGCAGATATTTGTCGAGCGCGGCGACACCATCAGCCATGTCAAGTATGCGCCCATTGAAACCGATGTATTCCGGGCGCGGCTTTTCTGGCTCGGCCATGAAGCGCTGAAAATCGGCAAGGCCTATAAGCTGAAACTGAACACGACCGAAGCGCAAGTGGTGGTTCAGAAGATTGAAGCGGTCGTTGACACCGGCGATCTGTCCACCATCGCGGCGACTGAGGTGGCGCGCAACCAAGTGGCGGAAATCATCATCCGTTCACGGCGCATGCTGGCGCTTGATTCGTTTAACGATAAACCCGCAACTGGGCGCTTTGTGCTGGTCGATGACTATGACATTGCTGGCGGCGGCATTATCTCGATGGAGGGTTACGCGGATCAGCGCGCGTTGATCACCCAGCGCGCCACCAATATTGTGCGTGTCGAGCATCGCATCAGCGAAGAAGACCGTGCACGGATGAATGGCCATATTGGCGGCGTGATCTGGCTTACCGGCCTGTCGGGCGCCGGCAAATCAACGCTTGCAGTGGAGCTGGAGCGGCGCTTGTTCGACAAGGGTTATTCCGCCTATGTGCTGGATGGCGACAATGTGCGCTTTGGGCTGAACGCCAATCTTGGTTTTTCGCCGGAAGACCGTTCTGAAAATATCCGACGGGTCGGCGAAGTGGCGGCGCTGTTTGCGCGTGCCGGGATGATCGCCATCACGGCGTTTATTTCGCCCTACCGCTCGGATCGTGACCGGGCGCGCGCAGCGGCGCCGGAGGATTTTCACGAAATCCATGTGAAGGCGGATGTGGCGACCTGCGAAAGCCGCGATCCAAAAGGCCTGTATCAAAAAGCCCGAAGCGGCGAGATCAAGGATTTTACCGGCATATCGGCGCCCTATGAAGCGCCGGAAACGCCTGGCCTGGTGATCGACACCGCGCAATTCAGCATAGACGAATGCGTGGCGCAGCTAATTGCGTATGTAGAGACGAAATTCTCATTGCGCGAGATTGCCCGCAAGCCCGCTGATGGCGGCAAGCCCGTAAGCGCCGCTGCCGGTTAGCCTCTGGGCGTTTGGCCCGTCAATGCCGCCAAGCGCGATGACCGGAAGCGGCGCGCGCCGCAACATCGCTGTAAAACGGATGGGGCCGAGCGGCCTTGCGCCCGGATGGCTTTTGGTGGCGAACACCGGCGATACAAACACGGCGTCCGCGCCAGCCTTTACCGCACGCCGCAAACTTGCAACATCATGGGCGCTGGCGGTGATCAGCCAATTGACGCGGCGCATCCGGGCGCTTTGAATGCGATGCGCAAGCCCCTGGGGTAAATGCACCCCGTCCGCACGAATGCGTTGCGCCAGGCGGGCATCGCCCGCTGCTAAAAACACGACGCCTTGGCGTTTGCATAAGGCGCACAGTCTGCGCCCCAACGCCTCGCGGTTTTCTGATTCATAATGGCGGAAGATAAATCCCGCGCCTCGGGGCAGCGCCAGGATCGCTGCGCGCGGGCAGGCCAGGCGCGCAGCGTCGCTGAGCAGCCATAGGGCTGGCGCATGGCTGCGCCGTCCGGCTGCGCATTTGAGCTGTTGCGCCAATCTTGCTATGCTTGAGGGGTTATTGTTCATCATGGATACAGGCAAACATGAACCAGGCAGCGCCAAAGACGCAAGCAGATGTTGCGGCCAATTTGGCATTGATCAATGCCCGTATTCAGGCGGCGGCAAAGCTGGCGGGGCGTGATCCATCACAGGTGCGCCTGGTGGCGGTTTCAAAATTTCACGGTGCTGACCGGATATTGCAGGCGCTTGCGGCCGGACAGCGCAGCTTTGGCGAAAATCGGGTGCAGGAAGCTGCCGCCAAATGGCCACTGTTACGGCCCAACTGGCCGGAGTGTAAACTGCATCTGATCGGGCCGCTGCAAACCAACAAGACCAAACAGGCGGTGATGCTGTTTGATGTGATTGAAACCCTGGACCGGCCAAAACTTGCCCATGCGCTGGCCGATGCAATATCGGCCACCGGCAAATCTCCGGAAATATTTGTTCAGGTAAATACCGGCGATGAGCCGCAAAAGGCTGGTGTCTTACCCCGGGCAGCGGACGGATTTATTGCCCAATGCCGGGGCGGGTTCGGCCTGAAAATTTCCGGGCTGATGTGCATTCCGCCGGCGGAGCAAGACCCCGCGCCGCATTTTGCCCTGCTGGCGGAAATCGCCAAACGCAATAGCATCGAAAAGCTGAGCATGGGGATGAGCGGCGATTTCGAAACCGCTATTGCTTGCGGCGCCACCCATGTGCGAATCGGCGCGGCGATTTTCGGCGCGCGTCCCTAACTGAAAATGATGCGGCTGTTAGGGCGGCCATACGCGCTGGTTTAGTTCTTGCCGGTCAGCGCGCGCCGAGTACGCAAATCTTCCCAGTGTTGCTCCCAGCGGCGCGACACGTATGCTTCACTTTGGCCCTGATCATAGGCAGGTGAGATCACTGGAGCAGCACTCTTCACCGCGATCAGGACCACATGTTTGATCGGGCTTATGACGCCTCGCCGCCGGTAGAATGCGACGATCTCATCGAACTGCGGCCCTTCACCGATTACCATTGCAGTTCCTTTGAAACGATAGCCTTTACGCAACACAGGATCGATGACGTTGACTTCGATTACCGGATCGAGGCGCAGATTGGTAATCGTCTGAGGTGAACAAATGTCCGCAAACGCTAGATGGCCGTCATCCCAAACGGCGGCCGTGCCTTTTGGAGAAAGATTGGGCGAGCCGTTTGGACAAACAGTGGCAACAAAACCGAGCCGCTGCTCGTCGACGACTCGCTGCATATCAACAGTTAGAATACCCATCGTTCCGGCTCCTTGATCACGGAAAGCAATCACTTCCCGGCGAATTCGCTACCGCTGTCTGTGAAGAAGCGAACATAGAGTTTCTCAGCACCGGCAATTATTTGCACCAAAAATAATTCATAATTTCAATGCCGGTTCCCAATGATGATTCGGGTCCGTGCGTCACAGCGGGCCAGCAGGGCCAGCAAATCTTTCCGCTTCAGCGCGATGCAGCCCGCAGTGGGCGCGAAATTCGCCCGCGCCACATGCAGAAAAATCGCGCTGCCAAGTCCAGGCGCGGGCGGATCATCATTATAGCCAATCACGGCAATCAGATCGTAAACGCGATCAGCGCGGCGCAACCGCTCGGCGCTGGCGCTAATGGGCAGGCGCACCTGTTGATTATAGGCGGGATGGCCAGCCGCATCGCACCAGCCGTCAAACAGACGCATAGGCTTTACCGGCAGCCGGGTATTTGGCGGGGCGATGCGATCCGGCCGGTACAGCACACGGCGTAATTTATATTCGCCTGCCGGGGTGCGCCCATCGCCTTCCCGTTTAATGGGGTGAACGCCATCCCGCCCCAGCGCGCAGGGGAAGCTGCGCCCATTGCACACAAGCCGGCCGCGCCACGGCGCGCCATAAGCCGTTACATAAAGTTTCATGGCTGGAAATTAATCTGTGGAAATGGCTTTGTCAGGCGCTATCGGCGTATAGCGGTCCAAACCCTGGCGCATGCGCAACAATGCGTCCGCATAAGAGACCGCGCTGGGGGAGGGGTTCTTATCCAGCGGCTTCTCCTGATTGGCCGCAACGGGCTTTGGGGCCAAATGCGCCAGCGCCTCCGGCCCGCCAAGTGTCGCCGCCAACGCGTTAAACGTAGCTGCGTCAAGCGGCTGCGGCGCCGCTGCGCCTACCGGGCGCACTGTTACCTTGCCGTGCCTCGTCTGGGAAACTTCGGGTTCGTTTGCAGCAAAAGTAACAGCATCAGGCGCACTATGTTTGCCCTTGCCAAGCATGGCCGTCATGACGTGCTCGCCCGTGTCAGCGCCGGTTAGCTTGTCGAGCACTGCATCGGCAATGGATGCGGCTAGGCCGATGACGCCGCCGAACAAAGCGCCGCCAGCTATTTTTGCCGGAGCGTTTATTTCGTCGCCGCTTATGCGCCGGTATATCGACGACAGCACGGGAATGTGCTGCAACGGATTAATCACATCGATTAAATCCGTGAATGAAAGCGCATTTTTTGCATGGGCGGTTTCCGGAGTGAGGTTTTGTGCGCCAGTATCCAAGGGCGTACGGAAACCCGGATGCGGGCCAGTGGGATAAGCGGGTATTTTAGTTGCAAACGCCATGACAGTTTAGCTAAAGCAAACTCCGGGCCATGAAATACCTCAATGAATCCGGTATCTTAAAATGAGGAACCGGGCGCGGCGCGGCAATTTTTGCCGCCCTGCTCCGGCCATGCCGCATTCACAGCAAATGGCCGCTTTTGTCACGTTTGGTGGATAGATAAAACCAGTTATGGGCGTTGCTGGGAAAACTATGCGGCACCCGTTCAATTACCTTGACCCCCAGCCTTTCGACGCCGGTGACTTTATTGGGATTATTGGTTAGCAGCCGCACCTGGGTAATTCCCAAAAGCTCCAGCATCCGCGCGGCGGGCAGAAATATCCGCTCATCGGCGTCAAATCCCAACCGCTCATTGGCTTGAATGGTGTCGAATCCCTGATCCTGCAAGCCATAAGCGCGCAGTTTGTTGATTAGCCCGATGCCGCGGCCTTCCTGCGCCAGATATAGCAATACGCCGCCGCCCGACTCATGGATCTGATGAATGGCGCCGCGCAATTGCTCGCCGCAATCGCACTTTAGCGAGCCGATCAGATCGCCGGTAAAGCACTCGGAATGCAACCTGGCCAGCACGGGCTGATGCCGATCTGGATCGCCAATGATAATCGCCAGGTGCTCGACGCCGCCATCCGCCGGTCGAAACGCCAGCAGCCGAGCGTGCTCCGCATTGATCAGCGGCACTCGCGCGCCCGCCACCTGCACAAGGCTTCCAGCGGCATTCGTGTCATAGGCCAGGATTTCGGCGGCGCTGACGCTAAGCAAATTATGCGCCCTGGCTAGTTCAGCGCCCCGCCCGGGGCTTAACGCTACGCCGGCGATGGCAGGCAGTAATTGCGCCAGCTTGGCCAGCTTGACCGAGGCCATCCAGCCCTCGCCGCCCATCGCATCAAGACTGGTGCGCAGGGAATGAAATGGCCCACGCAACGGAAAGGATAAATCCAGCGATGGGTCGGCCAGCGCCCGCGCTGCCTCCGCGCTGGGCCAATCCGTGTGCGGCAGCAGCACAACCTCTGGGGTATAGCGGCGAATCTTAAGGGTTGCCGCCCGGTGATGGGTCAGCGCCAGATATGGCCCCTGCGCGTCCGAGCCACGCACCCAGGCTTTTAGGGCGTCCACCAGCTCCCCGCCAAGCAATTCTGCCGGGGTGGCCATCACCGCTAAACCACCGCCCGTGATAAGCACTGGAATGCCCCGGCGAAAATCGCCAATCGCGCGGTCCACCACGACGAGGGGGGACAGGCTGAATGCCGGATTAGTCATTTCAATTTACCACGATACGATTTTCACAAGGAATTGACCATAAGTGATGGGATGAGCGGCTAAAAGCCGGGCAAAATCGCCATATTGAGATAAAACGCTGAGAAACATTGGAGTATGATATAAATGTTGCAGCTAAAAGAACAGGATCAGCATTTGACGATGCAAGCGGGTGCGGAAAAACTTATCCTTATCGTAGACGATGACGTCAATCTGGGGCAGTCCCTATCTGAGCAATTGAATTTGCACGAAGAGTTTTCCACCCGCCTGGCGCAAAGCGCGGGCGGCGGGCTTGAGATGCTAAAGAGCCTGACGCCTGATCTGATTCTGCTGGATGTGGGGCTGCCGGATATGGATGGGCGCGAGGCCTGTCGGCTGATGCGCCGTCAAGGGGTGACCTGCCCGGTCATTATGCTGACCGGGGTGGATTCCGAGGCTGACACGATTCTTGGCCTTGAGTCCGGGGCGAATGACTATGTCACCAAGCCATTCCGCTTTGGCGTATTGCTGGCCCGCATGCGGGCGCATTTGCGTCAGCATGCGCATAGTGAAGACGCGGTCTATATCATCGGGCCGTATCATTTCAAACCCGCCGCCAAACTGTTGGTGCATGATAAAGCCGGGACCAAGATACGGCTGACGGAAAAAGAAGCGGCGATCCTCAAATATCTTTACCGCAATGGCGCAAAGCCAGTTACCCGCGAAGTGCTGCTGCATGAAGTGTGGGGGTATAATCCCGCTGTCAGCACCCATACGCTGGAAACCCATATCTACCGGTTGCGGCAGAAGATCGAAGACAATCCGGCGGATGCGCGCCTGCTGTTGACCGAACAGGGCGGCTACCGGCTCGCGCCATAAGCGGTTCATCTGTGGCTGGATAACGCCGCTCTACAACCCGGATTTTTTCAGCAGCGCTTTCAGATCCGCCTGCGGGCGCGGGCCGATGTGTGAAATTACTTCCGCCGCCGCCAGCGCCCCGATGCGGGCGCTGGCGGCGGCGTTTCGCCCATGGGTAATTCCAAACAGATAACCCGCCGCAAACAGATCGCCAGCGCCCGTGGTGTCGATGAGGTTTGCCACTGGCGCCGCCTCGATCACATGCACTTCATCGCCCGCCAGGATGACGCAGCCCTTTTCTGATCGCGTAAGCGCGGCGATATCGCACTTGCCACGCACCGCCTGTAGCGCGTCATCAAATGTGGCGGTCTCATACAGCGCCATGATTTCCGTTTCATTGGCGAACAGAATATCGATATTGTTTTTTACTAAATCCTGAAACTCCGCCCGGTAGCGGTTCACGCAAAATGCATCGGACAGGCTCATGGAAACCCGCTTTCCCGCCATGCGGGCGGCGTCCATGGCCTTGCGGAACGCCTGTTTTGCGAGCGGGGGATCCCACAAATAGCCTTCGAGATAGGTGATCGCCGAAGCCTGGATCACTGCGGGGTCCACATCGGCGGCGCATAGTTCCTGTCCTGCGCCAAGATAGGTGTTCATGGAGCGCTGCGCATCCGGCGTGACCAGAATGAGGCAGCGCCCGGTGGCGGGCCCATCGGCAGCCATTTTTGTGTCATAGCGCACCCCCAGGGCGCGCAGATCATGGGCGAATACCTCTCCAAGCTGATCCTGCTTCACCTTGCCGATAAAGCCTGCCTTGCCGCCAAGCGCGGCGATCCCGGCGATGCTGTTGGCCGCCGAGCCGCCCGAGGTTTCAATGCCAGGCCCCATTTTGCCATAGAGTTTTGCCGCGCCATCCATATCGAGCAGCGTCATGGCCCCCTTGGCGATACCGTTCGCATCCAGGAACGCATCCTGGGCGGGGGCGATAACATCGACAATGGCGTTGCCGATGCCAATGACATCCAATTGTTGCGCTGTGTTCATCCCCCCCTTTATGGTATTTTCCGCCAGGCGCGCAAGCGGTATCGATTTCCAGTAAAATCAGGATGGCGGGATGACGGGTATACGGCAGGCGCTTGTCATGGTGATCATGCTGCTGATGCTGGCGTCTTGCACCCCGGATACACGCCAGGCCTGGAAGGAAGGCCGCCTTTCGCATGATCTGGGGCGGCTGCGCGATGCGCAATGGTGGCCCTGGACAGATAAAACAGCAATACCGCCACCCCCCAAGGCGCAGGCGGAAGTACAAGCACCGTCAGAAGCCTTGAGCGAAACAGCAGCGCCGCCGCCGCCCATTCCGGCGCCAGCTCCGCTGCTTGACGTAACGCCTCCAGCGCCACCGGCGCTTGCCGCCGTACAGCCTAATCCGGCGCCGGGCCGGAAACCCCCGCCGCGTGTCAAGCCGGTTGTCAGCCAGCCGCCAGCCAGCGGGTTTTTGAATTCACACCAAGTACTGGCCCCGTTAGCCGCCGCAAAACCTGCCAAGGATACGGTGGCGCTTCGCGCGGGGGCGCGTTTGGCGCCAAAAGACCTGGTCGGCCTCGACAGCAAGGCGATTGAGCGTTTGCTGGGCGCGCCAGAACTTAATCGCCGCGAGCCATTCGCCCAAATATGGCAATATAACAATTCGGAGTGCGTACTGTTCGTTTATCTGTATACGGTCAAAGGTGGCGGGCAACAAGTGGCGCATGCCGAAACTGGCGGCAAGCGGGCTGGCGAACAGCCTGATCCCGGAGCGTGTGTTACCGGCTTCGCTGAGCGCCATCAAAAGGGATAGCTATACGGTCTTTGCTTTATACTTGCACAGATCGCGCACGGCGCAGGCCGCGCAATCGGGCTTGCGCGCCTTGCACACATAACGCCCGTGCAGAATCAGCCAATGATGCGCGTGCGGCAGGAATTGTTGTGGAATTACTTTCAGCAGTTGCTTTTCCACCTCAAGCGGGGTTTTGCCCGGCGCCAGCCCGGTGCGGTTGGCGAGCCGGAATATATGCGTGTCCACCGCCATGGTTGGTTCGCCAAACGCCACGTTCAGCACCACATTGGCGGTCTTGCGGCCAACGCCGGGCAACGCCTCAAGCGCCTCGCGTGAACGCGGCACTTTGCCGTTATGCTCACGCACCAGGAGGCCGGACAGGGCGATAATATTTTTCGCCTTGGTGCGGAACAGGCCGATGGATTTTATCTGCTCGCGCAGTTTTGTTTCACCCAGCGCCAGCATTTTTTGCGGAGTGTCGGCGATGGCGAACAGCGGCCCGGTGGCCTTGTTCACGCCCTTGTCGGTCGCCTGCGCCGACAGCACCACCGCCACCAGCAACGTATACGGGTTGAGATATTGCAGCTCGCTTTTCGGGTGCGGGTTGCGCGCCTGCAAACGGGCGAAAAAGCTGGCAATTTCTTTGCGGCGCATCAATGCGTTAACCATGATGTAGAGCAGCCCGCGATTAAGTGGAGTAACGAAGTGCCCCCACTTAATCGCGGAAAGCTGCTCTAACACATTAAAATCTAGAGCAATTTTCTTTATTAAGTTCGAGCCTCATGGCTCGAACTTAATGCAGATTGCTCTAGTGTTAACGCATTATTTACTCGCGCGAAATGGCCAATGCCGCTTATGCTAAGCGCATGGATCAGACACAGTTTATCGCACCCGATATTAAACCGCGCACTGCGGGCGGTTTGCATTTCGACGCCGTATTGCATCCACACCATGCGTTGGGGCGGCGCGGTTTTGTGTTGTTGATGAGCGTGATGTCCCTGTTCTGCTTTTTCACCGGTATGGCGTTTTTTGTCATCGGTCCGTGGCCAGTGGCTGGATTGCTGATGCTCGACCTGCTGGCGATCTATTTCGCCTATGGCTTGAATTTCCGCATGGGCCGGATATATGAAACGGTGCAGCTTGACGACACGGCGCTGCTGATACGCCGCCATATGCCGGACGGGCGGATATTGTGCTGGAACTTTCAGCCTTATTGGGCGCAGGTTGAACTGATCAAAAAAACCCCGAGCCAACCTTTGCTGGCGGTGCGCTCGCACGGCAAATATCTGGTGTTTGGGGATTTTCTCAGCGTGGGCGAGCGGCACGAATTCGCCGATGCGCTGCGCCAGGCGCTGGCGCGCCAGCGTAATCAGCGCTTCGCTTAATCAGCCATCGTTAAAGCCCAGCACATCGGCCATGGCGTACAGGCCGGGCTTTTTGCCCTGGCCCCAGATTGCCGCCCGCAATGCGCCGCGCGCAAACAGCGACCGGTCAAACGCCCGGTGGCGCAGCTCGATGATTTCATCGCCGGCGGCAAACATCACACTGTGTTCGCCGACAATCTCGCCGCCGCGCAGCACGGCAAAACCGATATCGCCGGGCCTGCGCGCGCCGGTGACGCCATCGCGGCCGCGCGCAGATACTTCTGACAGTTTCACCTTGCGCCCCTCTGCCGCCGCTTCACCCAGCAGCAAGGCGGTGCCGCTTGGCGCGTCTATCTTGTGCCGGTGGTGCATTTCCAGAATTTCAATATCGAAGGCGTCATCGAGCAGCGCCGCCACCTGTTTGGTGAGTTGCGCCAGAATGGTGACGCCCAGCGACATATTACCCGCCTTGATGATGATGGCGTGGCGGGCAGCAGCCTTTATCGCCGCCTCGTGTTGCGCGCTAAGGCCGGTGGTTCCGATCACATGTACGATGCGGGCTTGCGCGCACAGGCCCGCATGGGCAACGGCTGCATCGGGCGCGGTGAAATCCAGCACCGCATTGGCGCCCGCTATCAGCGGCAACGGATCATCGGTGATCGCAACGCCCAGCGCATCAATGCCGGCAAGGGTTCCTGCATCGCGCCCGAGAAATTCCGAGCCAGCGGTTTCGCTGGCGCCCGCCAGCACGCAGCCCGGCGTTTGCGCAACCTGGCGCACCAGCGTGCGCCCCATCCGCCCCGCCGCGCCTACGATTACGATTTTGATGTCGGACATATCCCCCCAGTGTTTCACCGCTTCGGCATAACACCCTCTATAGCAGGAGGCAAAGGCGGGGGTAAATCTGGTGAATTGCTATATTCACAAACCTCACCAATAACCTGTGTAATTTTTTCAGGATAAAGGGTGGCAATCGTGGCAACAATGACACTGATGATAGCAACAATGACGCTGAAGATAGCAACCTTGACGCCACGTTTAGTGATAACTTCGTTACGTTCGTATTTTATTCTTTCTTCTTCTGCCAAAGCAGTCATGATTGGTTCTGCCTCTTGAATTAGCCGGTAGTCATTGATGAGTACCGTAAATTCATTCGGCTCCATGGAAGCGTATATGTTATTGCGGTCTTTCCTGTATTCGCGAGAGTCTTCTATTTTCTGACGTATGTCAGATAGCCGATGGCGGAAGCCGGGAAAATCCGGGTAAGC
>CAMTWQ010000114.1:0-16299 GCA_947085465.1 uncultured Alphaproteobacteria bacterium
GACCACGGTTTGACGCCACGAATCGCAGATTTGAAAGTGAACAGGAAAGTCAATGAAATCAACGATCTACCAACACCACCTCCGCGCCAGTGCTAGCTTTTCGTACCGTCACTTATTGCACTGAAAACGAGGAGACCCCGAACAAAGGCGCCGGTAGGTCGCGACGCTCGGCTGGCACTACGACATTGAGATGGCGGTGCTCCCCGACCGCAGGTCGTGAAACCTTCCTCCCCAAATACGCATGCAGGACGTCGTCCTGCCAACACTCGAACAACCGTCCCAGTGACAGAGTCATTGGTGGTGGAGGGTTCGGACAGCCCGTGAACGGCCCCCTCCATGATCCCTGCAAGGCGCTCACCAAAGTAGCTGCGTACAGTCTCACGATTACGAGCAGCCGGCTGTATCCACGGCAAAGCCTGTGCGATGCGGTCATGAGCAACTGCCCTTCGCCGAAGGCCGCTGCTTGAGCCGAAGGATCACCCCTACAGCGGGCTCTCTGCGTAGATCTCTGTAGTCCGCGTCTTGGCGCCGACTCGTACCGAGGGCACCTGGCTTCGCCCGGAGCTGCTTGGGGTCAGCGCCAGTGCACTGGCTGCCTGATGGAGCCTGGCGGGTGTCCCGGCAGGCCTTGATGTCGTCTTGCCGCAGTACGGCTTGGTTCAGCTGGCGCGCAGCAAGGTATTGTTGGCCAACGGCACGTCCAACAATTGGCAGGGCCCGCCTTGTTCTTTGGAGCTCGACAGCATGATTTTGCGCGCAGCCCGGCTGGCGCCGAGGTAGACGCGCGACACATAGCGCCGGCGCGTGCCCAGGCCCTGGTTTTCGTCGTAGTCCGCACTATTGGCATGGATCAGGATCACGGTGTGGAACTGCAGTCCGGCCACAAATTCCGGCATGCTGAAGACGCATTTGCTCTTGGCGTAACGCAGTTCCTTAAGGTCATCGCGCGTGGTGATCGGCACGAATTTGTCCCGAACGCGGCCGGCAAGGCGGATCTTGTCGAACAGCGCTTCGCTCAGGCACAGCACAGCCACCTGGCTGCCGCCGCCATCGATGTCGCGCGCCATGCGGGTGGCTTGCTCAAAGACGCCATCGACCAGCTTGATGTCGGTTTCGTAGACGGTCAGGGTCGGCGTTTCGCCGTCCTCCTGCCGCGACTCAGCCACGTAGGTCGCGTATTCGCCCTCAAGGTCCATGGCCGGGAAAGAAGCATCGAGGTCGCGCAGGAACGCCGTGATCTGGGGCGTCGAGCGATAGACCTGCTTGAGTTCGGTCAGCACGGATTCGCCGACGCCCGGGTTTCGGAACCTATCCATCCCGCCGCTGATCGCGATGTCGTTGGTGCCCTGCTTGATGTCGTAGGCCATGAGCAAGGGCCAGCGGCCGCCGACCTGCGCCCGCGTCTTGAACAGGTTGTGGAGCAACATAGCCTCGACGCGGGTGAAGTAGTGGTACTCGTCCACGAACACTAGGTCAAAGCCATCGCGCTCACGCAGGGCCCCCCACTCGTGCGTGCCGAGGTAGCCGTCGAAGTCAGCGACCATCTGGTCCATGCCCAGCATCTTCTGCGTCCGCAGTAGCGCACGATAGATATCGTGAATCTCCAGGACCACGCGACGGTGGGCTTCGCTTGGCAGGACCATCTGCCAGGCCTCCCTGGAGCCTCGCGCATAGCGGTTGGCCTCGTGGGTGTCCTTCTTGATTGATTCCAGGTCCAGCACACAGGCAAACTCGTTCATGAGTTCGTTAATGAGCGATGCGTCTTCGGCGCGATTCTTCAGGCGCTCCAGAAAATCCGGACAGCCGGGGAACAGGTCCAGAACGATACGGGGATCCTGCACGACCTGGCCGATGGCCTGCTCGATGAGGATCCGCTGGTACTCGCGTCCATCACAGCCATCCAGCGATAAGGGCTTCAAGCCCTTTTTCTCGTAGCCCAGCTTCTCCTGCGCCAGCTCGTAGATCGTGCCGATCCACAACCTGGGTTGCCCGGAGGGTGTCTTCAATGACGCCCAGCGTTCCGTGGGGTCCAATGCATGGAACATACCCCGCACGACTGTATGGGCCAATGCCGAGCTGTGGGTCAAGAATGCGAAGGCTTTGTCGCCGTCCGCGCTGGCGTACAGATCGCGCAGGCACTTCACCACCATCGACTGCGTCTTGCCGGTGCCGGCGGCGCCACGCAGCCGCACAGGCCGGTCATGCGGCTGATCGACAAATGCACGTTGCTCGCGGTTCAGGCGCTGCTCGTACCACTCCTGCAATGTCCCCGCACTCGCCAGCCGGACGCCCAGGGGCTCCGACAGCAGGACGCCGAAGTTGCCGACGGGTGGCGCGACCGTAGGGGCCGTCAGCAGGGCATCGCAGATGCCTTCTATCGCGCGCTGATACAGCGCATGGTCCTCCGGCACTTCATGCAGGTCTTCGGGGTTGCTGGTGACGGCAAACGCGTAGAGATTGCCGGTGTCATCTGGTGATTGGTCGAAGTAGACCCGTTGCCTGGCGTCCCGAGAGGATTGTGCGTAAACGGAAATCAGGGAGCCGACGTGATACGGCTGCCACTTGATGGGAATCGCAATGCCGCGGTCGAAGTGACGCAACGCCACGCGGATCACCCGCTCAAAGGCCGTGCATGGTTTGGCGAGCCCGGCCGCAGCGGCGAACATTGCAGTGTTGATGACTAGGTAGCCATCATCCAGATCAGCATCCGCGGACAGCAGGTAGACGATGTCGTTCGATTTCACACGGCGCAGACCATCGGTGTTCTGCGGCACTTCGAATTCCTGCAGCCAGGCATCCTCTACGAATGCCCGGTCCAGGATGCTGATGGCCTTCTGGTCAATAACGAGGGCGGATACGGTCGTCATGGTCATGCCTTCTGCAAGTGTTTCTTGAAGAATGCCTCGACCGTGAGTTCGGTCGCTGTTTCGCAGGCGGATTCGAAGGCCTCGGGCATGCCGATGCGAGAGAACAGGAATGCCAGCTTTTGAGTGATCGAAAAGCGGATGCCGTCGTTGAGGCGCCCCAAGCGATGAAAAGCATCCGGGCGGTTATGGATGCGCGCGTCCTGCTCCGTGAGATATAGGTCGGGGGCCATGATGGTCCACATCGAGCGCAGCATCACTACAAAGCCGAGACCAGTTTGTCGGGGCAGCTCCGGAAGCACGAAATAGTCCTGGAAGCCGCCGCCGTCCTTGAAGGCATTGCGCACGCTTTCCTGCTGTCTATTCTCTTCGTGGCCGAAGAGTGTCCAGGCAGCTTTTAGACGGCTGAAAGCGCTCTGGGTTTCGTCGGCGCTCACCGTGAGCGCGAAGCCCTGGAGATCGCGCAGCTGCTTGCTATCTGCGGCTGGCACCTGGCCGGTGGCGCTCGCCATAATTTCTTCTGCAGTCTTGCTGCGCAGCCATTGCACCAGTGACTCATGTGTCAGTGCCGAAAGGCCAGGCTGCAGTTTGCGGATCTGGCCATTGAGCTGCTCGCATATCGCCTTGGAACGCTTCTCGGAGAGCTTGCGCAACTGCTCCTGCGCCCAGTGGCCTTCGATATAGGCTGCCATGGGGACGATTTCCAGCCAGGTGTACCGTTCGCCGACTTTCCTTTGGGCGATATCGCAATCGGCCGTGATCACGATTCCTAGCTTCTCTGCTTCGCCGGTCTTGGGGTCGAGCTTGCGGATGATGTCGCCTTGGCGCACTTCTTCTGTGTCTTCGATTTGCGTAAAAAAGCCCGTCATGTATCTTTTCCCTGGATGGGTCAACGACGCCCATTTGTACACAAGATGTTACATGATGGCAACCCACCCATATTGCGGCCTGGCCCCCCCCCACGATATTTCGGTGGTGCACATTCATGCGCGAACAGCGGGAGCTGTGAAGCTTGCCTTTTGGCGTGATCTTCCCTTGTGGGAACTGCTTGCTCCACAAGCTCCGCCGATGTCGCGCCTACTTCGGTTGCTGGAGAACAGATCTACAAACGTTCGACGGAGCCTGTTTCACGAGCCATGCGGTATTCGGCCTAGTCGTTTCAACCACTCGCCACCTACACGGACACAGATTCTTGGAGTTCGAAACCGTCGCTCTCTCGATGCTTTCATTGCCTTACTTTGCTTGGCGAGGAAGGGAGAAGAGATGGAGGACGACGCGCAGCACTATTTGCCGTCGGCCTGTGCGTATGACATCTTCCCGCGCATCCTCTATACCTATCGGCCACTGCGCTATCGGTGGGAGAAACTTTTTGCCTGTATCGAGCGCATGTACTGGAATCGGGTGTACATGGATGGCCTGTACGTCGGGTTCCCGATAGAGACCGTACGTCTCAGCTTGGCTCAATTGGATGCGGCCCCCTCAAGCCTCCTACCTGAAATATCAGGACGAAGATTGCGGCCTAGCGGCGACGTTAGCTTCTGATCGAGATGTGGCTCAAGAAAATTAACTACGTCGTTGAGATGGTCACGAGGTGCGGCAAAAGGAATCAACCTAAATTGGTTTAGCGATACGTCATGTCCGGTGCTCGCAGCCGGCAACTGCTGGTAGATCTGACGAGCGAGGAGATCCGTACACGCCTCAGTCGCAGACAGATCAATCTCACGTATTTTAAGAATGTCTCAATTAATTTGAAACCTCACAAGCGCCACGGCCGATGCCGTGTGGTGGGGCTGGCTGGTGGGTCGCTGCGCCCATTGCCCGGCAGCGAAGCGACCCGCCAGGCTGGCCACGGCCGCACTTTCCAGGGCCTCTTCCATCGTCATGGCTGGCAGCAGCCCGGCAAAGCGCTGGGCGAGCATGGACTTGCCCGAACCGGGCGGGCCCATCATCAGCAGGCTGTGCCCACCGGCGGCCGCGATTTCGAGCGCGCGTTTGGCGGCGGCCTGGCCCTTGACGTCCGAAAGATCGGCATAGACCGCTTGCGTGGCCAGCGGTGCGGGCTGCAGCAGGCACCAGCCCTCGTCCGTGACAGCGGTGTCGTCGGTGGACTCCTGGCCGCCTGCCGGCAGGAACTGCCGCACGACATCCAGCAGGTGGCGCGCGCGGTAAACCTGCGCGCCGGGCACCAGGGCGGCTTCTTCGGCGCTGCCCGGTGGCAACACCAGCCGCACCGCTACCTGGTGGGCGCGCAGCGCCAGGCTGGTGGCGAGTGCGCCGCGCACAGGGCGCAATTGCCCGGACAGCGACAGCTCGCCGGCGAACTCATGGCCGGCCAGGCGGCTGGCGTCGATCTGTCCGCTGGCGGCCAGGATGCCCAGGGCAATCGGCAGGTCAAAGCGCCCCGAGTCCTTGGGCAGATCGGCCGGTGCAAGGTTTACGGTACTGGTCAATGTAGTATTGAAAATGATCGGAGTACGGGAACGCCCATGTACAAAAGGATCAGGCCGCATGGTACCTTGAGCACGTTCGGGTAGGACAGGAGTGAGAAGGGGTCCGGCCGTACTGCGGGGAGCCGCCCGCTGGACCCCAGCATGCGAAGAGTTACTGGCACTTGCCAAGTGAAGGTGAAAGCCGCGCAGAAAGACTCAGATGAATTTGACTTTTCATACTCAGCACAAGCTGCACAAGCGGGTGTACCTGCCAAAGCGGATTCTTGACATCAGCGGCGCCGGTTTAGACATCAACGGATGGCTTTTCGACGTCCTTCAAAAAAGAGCAACACTCAGCATTCTTGTCCCGGAGCAAGATCAGCAGGTTCAAGTGGTGCTTTCAACGCTATCCGCTATTTTAAACGACTCAGCTTGGTGCGCAGCAGCAAATACTAGTCTGTCCAAAATGGACGTTCACAAAGGTATTTCGGCAATAGAAGCCATGGAGACGGCCTTGGGCAAATGCGGATTTGAAGCCACTATGTTAGCCCGCAGAGCAGGTCGCCTTCGACTTTGGATGACCAACGGCATGATTGCCCTCGGCATTCCTAAAGCGGATCGAATCCCATTAATGTACAAGAGTCGCTTCCAAATCAAGCGCTCTGCTCCGCGCGGACTGATCAGTGACTTGCCGTCTGCGGAAGGTAAGGTTCGGAGGTTTCCCTCAGGCGCAACACCTCATGAAAACCTTAGGGAACTTAAAGCAAACGAGTTGCAGCAAAGAACAAAGGACTTGGATGACGTGATTGCTGCCTGTCAAATTGAGTTAGATCGCCACGAAATGATTTGGAGCAGGTTGAAGGTGCTCCTTAATGAACCAGATTCTTCCCTTAAACCCTTGCTTATCGCATTGATACAGGGCGATGGGAAAGTCATTCCAGAATGGGTCCGACAAGCTTCACCATCCAAGTTAGCTTCAACGTACTTCATGGTTCTGAACGAACCTTCTTTCTGGCTGGCACAGGGCAAAAAACCGATCTGCACGCCAGGTTTCGGGATAGTGATGGATTATGTTGACCACGCCCTCAATCAGAAATTACCGCGCTATAGATTGATCGAACTTTTCGTTCGAGAGATCGGATCGCAACGTGTCATGCTTTCCGTGCTGCTCGCGCTGCAATGCCATACCGTGTGGAACTCCAATACGGTGCTGGATCTCGATTTCGACGGCATAACTGCTGTCGACGATCATTACACTTTGCAAGCGTTTAAATCCAGGACTGGTGACAGCAGCCCAATTGTCGAACTTAAGAAAGAGCAATTAGTGCCCTGGAAGGCATTGCAATTTCTTCTAAGGCGGCATGCATGGATGGCTTGCAACAAATGGCTGCCGAAGGATGAGAATCGCTTGTGGCTCAACCCAGTCAGTATTCAGAACGCACCAGAGCCTCTCGCTTACGTCGGGTGGGGATCTGCGCTCAGAGAATTCACGAAGCATCATGGGTTGCCAGCGTTTTCCCTAGAACAGGTAAGAACACAAGGCCTATCTCTGATCGCCCTAGGAGCTGGAGGATTAAACGCAGCTCAGCATACGGCTGGGCATCTGGGGATTTCAACCACTGGACACTATCTTGATCAGGAAATCTTCAACCGAATTTGGAGTTCCATCAATTACGAGTTTCAACGTCGGCTCGACTTAGGAGTTAAAGTCGATTACGAAATTGATACTCCCGAACGTCGAGTGGAGTTCAACATACACAGAAAATTGTATGCGCCGATTGGGGACGGCAGCTCTTGTGTCAATCCAGCTTTGCCTCCCGTTGAAACAGATTTGCTGAACGGCACATGCATAGGACGTTCATGCCACGCTGGAGACGGATGTAGCAATCGTACAGTGATAATCACAGAAGAGAGTCTTGAAGCAGCGGTTCGAACGCGCCGCTTTTATCAAAGCTATTGGACCAAGCTTGTCCACGAGAATGCAGATCGCTTTGTTGCGGTGCATTTGACGGCACTCGTATTCAACCAAGCCATTCTTCACATTGTGAATAAGGGCCCTCATCGATCGCGCCTAAAGGCAATTGAAATGAAAATTGAAGGAGACGAAAATGCGTGGATTTAGCCAATTGAGAGCGTTTGAAGCAGATGAACACGCCAAAAGGGCTTCCATTGACAAGCGCGTGGTCTTTAATGGTACGAGCTTAACCATCCAGAGCCAAAGGAGATCTGACGCATCTGGCATTTTCATCGTCCCGCTCGATGAACTCCGTCTGCCTCCAACTGCATGGGCGCCCCAAGGCACGCGCGTGATCGATCGACCAGACTTAACGGACGCCATTATCGGCGCCGTTCGGGTCTATCTGACTCGTACCGGGGAATCAAAGTCCACTGAACTGAACATTAGAAGTATTGTTAATTGCATGGCAAAATTGTTCGAGTTTGGGTGGCTCCATGGTGCGTTTAAAATTTCTGATTGGACGGAAGAAAATGCCATGGCTCTACGCGAATTGCTTTCTTCAGGGGGGTGGCAAAAGGCATTGCAGCTTGAGTCTCGCGCTCATTCACTGCTTCAGCAAACACATGTAGAGAGCGCAATGCGCTTCGTAAACAAATCTGGGGGAATTTCTAACGAGTTCTTTGCTGCTCTCGGCTCAAACGTAAACGTTAAAGAATTTGCGGGGAATGCAAGGCTGGTTGAAATTGCACTCTCACTAACGCTGAAGAAAGGAAGTGTAAGTAATTCGTCTCAGGGCATGGGGCAGTCATTGCTTCGACAAACGATGGGGTGGATCAACCTGCTCGCAGATGTTCCAGGCCCTTCGGGCCTTAGGTTCACTCCTTTCGAAAATTCGTTCAAGCAAAGCAAGAAGCACGGACGACCAGGGGGGCGCACCTCGAATTTAGCGCCGGAAGAAGTTGGCCAGCTTCTCAAAGAGGCTAATAAGTGGATTTACTCCCACAGCAAACCCATCCTTGAGCTGTTCAAAGAGATGAGCACAGTTGCAGGACAAGCACCCGATCTCCAAGCCGAGCAAAACCAGTTGAGAAAAGTTCTCGCGCATTCGACGAAAAAGCAAGAAATCCTCAACTTGCTTAACGTAAATGACGTCGTGCTGCGGCGAGCCGCATACGCTCATTCGGAAGAATTGTCGGTTCGTCAACTGGCGCAGGCACTGTTCGATGCGTGCTTTATTGTGATTGGGTTCTATAACGCCAGACGAGCGGGAGAAATTGTCGATCCCATGTACGGTCTTTACTATGACGCGCTCCAACCGTTCGACCCCGCCCTCGGACTTTATGAATGCGACTTCTACCTTGAAAAGTACCGTAAAGATTACAAGAAGTTCTTTGTAAATAAAGGTACTGTTGATGCCATTGGTATCTTGAAGGAGATGTCAAAACTAGCGATTGAGCTACGCATCCAAAGAGGTTGGGTTAGTGGCGAGGGAGGCCATCCAAAAGAAAGAAAGGTGTGCCAAATTCCGCAATTTGACGCGCCAAGGGAGACTACACCGAAATGGTTTGTCTTTAATGCAGGATTGGATGGTGCATCGAGATTTTTCTTCATCAGAGCAATGGGAGCAGATGCTTCCTGGCACGTTCGACCGCACATGCTACGAAGAGCCTACGCGCTAATAATGCATTACCGTTACGAGAATTCAGAGCTTATGGCGGTAAGCTTTCAGCTAGATCACGTCGCAAGTGGTGTGAATGAAACAATCACTTATCTTACAAATCCCTCCAAAGCCGACGGTAGAGTGAAATTAGAGCGATTTGGCCCGCCATCAGAGCGCGTTAACCTTTTAATGCAGAAGGAACAATTCGGCCTTGATGCAGAGTTAAAGCTAGTCGCGCATGAAAAGCTTCATCAATTTGTTTCTGACTTGCTTGCAGGCACCAATAAAACCTCAGGAGGCCTTTCTAGGTTAATGCTGAAGTTTCATCAAAAGCTCAGCGGGCGTCTTGACTATGCCTCATTAGACATCGTGAAGAAGGTTGACGCTCTTGTATTGGCTGTTGAAAGCCGCGGACAGACGCTGCGACCCTACCCACACGGAGACTGCGGGGCTCCGACCGAAAAGCGCGCGCGGATCGCGCGCTGCTTCGATGAGAAGAATGGCGTCCTCGATCGCGCAAAGGCCTCGCCGGAGACCTGTCATAAATGCCCATTCCACAGAGCGTCAGCAGGACACGTAGAAGGCCTGAAACGCGAGAAGCTCTGGATTAGCGCCCGCCTTTCTGAATTGCCTGCTGGAATGCTTCGGAACAAGCATAGCCAAGATCTCACCAACTTGGACAAGGTGATAACTTTCCACGAGAAGCGTTTGGGAGCCACGGCGTGACTATCGTGCAAAAGCCTCGTAAGCCGACAGTCGCTTCCGATAATCATCACCGTGCAGTGACGAACATTGAGTGCAAATTGTCTTTCGCAACTATGCTATTAAGGATGTGTGAGAAAAACGAGAAGGGGCTTGCGGACGAGATTCGCAAAGTCCTTCCGAAGTCTCTTCGTGCTTTCAATCAATGGGACGCTAAGGCGATCCCCACGGGCTTGGATCTGCCGACAGCTAGTTTCAAGAGCAACGCCTCTGAAACCCTCTCGGGTGTAAGCAGCTTGTTGAAGCGTGCCAACTTGATTGTGGCGTCCACAAGAGCGTTGAAGCTGCAAGCTACCTCGACACCATCCAAGCTGGAGTCAATGGCCGGCCTGAAACGGCAGCTAAAGTTCGCCGAAGTTTTGCGAGGCATCGCAGAGGCCGAAGCGATTGGTTACTTGCGTACGGTGAGGCAGCTACAAGAAGAAGTTGCAAACCTCAAGAATGTCGAGGCCACAAACAGAAGAGAGATGCTCCTAGTTATCGAACAAAAGAATGAGGAGGTTGCGGCACTTCGCAAACAAATAAGTGAAGTCGCACACACAGCACCCAAAGTGACGTCCTTAAGGGTGGCGCGCGATGCATCGAAAGACTGATTTACAACGTTGGTGTAGCGACGTTAAAGCTGCTGACGCGTTTCTAATCTACGACGTGCTTTCCGGAAAAGTTGATCAAGAGCTTACTGATTACGGACTTTATTTGCTTGACAAACTCGGTCTTGCAAAAATAACAGCGCACGGAATACTATTAAACTTAGTCGTTTTTAGGCGCTATCTTGATCGCCACGGTGTGATGCTAAACGATGTCACAGATCAGGTGCTGACAAAGTTTCGTGATTCGGAGAAAGCTTTGGTGATGGCAAATCCCAAATCGTTCCGCAAGGAAAGCTACGCCGAAGATACTGTTAACAAAAAGCTTCGTTGCGTTTACAAATGGCTGCTGTGGCTGCAAGACAATAAGCGAATTCGGTCGGGGGCCGTCGGACCAGTTGCTGCTCGAGTTAATTCGTGCGTAAGTACCTTGGCGGAGCAGGTTAGGAAAGCGGAGAAAAGAACGACGTCCATTCTGGCCGTCTGTCCTTTACTCTTTAAAAGAAGCGCGAGCTCTGATCGCCATCTTTTAAAGCCAGTCGTTTCTCGCTCACAGCAAGAGACGATGGTTGAGCGATTTATGAATGCAAAACAGTCGGAGTACGTTCGGGAAAGAAATGCATTGATGGCGGACATTGGTGCGGAGATAGGATTCAGAAGAGGCTCCGTGAATTCACTTCGAGTTGACCAATTCGATCCAGAAATAATAAGAAATGTTGATGCCGACGCTATCAAGGTCTTGCCAGTGCGCCAAAAATTTGGTTACGACAACGAATTCGACTTTCCGACTTGGCTTGCATTGCGAGTTGTCGAATTCGCTGAGGGTCCGCTTGAAAGGTTCTTGGATGAGAAGAAGCTTGCAAACTTTTCCGGGCAACTGTTCCTTTCAGAGAAAACCGGTAAGCCGCTGACAGATGGCGCAATTACCCGCATTTTCTCTGGTGCTGCGCGTTCGGCGGGCGCCAAGAAGGGGGCCGCTTATCATTCAATGAGGCGCCTTTATGCCGGGGAAAAAGTAGACGCTGTGATCAGCGATCTCTTGGAAAAAGGCATGGATACGAGCACTGAATCAATCGCTCGCACAGTCGCAACGTCGATGGGTCAGAGAAATTGGGAATCACTGTTGCCTTACGTTTCGCGAGCGCAATCAAATAGTGGTTTGTCCCGAAGAGCAAGCTATCGGGAAGTGAAAAATACGCTTGAAGCGGCGCAGGCCGAAGCCGATCAACTTCGGAAAAAAATACAAGAACTCGAAGCTAAATTAACTGCATCGAGCCGGCGATAAGGGCTTAAGCAACGGTGAATGAGCAGCTAGTACGTCCGCTCGTTCTGCAGCTCGCGATCGGCACCGCCACCACCGCTTTGCATACTTTGCGTACTTTCAGTATCCGGACGACATCCAGTGCAGCGACGGCGGTGGCTTGTTCGTAAAGCCGGAGCTAGTCGAGGCTTTCGCGGCAGCCTGCGAGGAAAGTATGGCGATCAGGAAAAGTATCAGACACGACACAGAGGACACGATTTAGCATCAACGTCAACGGTTGTGCCGTGTTCTAAGAACCGCGTTTGGGCCGGGTCCGCGGATCAGCTTAAGGATTTATCCTTAAATTGAATAAACTACGCCCCGAACCGAGTTGTGATCGGCGAAGGATGAGCGCAATGACCAAGGCCCACGCCGATTCATGGGCGGTGACGGATGAGTTTCGGAAGCGAGTGGGGCCACTGGTGCCGCAGCCCGGGCGAGATCCGAACAAAGAGTACCTGCGCCGCGCAGGCGCGGGGCGTCCCCCGAAGGCACCCCGGCTGGTGTTCGAGGCCATCGTCTATGTGCTCAGGACGGGCTGCCAGTGGAGGGCGCTGCCAGCCGAGCGCTTCGGCAGTGCGAGCGCGGTGCACCACAAATTCATGCAATGGTCCAGGGCCGGCTTCTTCGAGGCCCTGTGGAAAGCGGGCCTGGCCGAGTACGACGACCTCGAAGGCATCGCCTGGAGATGGCAGAGTATTGATGGAGCGATGTTCAAGGCGCCCCTGGCCCAGGAGGCGGTGGGGCGCAACCCGACGGATCGGGGGAAAAAAAGGCAGCAAGCGCCACCTTCTGGTGGACGGGCGTGGGGTCCCCTTGTCGCTCGTCGTGACAGGAGCCAACGCGCATGATGTGACGCAGCTCGAGGCCGTGCTGGACGCCATCGTGGTCAAGCGCCCGCTTCCCCAGCAGCGCCGCTCCAAGCACTTGTGCGCTGACGCCGGGTACCGGGGCAGGAACGCCATGAGGATCATCCTGGCCCATGGCTACATCCCGCATGTGGTGGGCCGAAAGAGCGAAGCCGATCAGAAGAAACGAGACCCCGGGAAAAAGGCGCGCCGCTGGGTGGTCGAAGCCTGCCATGGCTGGTTCAACCGGTTCAGGAAGCTCCTGGTGCGCTACGAGAAGCTCGAGCACACCTTCCTCGCGCTCAACCATTTGGCCGCAGCCATCATCGTCCTGCGCAAGATCAGGCTGCCGGTCAATATTATTTACGGATAAATCCTTAGCCAGCGTTGACGCGTTGAGCACCCGCAGATCTCGTAGTAGTGGTCCTCGCCTTTGGACGACGGTCATGATGCGCGCCGGCCGCTTGGAATGCGTCTGGATCGGATACCGAGCTTCTCGGAGATGAACTCGCAGACCGCCGGGCTGCAGCGGCGGCTGCGCGAGAGCGACTCGGTGTCAACGACGAAGCCCGCCCTACTGAACTCCCGGACGTATTTCGCGTAGTTCTTATGCAGACCCTTGCGCGTGGAGAGCCGCAACTCCGTCCGCAGCGTCGCCCACCCACTCGATGTCCATGAATTCAGCCAGTAGTCACGGAGTCCTTGCCGCACGATGAGGTGGTCGTCCACGATCGCAACCCGAATCGGCCTATTCATCGAACTTCGCGTCGTCGTAGGGCTCAATCAGGTTTTCGAGGCCGGTCTGCAGCGTGCGCCAGGTCACGCGAAGCTCTCGCAAGTCTTCTTCAGAGAATGAGCGGCCGTGGTGCGATGCGGCGCGCAGACGCCCCGCTCGGTCGATGAGCGTTGCGAGCTCCTGGGGATCGTCGAAGCCCGAGGCAAACACGCGGGAGAAATTCTCCGGGTGCGTCATGATCCGCTTGTAATGAGCGAAGTCGGCGTGGTCCAGGGGGTCGCCCCCGCGGGCCCGCCACCTTCCAAGCAGGTCCGTGCAACCACAGCGTTTCAGGCCTGTGCAGGGGTGCGTCGCGCCGACAGGAGCTTGGCGGCATTCACTCGCACCGTCCTTCCTGCACGTGGCGCAGTTCAAAGTCAGGCCATGGATCCAGCCAAGAAGGCGTCCGCTCCCTGTTCTCAGGGGCGGCACAGGACGTCTGTGAGGCCGTAACTGGCCAAGCCCTGTTCAAGCCAGTTCGCATATCCACTCCCGCGCATGCCACGCGCTGCCAGTGCGCTCCGCGCCAACGAAGCGCAGCATCTTATGGCTTACTTCTACGCTTGGGGTCATAGAGGTTCCTTGCCGTGAGAAGGCCGCCCCCACGCTGGTGAGGATGAGCGCCCGGACGCTCGCGTCGGCGTGGATGCGCTCGGTCGCGGCCTGGAAGCTGGCGACGCCGATGTTGCCGGTGAGCGAACTGCGGGCATGCGGCTTGTTCATGGTCAGCGTGACCACCGGCCCGTCTTGCGCGGAATCGATGAAGTTCGTCATCGCATCCCTGTTGGCTGCGGCAAGCGTACCTGCCCGGGGTGCGGGTTTTCCCGAACGAAATTAGGATGGTCATAACGAAATTAGCGCGCTATCATCTTCCAAGAATCGCAACCAACTCAAGGACATCGCAATGCAGCGACGCCACTTCCCCGCTCTAGTCGCACTCGTCGCGACCTGCTCGCTGGGCGTGTCCCTCCCGGCGCTCGCGCAGTCCACCTATCCCGAGAAAGCCGTGCGCGTCGTCGTGCCGTACCCGCCCGGCGGGGCCACCGATGTGTCGGCGCGGCTGCTGGCCGGCGAGATGGCGAAGCTGCTCGGGCAGGGCGTGATCGTGGAGAACAAGCCCGGCGTCGCCGGCGTCATCGGGACCGACATGGTGGCCAAGTCGCCGGCGGACGGCTACACGCTGGTGTTCGGCGGCGCGGGCAACCTCACGTTGCGGCCGATCATGGATCCGAAGCTCTCGTACAAGGTCGACAAGGACCTGCAGGCGATCAGCCACGTGGTCACCTACGACCACCTGCTGGTGGTGCGCAATGGCCTGCCGGCGCGCAACGTGCAGGAGTTCGTGCAACTGGCCAAGGACCGCAAGCTGAGCTATGCATCCTCCGGTTCGGGCGGGCCGCAGCACCTGGCGATGGAGCTGTTCAAGTCCGTGACGCGCACCGACCTCACGCACGTGCCTTACAAGGGCGAGAGTCCCGCCATGCTGGACCTGGTGGGTGAGCGCGTGGACGCGGCGATCGTCTCGACGGCTGTGGCGGCGCAGTTGATCAAGGGCGGCAAGGTGCGGGCGATTGCCGCGGCCAACCCTTACCGTTCCCGGATGTTCCCCGAGCTGCCGACGATCGCGGAAGCCGGCGTGCCCGGCTACGAGGTGGAGATCTACGGCGGCCTGCTGGCGCCGGCCCACACGCCGGCGCCGGTGATCGAGAAGCTGCAGCGCGCCGCGGTCGCTGCGATGAAGGTGCCGGCGCTGCAGCAGCAGTTCACCGAGGCGGGCCTGATTCCCATCGGCGGAACGGCCGCCGACTTCACGCGTCTCCTGAAGAGGGAGCGCGAGAAGTGGGAGCCGATCATCAAGGCGTCGGGCGCCACCCTGGAGTGAGGCGCCGCGGCCCCGCACGGCGGGGCCGCCTTCCTCAGTAGGACTTCGGCAGCCCGAGCACCTTCTCGGGGATGTTGCACAGCGCCAGGTGCGGGCTGACTGGCGCGATGCGCAGGACCATCACCTCGCGCAGGTAGCGCTCCACGTATTCCTTGGCGAAATCCATCGTTCGTCCTGCTTTCGAGTAGTCGACGTCGGCGCCGATCAGCCCGTGCGGGCGGCCTTCCAGCTGGCCAGTTGCGCCCGCAACGCCGCGACAAGGGCGAGCGGTTCGTCCAGCATGATGTGGTGCCGCGCGTTGGGGATCTCCACCAGCGGCAGCCGGCCGTCGAACTGCTCACGACTCACCTGGCGCTCCCATGCGCCGAAGCGCTCGCTCAGCCCGCCCCACATCAGGGCCACCGGGCAGCGCATGCGCAGAAGGTCGTCCACGTAGTCCAGGCGGCGCGGATGCGTGAGCGCGGCGGGGTCGAATTTCCAGCGCCAGCCGCCGGCCTCCGGCCTGATCGCCGTCTGCGCGATGTGTTCGAGGTAGAAGCCGCAGTTGACCGGCTGGTCGGGCAGCACCCTGAAGCGGCGCAGCGCACTCGCGCGGTCCGGGTAGATGCGCGGCACGGGGCTGGACTGCACGTAGGAGGAGAAGGTGGCGCCGTCCACCTCGCGCGGCGGGGAGTCGAGCACCACGAGCCCCGCCATGCGCTCGCCGTGCGCGCAGCCGGCCATGATCGCCACGTAGCCGCCCAGGCTGTGGCCGACCACCACCGGCGGCCGGCCGGGGGCTAGCGCGCCGGCGACCGCCATCACCTGCTCGGCATAGCGTTCGCGCGCGTAGCGGCCGCAATGGTTGCTGTCGCCCATGCCGCCCAGGTCCGGTGCGATCACGTGGTGGTCGGCCGCCAGCAGCGGCGCGACGAAGCGCCACCACTCCGCGCTCGCCGCGTTGCCGTGCACCAGGACCAGCGGCGGCAATGCCGCGTCGCCCCAGGCGAGGTAGTGGATGGAACTGCCGTCGACTTCCAGGAAGCCGCTGCGGTTTGGCATCGCCCGCGCCGCTTCGGCCCAGGCGGGCAGGGCGGGCGGTTCGGTGGCCGCGTCCGCGGCCGGCATCGCGTGATCTTCTCTCATGGCGTCATGAGACGGTGGCGTCGGGGCCGATGATACCGGCGGCGCGCAGCGCTTGCAGCCGTGCCGCGGGAAGGCCCCAGGCGGCGGCCGTGGCCTCGCCGCCCGCGCCA
>CAMTWQ010000115.1:0-3743 GCA_947085465.1 uncultured Alphaproteobacteria bacterium
AATGCCCGCAAGCGCGGTTTCCACGGGGAACGTAACCTGTTTTTCCACTTCCACCGGCGACAAAGCGGAGGCGGAGGTATTGATCTGCACCTGATTGTTGGTGATATCCGGAACGGCGTCGATCGGCAGGTTTGTCAGGCTGAAGAGCCCGAACGCCGCAATCGCCGCCGTGACCAGCGCGATCATGTAGCGGTGCAGCAGCGAAAATGCTAAAATATTTTCAATCATGGCATTGTCCTTTTAATGATCATGTGCGGCGCCGGATTTGCCGATGTCTGCCTTGATTTGAAAACTTTTCTCGCTCACATAGGGTGTGCCTGCCTGCAAGCCTTCCAGCACTTGGGTCCACTCGCTGTCGCTTGCGCCAATGCTGATAGCGCGCGCTTCATATTGCTCGCCCTCCTGTACGAATATTACCGTCTTGCCCTCCATGCGTTGTATAGCGGCGGTTTTCACCGCGACCGGCGCCTGCCGTTCAGCGGTCACCACATCGCCGCGCACCGTCATGCCTGCTCGCCACAATCCTTCCGGGTTCGGCAATGTCACGCGCGCCACCACCGTCTGGCTGGACGCTTCGGCAACAGGCAGCAGAGTAGTGATTGGCGCTTCGCCGGTATGCCCGCCCTCAAAGCTGGTGATCAGCACGTTCTGGCCGGTCTTGATACGGTCGATGTCGCGCGGGAAGACATGGAACTCTGCCCATATGTCCGATGTATCGGTAATGGTGAACATCGGCGTCTCGCCCGCCACATCGCCGACATTGGTGTTGCGTACAAGAATTACGCCGTTGATCGGGGATTTGACCGCATAGACTTGCAGACTCTCATTGCTTTCCACTGTCGCCAGCACGTCGCCGCTGGTCACGGTTTCGCCGGGGCCTTTCTTGACCGTGCGCACAATGCCGGGGAAGCGGGCCCGGACCTGCGCCGTGGTGTTCTGATTGAGCCTGGTGCGGCCGGTTAGCCGAATTGTTTCACGGATAATGGCGCTTGCTGCTTGTTCGGTTTTCACTCCAGCCGATTCAGAGGCTTGCTTGCTGATTTTTGTGCGGCCTTCGTAGGATTCAAACGCCCAGTCATAGGTTTTTCCGTCACGGATAGCTTGCACCTTCACGTCGAAAGAATGCGGCTCTTCCACTACGCCATTGCCGGCCAGGAAACCATTCTGCGGTGTAAAAGTGAACTGGTTGACTTCACCCCCCAAACGGGAAAGTGTGATGCTCAGTTGCACCCCGGAAGGGTTCAACGGTTTTCCATCCTGATAAGCATAAACGCGAAACTGTGGCGGGACACCCTGTTCGAAAATGCTAATTTCGAGTATGAAATCGTCTTTTCTTAACAGCCTGCCATTATGCGCCCCACGTTCGAATTCTCCCCCCTCGGCCGCGCCACCTTTTTCCCCTTCCTCCGTAGACGTTGTTTCTGCCGGCGGCTGGCCGCCATTTTCATTGCGCGCAGAAAACATCCAATAGCCGCCTAACAGGACGGCTATTGCAGAGATTATTATGATAATACGTTTACTCGGCATCGCTTGCTCCTTTTTCGCCCGCTTCGGGTGCATGCGCCGCCGTCAGCCGCTCCACTTCGGCGCGGCGCGTGTGATAGTTTTTAAGCGCCGCATTGTGTTGACTGCGCGCCTCGAACAGCGTGCGCTGGGCGTCCAGCACTTCCAGGTAAGGGAACCTGCCTGCCTGATAACCCTGACGCGACAGCGCGAAGGCTCTTTCAGCGGCAGGCAGGATAGTGGTTTTCAAACTCTCGGCTTCACCATAGGCGGTCTGCATTTCCTGTGCGGCGCGGGTCAGCGCGTTGCCTAAATCCAGCATCAAGGCCTGCTTGTCGTGTTCACTCCTGCGCGCTTCATGCAGGGCTCTGGCGATATTTCCCTGGTTCTGGTTCCAGACTGGAATTGGCAGCGAGACGCCGAACATTAACGCTTGATCTCTGGTTTCGCGAAAGTCACGCACCCCGACGCTGACAGTGGGATCGGGAATGGCATTCGCCCGTTCCAGATCCAGAATGGCCCGGGCGCGCGCCGTCACGGCGTCCTGGCGCGCAATGTCGGGAGTTGCGCTCAGCCGTGCGGCTGCATCCATGAGCGCCGCAGGTGACCGGATAGCAAGGAAATCGGCAACTTCAAGACTATAGGAACCCTCCTCCTGGTCCCAAAATGACGCCAGATTTCTCTTGGTTATTTCCAGTTCCCGCACCGCCCTGCTAAAGGCAATTTCACTGGTGGCCAACGCCACCTCGGCTTTGCTTTTCTGAATGAGAGGTTCGGCAGCGGCAGAGACGCGCCTTGAGACGCTTTCCAGCACTTCACCTGCCAGCTTCTTTTGATCCTCGGCCAGCTTCACTTCTTCCTGTGCGGCAACCGCGTCTGCATAAGCGATGGTGACGTCCCGGATCAGATCAAGCTGTACGGCTTCATACTCAAGGCTGCTGATTTCATAGCCGCGGCTGGCTGCGGCCTGACGCACGGAACGCTTACCGCCGATTTCCAGCCGTTGCGAAACGCCGAAGGTAGTTTCAGCAGCATCCACACCCTTATAAGGCCCCCGGCCCACTAGGTTTTCTGCTTCAACCCCGGCTTCAGGGTTAGGCCGTAGTCCTGCCTGGAGGCGCTCGCCCTTACTTGCCAGCATCCCGGAACTGGCCGACTTGAGCCGGGGAGAATAGGATAGCGCGTTTTCAATCGCGGCATTCAGTGTAATGACATTGCCAGTGGCCGGCGCTTGCGCCCAGGCGGCTTGACTGCCTGACAGCGTCACGTATAGCAGCCACACAAAAGATTTTTGGAACATGAAACGTCCTCGCGGTATCCATTGGCAAAACTGACGGCGCAAGCAGGCGCGGGATGCAATGCAGCATCCTTCGCCACGACGTGCGCCGTGGTCAGCGGATTAAGCGCGAGAGGGGGGTTCGAGGAGTGGGCCCACAGTAATCGAGGCCAGATTGGTCAGTTCAGTGATGGTGAAGACTGACAAGGTTTCTTGTACAATCTCTGAAACTTCGAGTGGAGCGCGATCAGCTATACGATGGCTACAGCAATGATGCCCCGCCCCAGCGGGCATGCCATCATCCTGTTTCTCGGAAGATTGACCTGCAATGCTGCAGCCTGAAGCAGAAGAATCCAAACCTGCCGCATGCGCCATGGGCGCAAGCACTAGAGAGAAAACAACACACAGAAGTGCAAAGAAGCGGTTCATGGCCACCCATATAATGTAATACGCGACGTTATGCAAAACCTTTTAAGCAAGGATGAATCATGCTTAACGCGCCCACGCCTTCGACAATACGGACCATAGTAAACAGGAGTGGCTGCGCATGATCAGCTTGTGCGTTTGCCGCGGAAGGCGAAGAGGTGCCCCGAGAACGAATCCTTGTTCAGCGCATCCTGGACCAGCATCGGCCTGCCCGTCCGTGCCCTTCCTCATATCGGTACAGCCCAACGCCAGATGCACCTTGACGCCAGCGGGCACGATCATCATGACGCCGTCTCCCGTTCCACAACATACCGCCGCACTGCCTCCGGATCGGCGTCGGCAGGCGCAAAGACGCGCTGTCCGCCGGGCAGTTCGAACGCCGCCATTCCATCAGGCATCGCCAGCAGATCCTGCAGCACCAGCGCATCGGCGCTGCATGCACCGGAAGCTCGCACGGTCGCCAACTTCACCTTCTCTTTGCGGCCATATCCAAGCTGGACCCGCCAGCGGAACAACATGCTGGTGACGATCCCGTGGC
>CAMTWQ010000116.1:0-1071 GCA_947085465.1 uncultured Alphaproteobacteria bacterium
CCTGCGCAGCACTTCACCGAACGCATAACAGGTTTCGTTGGACATGAGGTCAGTCACCATCGGCGTGCCGTCATAGTCGCGCTGCACCGAGGCGTAGCCAACCCCCAGCCGCTGCACGGTCCAGCCGCAGCCGCCCGCATCCAGCGACAGTTCCAGCAGCCGGATCATCTCGGCCATCTCGGCTTCGGTAGGTTCGCGGCTTTTGCTTTCCTCCAGTCCCATGACGTAAATCATCAGCGGCCCGATCGGCACGAAGCTGAGCACGTTGATGCCCTTTGGCTGGCGCTCCAGCTGATCCAGCCATTCGGGAAAGGTTTCCCAATTCCATTCCGGTTGCATGGCCGCCTTCATGGTGGCGAGGGGAATAGCCTCAACCCGTTCCATGGTCAGCATGGCGCGTTCACGCTCGGCCGGCTTTACCGGCGCAAAACCAAATCCGCAATTGCCGATGGCGACCGAGGTCACGCCATGCAGGCTTGACGTGGTAAGATACGGATCCCAGAACAGTTGCGCGTCATAGTGCGTATGCAGATCAATAAAGCCGGGCGCCACATGCAGCCCGCCGGCGTCGATCACCTTTTGCGCATCAGCCGCGTTGATCGTGCCGATTTCCGTGATGACGCCATCCTTGACGCCAATATCACCGGCAAAGCGCGGATTGCGCAAACCGTCAAAAATCGTGCCGTTTTTGATAACTGTATCGAAGCGCGCCATGGGTTCCTCCTGTTGGATTTTTTGATTTAGAGCGGCATGTCTCACCTCAACTATCGCCGCTCACGGGCGCAGCAAACAAAAAGGGCGCTCTTTCGAACGCCCTTTTGATTTCGTCTCAGGGCCCCGCCTTACTGCGCGGCGACAAGCCGGGAGCGCCCCTCGGTCAGGCCGTGGCGCAGCAGCTTGCCCGGGATCGCCCCGGTGCAGACGCCATCGGTGAAGGTCTCCGTCCCATTGATCAGGATATGCCGGTAGCCCTCGGCCCTCTCCACCCGGCGCCATTCATTGCCCGGCAGATCATGGACAACTTCCGACGGCAGCAGTTTCAGCTTTTCATTGTCATAGATGACGATGTCC
>CAMTWQ010000117.1:0-2012 GCA_947085465.1 uncultured Alphaproteobacteria bacterium
CCACGCGGGACCACCGGATCACTATGACCGACTTTCGTCTCTGCTCGGCCCGTCGGCCTCGCAGTCAGGCAGGCTTATGCCATTGCACTCAACAGCTGATTTCCAACCAGCTTGAGCCTGCCATCGCGCGCCTCCGTTACACTTTGGGAGGCGGTGGCGGCTCGTCATGATCGAGCAGGAACGCTTCATAATCGCGGCCACCGTAGAAGATGTTGATCACTTCAACTTCACCGGCCAGAATGCGGTAGGCGATTACGGCGATGCGTTCGAACGGCAGTATTCGAACGCCTGGCTGCAAATCATCTCGTGCGCGGCCCATCATCGGAAACTCGCCAAGACTTTCACAGCGATCAAAAATGCGGGCGATCAACTTTTCGGCAATTTGCGGATAGCCGGATTCGGCAACAACCCAGTCGTAGATGTCTTTAAGGTCCTGGTTTGCCCTGGCGCGCAAGCGGACCGTCAGGCGTTTCACGAGATTGATTTCGCGCGGGCCTCAACATGACGCCTGAAATCGCCGCGCGCTTCATCGAGCGAGATCGACGGGCGAGGATCGCCGATAGATTGTTGTATCCGCGCCCGAATGGAAGCCAAACGCTCCCGGTGCTCCTCTTCGCGTTTCTGCCAGACGCGTAACGCCTCACGGATCAGTTCGCTGGAGGATGCAAAATCCCCCGCCTCGACGCGGCTCTTGATGATCCGGTTCATCTCCGGCGTGAGCGTAATGCTGATTTTCTCGGCTGCGGACATGGTGGGATAATATCATACCATCAGGCTAAGTCAAGCAACTCTGAGTCTCACGTTTTTGTGCCGCTGGGTGGGCTTCACTCAAAACCTTCAAAAACTGTCATATCAAGACCTGACCCCTTTTTGCCTTTTTGCACCGAAAACTGACCGTTGGGTGCAAAGAAAAAGCTGAAAAGTAACATCATTTTTGAACTAGCGGCGGCGTTCTTTCGCGGGGTAATCTTCCTGTCTATCTCGCAGAAGGGACCATAAAAATGAAGAACGCGGACCGTATCACTTCAGAGCTTCGTGGCCAGTCAGGTCTGGACGACGACGAACTGGCAAAGCGCATTGGCATCATTCGGCAATCTGTAAACCAGGAATGCCGCCTTCTCGAGATGAAAGGGGTGCTCATACGCGAGCAGGGGCCAAGAGGAAAAATTGTAAACCGGCTACGCCACGTCCAGAAAAGGGGTCAGGTCTTGACATGACAGTTTTCCCCGGGCTAGTCTGCGCACATGTCCCGTCCGCTCCGGCTCGAATATTCAGGTGCTGTTTATCATCTTACTGCGCGCGGCAATGCGCGGCAGGCGATTTTTCTGGATAATGCGGACAGGGAGCTGTTTTTGGCCTGTCTTGGCGAGGTGGTGGCGCGGTTTGGCTGGCTGTGTCACGCTTTTTGCCTGATGAACAATCATTATCATCTTCTGATCGAAACCCCCGAGGCCAATCTGTCGCGGGGCATGCGCCAACTGAACGGGGTCTATACCCAGCGTTTCAACCGCCGCCACCGGCGCGTGGGGCATGTGTTTCAGGGGCGCTACAAGGCCATTGTAGTGCAGCGCGACAGCCATCTGCTCGAATTGTGCCGCTATGTGGTGCTGAACCCGGTGCGGGCCGGGATGGTGAAGCAGGCCGCGCGGTATAAATGGAGTTCCTGTCCGGCGACCCTGGGCGCGGCGGCGTGCCCGGACTGGCTCAGTACCGACTGGTTGCTGGCGCAGTTCGGCAAGCGCACCGTCCGGATCGCGCGATGCCAGCGCCCGCCACACCGGCTTGCACTGCTTGATATTGCAAGCATCGCGCAGAACGGCGACGGGGTTGTATTCGATCGCTCCGGCTTCCTGCAGATGATCGAGGAACCGGTCGATGATGCGAGTGCGGTGCAACCGCGTCGTGGCTGCCCACTGGGCCGAGAACGCCTCAAGCCAGGCCACCAGCACGTCCTTGCCGAGTTCGTCGTGGCGCTCGGCGACGTCCTGGAAGCTGCCCAGCACCTGCTTGTA
>CAMTWQ010000118.1:0-6269 GCA_947085465.1 uncultured Alphaproteobacteria bacterium
AGTTTCCTATAACCGCGCCGCCTGCCATGTTTTCGTATTGGCGGATGCTTTGTCGCTCGCAGATGTCCACGCCGCCGCCCCGTACGCGGCCTATGGGTGTGGGGAACATAAGCGGGTAGAACAAAATGTTGCCCAGGTAGCTCAGTTGGTAGAGCAGCGGACTGAAAATCCGCGTGTCGGTGGTTCGAATCCGCCCCTGGGCACCACCCCCACCAGTGTCCATCCCGGCCTATCCATGCCCATATCCGCCATGCTCAATTGCGGGCGCAGGCGCAGACGCCATGATCAAAACGAACACGCTCTGTGATCTCCTGCTAACTGAAGTCTTTGTCCCCTTACACCAGTTCGAGGATGAACGCCTCATGCGCGTCCAGCTTTCCACCCCCAGGATGGCTTTGCTTGCGCACCGATATCTCGCCATTGTCGCGGTAACGGCGTTCCGGCGATGTCCGCATATCTATTTTGCTACGGCCCTGAGAAGCAAAACGGCCCCGGAGGGGTGCGTTTAACTCATTAAAATTATTGAGAAATAATGGAGCGGGCGATGAGATTCGAACTCACGACCCTAACCTTGGCAAGGTGGCCCACAGGCCTGCGCCGTGATATCCTGGGCTTCGCCACAGACGAAAATTATACTATAAAACAATATGTTAGTTCTAATACACTCCGCCGTTCATACCCCAGAGATGCCCAGCTACTTGCTTCTAAATGCTTGGAATCAACTCCGATAGAGGGTATGATGAGA
This sequence comes from uncultured Alphaproteobacteria bacterium, assembly GCA_947085465.1. Classification (GTDB taxonomy): domain Bacteria; phylum Pseudomonadota; class Alphaproteobacteria; order UBA11222; family UBA11222; genus CAMTWQ01. The sequence continues at coordinate 746 of CAMTWQ010000118.1, forward strand.
AATTCTAAGCATAATTCCAGCAGGGTATTGATCTGGCTACGGAAAAGCTAACTAAGCGGATTGTCGACGCCCTGAAAGCTCCGGAACCTTCGAAGGTTGGGGTCAAGGTTCGGGAGAGTTTCGTGTGGGATCGCGAGTTGCGCGGCTTCGGGGTGCAGGTCATGCCGTCGGGCCTCAAGAGCTTCGTCATCCTGTACCGCAACCCGGAAGGGCGTAACCGGCGGGCCGTCATCGGGCGCTATGGCCTGATGACCGTAGAGGAGGCGCGCAAGCTCGCCCACGAGAAACTCGTCGCCGTCTCCAAGGGCCTCGACCCGGTCGCCGGGGAAGCAAAGGCTGCCGGACTGCTGACTGTCGCTGAAATTTGCGACTGGTACATCACACAAGCCGAAGCGGGTCGTATTCTTGGCCGCCGTCGACGGCCGATCAAAGCATCCACCTTGACGATGGACCGCAGCCGGATCGAAACCCACATCAAGCCCCTGCTCGGCCGGCGTCAAGTCAGCGCGCTCAAGCTCGGCGACATCGAGGGCGCGCAGGCCGATATCGCCACCGGCAAAACATCGAAGCCGCGCGTCGGCAGTCGGGGCGGCGCCGCCACTGGCGGGGAAGGCGTCGCTGCCCGCACCATGTCGACGCTGCATGCGATCTTCGAGCACGCCGTGCGCCTCGGACAGATCGAAGCTAATCCGGCAAAGGGAGCCCGCAAGCTCGCGAGCATGCCGCGCGAGCGGCGGCTCAGCCGCAGCGAGATCGAGCGGCTCGGCAAGACGATGCGCACTGCGGTAGAAGAAGGCGAGCACCCAACAGGTCTCGCCGCCATCCGTTTTCTGCTGCTTACGGGTTTCCGGCGCATGGAGGTGCTGGGCCTGGAACGCACATGGCTTGATGACGACGAAGGCGCGATCCGTTTCCCCGACACCAAGAGCGGCGCGCAGACCCGCGTGATCGGTCTGGCCGCCGTTGATCTCCTCCTCGACCAGCCGAAGACGAAATCTGCCTTCTACTTCCCGGCCGATTGGGGTGACGGACATTTCGTCGGCGTGGTGCGCGTACTCGACCGTGTCTGTGAGAAGGCCCGGCTGGCGGACGTCACCCCGCACACATTGCGCCATACCTTCGCCAGCCTCGCGGGCGATCTCGGCTTTTCCGAGTTGACGATCGCGGCGCTGCTCGGCCACTCCGCCCGGGGCGTCACCCAGCGCTATATCCATATCGACGAAGCGCTGAGGATGACGGCAGACCGGGTGGCCGGTGAGATGGCCGATCTGCTCGATGGTCGCGCAGAACCGCCACGTGCTCGCGGCAATCGATCCGATCGGCATATGGAAACTGTTGGTTCATAAGGGTGGGATGTCCGATGTCCGAAATTTGTGGTCTGATGATTTTGATGAACCGGGATCACTGCGATTTCTACTTTAGTTGCCAGCAGTCTTGATTTGTTAAGTCCATGCCTCTATGTTCTGCGCCATGCTGAAACGCGCCACGATATATTTTCTGGCCTTTGCCATCACCCTGGGAGTGACGCTGCAAATTTCTGGATCGGCGTTGGCCGCGGCTGGGCAGCCCGCTATGTCTTCTGCGATGGATATGGGCGGCAATTGCGATCAGCCCGCGGTCCCCTGCAAAGGCCTGACGCCAGATTGCATCAATATCATCGGCTGCGTCATAAACGCCGCCGCGCCTGTTGCGCCCCTCGCGGTTTCTGAGCCGCTTTTATGGGGCGATGTCAGCTATTTCTCCCTTGATGCCGTGCCAGCAGGTGTGAGCATCAAGCCGGAACATTCCCCTCCCATCCCGCACGCCTGAACTGATTTTGAGCTGATTGCTGTTCGATCAACGGCAGTCTCAATCTTCAGGCGCACCACCGTATTTGTACGGATGGCAATGAGGGATATCCTATGTCCAGGTTTCGTAATTCCGCTAAAATAGCGGCGCTAACCGCTTTGTTTTTAACCGCCCCGCTCGCAAGCCTGGCTGCCCCCGCAGACTATCATTTTGAGTTGGCCGGACAGCCCGAGAAAACCGGTACGGCAATGCTCGTCAAGGTACGCCTGGTTAACGTGACTGGCGGAAAACCGGTTCCCGGTGTGGAAATTGTCCAGACGCGCCTTGATATGGGTCCGGACGGGATGGCGGCGATGACAGCAAAGGTAAAGCTGCTGCCCTCAAATGAGCCAGATGTCTATCTGTTCGAAGCGCAGCCGACGATGGCTGGAAACTGGGCGCTGACCCTGTCGGCAAAGGCGCCAGGCGAACCAGAGGCGATCACCGGCACAGTCACAATTCCGGTCGCAAAGTAACATGCGCCCGCATCGTTGCGGCGCGTTTCACCGCGCCATCGCCGTCACGGCTATCGCCCTGACGAACGTGTTCGCAGCCGGATTAACAGCCAGCGCCAGTGACGCCATTCCGGGCGCCAGTGTCGATGAACTGCTTGTGATGGCGCGCCAGCTTAACCCCGAACTTGCCGCACGGGCGCTTGAAAGCGAGGCTGCGCTTGCCAGGGCCTCGGCGGCGGGCGCACTTGACGATCCTATGTTCAGGATAACCTCGGACGAAGTGGACCGGACCGGCGGCAATCGCATCAACAAGATGATCTATTCCATCGAGCAGGAGTTTCCGCTGTGGGGCAAGCGGCAACTGCGCCGCCAAATCGCGCAAGCCGAGGCAGCGGGTGTCCGCAGCCAGCAGCAGCTGGCGTCCATTGAACTGGATGCGCGGATTAAAACCGTGTTTGCGCAGTACTGGCGGGCAGCGCGTGAGCTTGAGGTGACGCGCGATGTGCATACGCTGCTGCACAGTGTCGCGCAAAGCGCTCAAAGCCGTTATGCGCAGGGTATCCGGCCGCAATCGGACGCGATCCGCAGCGCGCTTGAACGCAGCCGTCTTGATCTCGCACTTGCGGGGATTGAGCGCGACAAGCGGAGCGCGCGCAGTCAATTGAACGCCTTGCTTGCCCGGCCGCCGGGCGCCCCGCTTGCCGAGCCGGTTAGCCTGCCGCTGTATCCGTCTGGGGGTGAGCTTGATATCGATAAACTTCTTGATCGGGCGCGGCAGAATAATCCGATGTTAGCGTCAGCAGGCTATGAGATCGCGGCGGCTGGGGATAGAAGCCGCCTGATCGAAAAAAACCGCTATCCCGATATATCGTTGGGCGTCAGTGCGATTGATCGCGAGGATGGGCCAGCCGGCGTCATGGCGTCGGCCGGTATCAAGGTTCCGCTGCAATGGGGCCTTCGCAAGGCGCAGATCCGCGAAGCCTCTTTGCTGTCCGGTGCGGCGCAATCGCGGCGTGATGCGGCGCTGCTGCAACTACAAGGCGGTTTGGAAGAAGCGCTGGCAGGGCTGCAGGCGGCGCGGCAAACCGAAGCGTTGCTGACCACCAGCCTGAAACCGCAAACCGAAGCAGCGTACCGCTCGGCTTTAAGCGGCTATCAGTTTGGCAGCGGTGATTTGACGGTGGTGCTGGAAGCAGCGCATCGCACCCAGGAGATACGGCTTGAACTGCTCAATGCGCAGGCAGAGCAACAGGTGCTGCTCGCCGGGATAGAGCGCATTATCGGAGGCGCCCTATGAGCTGGAAAACTCTAGCTATTGTCTGGGTACTGATTGCAGGCGCCGCCCTTGGCGGGTATTGGCTGGGTCAGCGAGCGATGCCAGAGACGGAAGCATCAGGGCCTGATTTGATAGCGCCGGAACCAAAAATTCTGTTTTACCGCAATCCGATGGGGCTGCCGGATACATCGCCCGTACCAAAGAAAGATTCCATGGGAATGGATTACCTCCCGGTTTACGCAGGAGAGGAACCAGATGATCGCGGCAGCGTCAAGGTCAGCCTGGCGAAAGTTCAGCGTCTGGGTGTGCGCACCGAAGCCGTTAAACTTCGCCAGCTCAGCCGCACCATTCGCGCAGCGGGAACCGTACAGCCAGACGAACGCCGCCTCAGCATTGTCACCACAAAGTTTGACGGCTTCATAGAAAAGCTGCAGGTCAACGCCACCGGCCAATCGGTGCAAAGCGGGCAACCTCTGATGCAGTTCTACGCGCCGGAACTTGTCGTCGCCCAACAGGAATATCTGCTCGCATGGCGGTCCCTGCAGGACATGCAGGGCGCGGGCGATGATATTCGCGCCTCCGCCAGGCAGTTGGCGGACGCAGCGCTGCAACGTCTAAAAAACTGGGATATATCCCGGGATCAGATCAAACGCCTTGAACGCGACGCAAGCTTTGCCCGGACATTGACGCTGTTTGCACCGGCAAATGGCGTCGTGATGCAGAAAATGGCTATCGAGGGCATGCGCTTCATGGCCGGTGATCCGCTGTTCGAGATTGCCGATTTGTCGACGGTCTGGGTGATCGCCAATGTCTTTGAACAGGACCTTGCCACAGTCCACGAAGGTGCAAAAACCAGTATCAGCATCGCCGCCTATCCCGGCGAAGCATTCGCCGGCACGGTGGCCTTTATCTATCCCGATGTGGACAAGGCCACACGCACCGCCAAAGTGCGCATCGAAGTCCCTAATCCAGACGGCCGGCTGAAGATCGATATGTACGCCACGATCGAGTTGACGGCGCCGGTAAGTGAAGGCGCTGTGGTTAGCGTTCCTGCATCTGCGGTGCTGAACAGCGGCTCCCGCCAGGCGGTGCTTGTCGCGCATGGAGAGAACCGGTTCGAGCCGCGCGCAGTCACACTTGGGGCGCAGGCCGACGGCTTTTATGAAATCCGCAGCGGCTTGCAGGCTGACGAAATGGTGGTGACCAGCGCGAATTTTCTGATCGACGCCGAAAGCAATCTGAAGGCGGCGCTTGGCGCCTTTACAGATCCGGCAGGAGAAACCAGATGATCGCGCGGATCATCGCGCTTTCCGCGCGCAATATGCTGCTGGTGTTGTTCGCTACGGCTTTCATTGTAGTTGCGGGTGTTTATTCCGTTATGCGGATGCCGCTGGACGCGATACCTGATCTGTCCGACACCCAGGTCATTGTGTTTACGGAATATCCCGGACAGGCCCCGCAAGTGGTCGAGGATCAGGTTACCTATCCGTTGACGACGGCGCTGCTGGCGGTGCCGCGCTCGCAAGTGGTGCGCGGTTTTTCCAATTTCGGCGTCTCGTTTGTCTATGTGATCTTTGAGGAAGGCACAGACATTTATTGGGCGCGCTCGCGTGTGCTGGAATATCTGAATTTTGCCGCAACACAGCTGCCGCCGGGCCTTACGCCGTCGCTGGGGCCGGACGCCACCGGAGTTGGCTGGGTCTATCAATATGCCGTTATTGGAAGCCAGCGAACCCTGGCCGAACTGCGCGCGTTGCAGGACTGGGTGATCCGCTACGCGCTTGCTACAGCCGGCGGGGTCGCCGAGGTCGCCAGCGTCGGCGGCTTCGTCAAACAATATCAGGTGATCGTTGATCCGCAAAAGCTGCAAGCTTACGGCATTCCGCTTGCCAAAGTTTCGCAGGCCATCCGCAGCAGCAATCAGGATGTTGGCGGCCGGACGGTAGAAATGACCGAGACGGAATAT
>CAMTWQ010000119.1:0-12233 GCA_947085465.1 uncultured Alphaproteobacteria bacterium
ACCCTCCCCTTTGCAAGGGGAGGGAACACGAGGGTGCCCCTCCCCCTCCCCCTAAAAGGGGGAGGGTTGGGGAGGGGGTCGGTGGCGTGATTCAACCTAAAATCATCTTGCTCTAGCAGGCCGGACACCCCGGTTTTTGTTTTTCAACAGCCGGCTAGGACAGTGCTTCGCGGACCACCGCCTCGATCTTGACGCCATCAGGATCAAGGACGAACGCGCCATAAAATCCAGACGAGTACTGTGAGCGAACATCCGGCGGCCCGGCGTCCCGGCCGCCCTGAGCCAGCGCAATTGCGTGAAAAGCCTGCACCTGTTCGCGATTTGCGGCTTGAAAACTTACGTGCAATCCCAATGCTGGTTTTGCCGCCATGGGGCCTGCCTGCTCAAGTATCCAGAAATCGCATGGGGTAGCGGGTTTGGCTCCATAACCGGTCGCACCATCACGATCACTCGTTCGATGCAGGCCCAGCACCGCTAAAACCGCATCATAGAAAACCGCCGACCGTTTGATGTCGCGCACGGCGATGGATACATGGTCCAGCATACAAGCCCTTTTGATCTCACTCATCCGCCCTCCTACAGTCCGCAATGCCGGATAATAAAATCCGCGATCGCTGTCACGTCATTCAACATAAAAACTGCGCGCCCCGGCGCCGCGACCGGCGTATCCGAGGCGATCGCCACAATATGCGGATCGCTGTCGGCAAGGAGCGACCCGCCGGATCCGGTGCGGCGCACCTCCAGCCTGTCATGCGAACCGCCCTTGAAACCTTCCGCAAGCACAAGATCAACGGGCGACATGTGCGTGAGTAATTCTGCAAGTGACGGCTCTTCCGCGCCGCGCAATTCATGCAGCAACGCCCAGCGTCCCTGCGATGTAATCAGCACCTCATGCGCGCCAGCATCCCGGTGCAGATAGGAATCCTTGCCTGGCTGATCCAGGTCAAAGGCATGATGGGCGTGCTTGATCGTCGACACAAGCAGGCGGCGCGCGCCAAGCTCGCGAACCAGCCCTGCCACAAGGGTGGTTTTTCCGCTATTCTTCCAGCCAACAATACCGAATATCTTCATTGCGCGCATGATCCAGCCATCTGTGGATCATACTCCAGGATTGATGAATGATGACCTCACAAACGATCATTGGCGTACTTTTGGCGGGCGGGCAATCCAGCCGCATGGGCGGGGGTGATAAATGCCTGGCCATGCTCGGTGGGGAAACATTGCTTGCTCGCGCTATCGCCCGCTCGGCCCCACAGCTCGACACACTTATCCTGAATGCCAATGGCGATGCAGCGCGTTTTACAGGATGTGGCTTGCCGGTTGTTGCGGATGGCATTGATGGCTTTGCCGGGCCGCTGGCGGGCATTCTCAGCGCGCTGGAATATGCGCGCGAAGTTCATCCTGACTGCGCCTATGTAGTGAGCTTTGCCACCGACGCGCCATTTTTTCCCGATGATCTGGTGGCGCGATTGTTCGCAGCCATGCGCGCGCAGCAAAAACCGCTGGCCTGCGCCGTATCGGGCGGTCGCACCCATCCGGTGTTTGGAGTGTGGCCGGTCGCACTGGCGGATGATTTGCGCCATGCCATGACGCACGAAATCATTCGCAAGGTTGACCGGTGGACGGCCCGTCACGGGGTTGCCCTTGCCGATTATCCTGTGCTGCCGTTTGATCCTTTCCTCAATATCAACACGCCAGAAGATTTGGCGGCGGCCGGAAAACTGTGCGTTTAGGCTGCGGCTTCATCTGCGAGCTTCCAGTCTGGAAAAACCAGCACGCCGGGATGGCACTTTAGCGCGGTAGCCAAAATTTTAGCCCGTTCAACACCCAACCGGACACGGTCATTCTCGATGGCTGAAATGGCGGCTTGCGAAATCCCGGTAAGCTGAGCGAGTTGATTCTGACTCAATTCCTGAAGCTCACGAATGATTCGCACTGATTCACCAACAGTGACAGTGATGCGTTTTCTGGCGGAACGGTATTCTTTCATTTTATGGTCTCCGGTAATTGTGCGCCGTTAGCGACTCAACCTGAAACAGAAGATCGCTCCCGTAAAATCGATAGATAACGCGCCATTGCAAACCGATTCTGGAAGCTCTGTGGCCGCGCCACTCACCGGACAAAGCCTCATCATGAAATCCCTTTATCAAGTGAAGTCCTGCAGGGCCAGACATTGCGGCAATGTCTTTCCACTTCTCATACCGCTTGAGAATATCTTTCGGGATCGCCTTAACTTGTGTATCGATCCGGCGGTGCTCTTCAATGCGCCACATATCACATTATGCCTATATCTATTATAGTATGTCAAGATGGCAAACGGCCTTTGCAACGGCTTGATGGCTGGCGGCTCGCGCCGGTTGGCATGCATCCGCGGCAGGTATTTTTGCCTGGCCCCGGGCAGTTGCCTTTCTGGATAGTCTTGTGCCAAACCGGCATTTCGCGGCATTATGCGAGCAACCATAATTAAAAATACCCATAGGGAGAAACACCATGCAGCGCCATTACGCCACGATGTGGGAGACGATTGCCGATACAGTGCCTAACCGCCCGGCGCTGGTGCATGGGGATAATCGGTGCAGTTGGGCCGATTTTGACGCCCGCGCCGCTAAACTGGCGGGCGCCTTTGCCAAGGCGGAGCTGAAGCCGGATTCAAAAATTGGCCATTATCTCTATAACTGCAATGAGTATGTCGAGGCGCATTTCGCCGCGTTCAAAATGCGGGCCTCGCCGATTAATGTGAATTACCGCTATCTGGAAGAAGAGCTGATCTATCTGCTGGATAATTCTGACGCCGAAGCCGTGCTGTTTCATGGCCGCCTGGCCGAACGCATCGCCACTGTGCGTAAAAAACTGCCCAAGCTAAAACTGCTGATCCAGGTGGATGATGGACAGGCGCCGGTACTTGATGGCGCGATTGAATATGAAAAATTCCTCAACTCCGCCGATCCGATGCCGCGCATCGCGCGCTCGGAAGATGACATTTACATGCTCTACACCGGCGGCACCACCGGCATGCCCAAGGGCGTGATGTACCGTATCGGTGATCATACCGAGGGCCTGTTGCTGGGCTATGATTTTCGAGGGCTTCCGCGCCCAAGATCGAATGAGGAAATGATTGCGGCGATCCAGAAGCTAGATGCGGCGAACGCGCTGCCGGTCAGCCTCCCGGCGTGCCCGCTGATGCATGGCACCGGCATATGGGTCGGCGCGTTTGCGCCGCTGCTGATTGGCGGCTGTGTCGTCACTCTGCCGAATATTAATTTCGATCCCGATCATTTGTGGCGCGAGGTGACGAAGCATAAGGTGACGGATCTGATTATCGTTGGCGACGCCTTCGCCAAGCCCTTATCTAATGCGCTGGACGCCGCCGCCGCCGTTGGCAAACCGCATGATATTTCCTCGCTTGGCATGGTGATCTCAAGCGGCGTTATGTGGACGGCCGAGGTAAAACAGCAAATGCTGAAGCACAAGGATATGTTCCTGATCGACGCCATGGGCTCGACCGAGGGCTCCATGGGCCGCTCGTTCACCACCCGCGCCACCCAAAGCGCCACCGCGAAATTCCAGATGGGCGAACACACCAAAGTGTTCAACGAACAAGATCAGGAGGTAAAACCAGGCTCCGGCGAAAGCGGCATGATCGCGGCGGGCGGCATGGTGCCGGTGGGTTATTTCAAGGATCCCGAGAAAACCGCCAAAACCTTCCGTGTTGTGAACGGGGTGCGCTACAGTTTCCCCGGCGATTTCGCCACCGTCGAGGCGGACGGTTCGATCAAATTGCAAGGGCGTGGTTCCGCCTGCATCAACAGCGGCGGCGAAAAAATCTTTCCAGAAGAAGTCGAGGAGGCGGTGAAGCGCCATCCGTCCGTGTACGACTGTCTGGTGGTTGGGATCAAGGATGACCGGTTTGGCGAAAAAGTCACCGCCGTCGCCAGCGCCCGCGCGGGCGAAACGCTTGACGAGCGCGCGGTGATCGCGGAAGCGCGCAAACATATCGCCGCTTACAAATTGCCCAAACACGTCATCGCCGTGCCCGAGGTGCCGCGCGCCCCCAACGGCAAGGCCGACTACAAAACCGCCAAGATGATGGCCGCCGAGGCGCTGGGAGTGACGACCTAGAGCCTTTCCCGGTCAGGTTGAACCAACCTGACCGGATAAGAAAGGCTCTAGTAGCGCAGATTTTTTAGGGCCTACAGGCTGGCGCGGATCAGCAACGCATTATCGAGCTCCGCCTGAGCGCGACCGCGGGATGCATCGTCCTTGGCGTCCGCCACATCTTCTTGCGCGTTTTTGATGCGGGTTTCCAGTTCGGCGCGCTCAACAGTGGCGAGATTGATCGCCTCTTCAGACAATATGGTGAGGCCTGCCGATGTCACCTCGGCAAATCCGCCGCGCACAAAGATGCGGGTGATGTCTTTTTCCTCATACACATCGACAACGCCGGGGCGGAGTGTGGAAATCAACGGCGCATGACCGGCCAGCACGCCAAACGCGCCCTCGGTTCCGGGAACAACCACCATGTCAACCTGCGCTGACATAAGAAGGCGCTCCGGCGACACCAGTTCAAAGGCGAGTTTATCGGCCATTTAGGCAGCTTCCGCCGCCAGGCGCTCGGCCTTTTTCACCGCGTCTTCAATGGTGCCAATCATATAGAAGGCTGATTCCGGCAGATGGTCGTAATCGCCCCGGCACACTGCGGCAAAACCTTTGATGGTGTCGGCCAGATCGACGAATATGCCGGGCGAGCCGGTGAATACCTCGGCCACAAAAAACGGCTGGCTGAGGAAGCGCTCGATCTTGCGGGCGCGCGTAACGGTCAGTTTGTCCTCTTCGGACAATTCGTCCATGCCGAGAATGGCGATAATATCCTGCAGCGATTTGTAGCGTTGCAGAATTTGCTGCACCAAGCGGGCCGTGTTGTAATGCTCATCACCGACAATGCGCGGATCAAGCATGCGAGAGGTGGAGCCAAGCGGATCCACCGCCGGATAAATGCCCTTTTCCGAAATTGCACGGTCCAGCACGGTGGTCGCATCCAGGTGTGAGAATGAGGTGGCGGGCGCCGGGTCGGTCAAATCGTCGGCTGGCACATAAATCGCCTGCACCGAGGTGATCGAACCCTTGTTGGTGGTGGTGATGCGCTCCTGCATGGTGCCCATGTCGGTGGCCAGAGTCGGCTGATAGCCCACGGCGGAGGGAATGCGGCCAAGCAGTGCCGACACTTCGGAACCCGCCTGGGTAAAGCGGAAAATATTGTCGATGAAGAACAGCACGTCCTGGCCTTCCTCATCGCGGAAATATTCCGCTTGTGTGAGGCCAGTCAGCGCGACGCGCGCGCGGGCGCCGGGGGGCTCGTTCATCTGGCCATACACCAGCGCGCATTTGGAGCCAGTGTCCTCCAGGTTGTTGACGCCGGATTCGAGCATTTCATGATACAGATCGTTGCCCTCGCGGGTGCGTTCGCCCACACCGGCAAACACCGAATAGCCGCCATGGCCCTTGGCGATATTGTTGATCAGCTCCATGATCAGCACGGTCTTGCCCACACCCGCGCCGCCAAACAGGCCGATCTTGCCGCCCTTGGCGTATGGCGCAAGAAGGTCCACCACCTTAATTCCAGTGACCAGAATTTCCGCCTCCGTCGATTGATCGACAAACGGCGGGGCGGGCTGATGAATGCCGCGTTTCCTGGTGGCCTTGACCGGGCCGCGCAGATCCACCGGCTCGCCAATCACGTTGACGATGCGGCCCAGCATTTCCGGCCCAACGGGAACCATGATCGGACCGCCGGTGTCGGTGACCTGTTGACCGCGCACCAGGCCCTCGGTCGCATCCATGGCGATGGTGCGCACGGTTGATTCGCCCAGATGCTGCGCCACTTCCAGCACCAGCCGGTTGCCATCATTGGTGCATTCCAGAGCGTTCAGGATTGCCGGCAAATGGCCGTCGAACTTAACGTCGACGACGGCGCCGATGACCTGTGAAATGCGGCCGGCCATGTTGCTGCTCATTTCTTAACCCTCTGTCTTGGCTTACAGCGCTTCGGCGCCGGATATGATTTCGATAAGTTCCTTGGTGATCGCCGCCTGACGGGTGCGGTTATAGGTCAGGTTCAATTTCTGGATCATCTCGCCAGCGTTACGGGTGGCGCTGTCCATGGCGCTCATCCGCGCGCCTTGTTCGCTTGCCGCGTTTTCCAGCAATGCGCTGAATATCTGCACCGAAACATTGCGCGGCAGCAGATCCGCAAGTATTTCAGTTTCATCTGGCTCATATTCATAGGCGGCGCCCTGCATGCCGGTTGCCTGCCCGGCCTCGGAGGAAACGTCGGCGGGGATTAATTGCTTGGCCGTCGGAATTTGCAAAATCACCGAGCGGAAGCGGCTAAAGAACAAGGTGCAGATATCAAATTCACCCGCTTCATACATGGCCAGCACACGCGCGCCAACACCCAAAGCCTGCGCAAAACCGATATTGCGCACATTGTTATGCTCGATGGTGTCGATGATCAGGTGGCCGTACAGGCGCTTTAACGCATCGCGCCCCTTGCGGCCAACGCACAGGATTTTGACAGTCTTGCCTTGGGCCCGCAAACGCTCAATATGTTCGCGCGCCATACGCGAAATGCTGGAATTAAAGCCGCCGCATAAGCCGCGCTCGGCGGTGGCGACCAATAGCAGATGCACCTGATCACGGCCATTTCCCACCAGCAGTTCTGGCGCGCCCTCTTGTCCCGCGATGCCCGCCGCCAGATTGACAATCACCCGCGACATGCGTTCGGTATAGGGGCGCGAGGCGACAGCCGCATCCTGGGCGCGACGCAGCTTCGCCGCCGCCACCATCTGCATCGCCTTGGTGATCTTCTGCGTGGAGCGCACACTGGCGATGCGGTTTTTAAGTTCCTTCAGGCTGGCCATGAGCTATTCCGGTTCTGCGCTATTTTTAAGCAAAGGATTTGGCTTTAAGCGAAGGATTTGGTGAACGCGCCCATGATGTCGCGCAACTTTGCGTCGTTCGCATCGGAGATGGCCTTTTCATCGCGGATCGCGTCAATCATCCCTGGGTGCTTATCGCGCATATGCCGCAGCAGCTCCGCCTCATAGCGGCCGATTTTGTCAACGGCAATGCCGTCAAGAAAGCCTTTGGAGCCGGCAAACAGCACTATCACCTGCTCCTCCATTGTTAGCGGCGAATACTGGTTTTGTTTCAGCAGTTCGGTCAGCCGCGCACCGCGCGCCAGCAGCCGCTGGGTCGCGGCGTCCAGATCGGAGCCGAACTGCGCGAACGCCGCCATTTCACGATATTGCGCCAGTTCCAGCTTCATCGAACCCGATACCTGCTTCATCGCCTTGACCTGCGCCGCCGAACCCACCCGCGACACCGACAGGCCGACATTCACCGCCGGCCGGATGCCCTGGTGGAACAGGCCGGTTTCCAGGAATATCTGACCATCCGTAATCGATATCACGTTGGTCGGAATATAGGCCGACACGTCGTTGGCCTGGGTTTCGATGACCGGAAGCGCCGTCAACGACCCTGCGCCATTGGCGTCGTTCAGTTTGGCGGCGCGTTCCAGCAAACGGGAATGCAGATAGAACACGTCGCCCGGATAGGCCTCGCGTCCCGGCGGGCGGCGCAACAGCAGCGACATTTGCCGGTAGGCCACCGCCTGCTTTGACAGATCATCATAGATCATCAGCGCATGCATGCCATTGTCGCGGAAATATTCGCCCATGGTGCAGCCGGTGTAGGGCGCCAGAAACTGCAACGGCGCGGGTTCGCTTGCTGTGGCGGCGACGACGATGGTGTAGTCCATCGCGCCCGCTTCCTGCAACGTCTTGACGATTTGCGCCACTGTCGAGCGTTTCTGGCCGATCGCCACATAGACACAATACAGTTTTTTCGATTCGTCTGTACCCTGATTGATGGCTTTCTGGTTCAGGATCGTGTCAATGGCGATGGCGGTCTTGCCGGTTTGCCGGTCGCCAATGATCAGTTCGCGCTGGCCACGCCCAATGGGGATCAGGCTGTCAATGGCCTTGAGCCCAGTTTGCATCGGCTCATGCACGGATTTGCGCGGAATGATGCCAGGCGCCTTTACCTCCACACGGCGGCGCTCGGTGGTGGCCAGCGGCCCCTTGCCGTCAATCGGATTGCCCAGCCCGTCGACAACCCGGCCCAGCAGGCCCTTGCCAACCGGCGCATCAACGATGGTGTCCGTGCGCTTGACCACATCGCCTTCCTTGATGTTGCGGTCATCGCCGAAAATCACCACGCCGACATTGTCGGTTTCAAGATTTAGCGCCATGCCCTTGGTGCCGTCGGAAAATTCGACCATCTCACCGGCGCGGACACTGTCCAGGCCATAGATGCGGGCGATGCCATCGCCAACGCTTAGCACCTGGCCGATTTCTGAAACCTCGGCCTCTTCGCCGAAATTCTTGATTTGCTGTTTCAGAATGGCGGAAATTTCCGCCGCCTGGATATCCATTAGCCAACCTCTTTCATGGCAAGTTGTAAATTGTTCAATTTCGTGCGCAGCGAGCTGTCGATCATGCGGCTACCCATGCGCACAATCAGCCCGCCCAGTATGGAATTGTCCACATCCGCCTGTAACTGCACATCGCGGCCCGCAGCAGTTTTCAGCGCCGCCTTGAGCGCCTGCGTTTGCGCATCGTCCAGCGCATGCGCGGAGGTTACCTGGGCTGACACTTCGCCGCGCTGATGGGCGATAAGTTTGGTAAAGTTGCTGATAATCTGCGGCAAAGCGAACAGCCGCCGCTTGGCCGCCACCACGCCTGCAAAGCGCCGGGTCAGATCGTGTGCGCCCGCAGCCTTCAGCACCGCCTCAATGGCGGCGCACTGCTCGGTTCGGGTGAAGACGGGGCTGCGGATGGCGCGCATCAGATCGGCGCTGGCCCCCATCATCACGGTGAGGGCGCGCAGATCGGCCTCAACCGTTTCCAGTATGCCGGATTCCTGCGCCAGTTCAAACAGCGCGGTGGCGTAGCGCCCGGCCATGCCAGAGACGCTCATAATGCTGATTTGCTGTTCCGCCAATTGAGGCCCCTCAATCGCGCCCGATGCGAATGGGCAGGAAAAAAACAAGTATATGAATCTAAAAGGATATCCCGACAACGCCGCAACCCGCACCGGCCAGGCCCTTAAAGCCGCGCGTGTCCTAACATGACTTGGCCAGAGGCGCAAGGGTGGCGGATGATTTGATGGCCAGGAAAGCGATATGTTTAATGGGTGACGCTATTTTGTGTCGGCCATTTCGGCCAGCCAGGCCTTGATCAGGGACTGATACGGCATGTCACGCTTGTTGGCGGCAATCTTAATGCGTTCCAGCAGTGGCAGCGGCAGGCGCAGGGAAATCGAAGTGGTGGACGGTTTGAGATTGGGCAGGCGAGCCGCTGTGGCCTTGCGCCAATCCATATAGTCAGATGAATCGTTGGCCTCCCAGAAGCGGCGCTCTTGCGCTTCGCTGGTAAAATCCGGGATGGGTTTAAGTTTTTTGGGCATAATAAATGCGTTCCTTATGGTGCATGGCGCGGGCCGAGATGACGCGGATCAGTTGCCCCTGGTTTCGCAGCGTAAAGCTGATGTGCAGAAGGCGATCATCATCGGTTCGCCCCAAAGCATGAAATCGCTGTTCGTGCGTCGCATGCTTGCTATCTTCCAAAAGTAAAAGTGGCGCGTTAAAAAATATCTGTTCCGCTTCCGCCTGGCTGACATCGTGCTTGTCCGCATTCTTGCGGGCGTTGCCGGCATCCCACTCAAAGCCCTGAATTGCCGCCAGATCAAGCATGAATGTATATTACAGATATATACATTAAAGTCAAATGGCAAGGCAGGCCTGGGCTTGCATCACATAAAGCTATACGGATCGACATCAACCATCAGCCGCACATTGGCGGGCAGGCGTATGGGGCTTAGCCAGGCGCGCAGCAGCGCCTGCACGTCATGCTGGCGGGTAGCCATCAGCAACAGCCGGTAGCGGTAACGCCCGCGCAGCAGCGCCAGCGGCGCGGGCGCCGGGCCCAGCACCTGCAATTGCGGCCCGTGCGGCGCGCTGCGGGCAAGCGCCGTGGCGGCGCCAATGACCCGCTTTTGATCCGGGCCGGAGACGATCAGCGCCACCAGCCGCCCGAACGGCGGCAGCCCGCGCCCCCGCCGCGCGGCGGATTCCGCCGCCAGAAATTGCTCCCGGCCGCCGGAAATCAGCGCCTGCATCACCGGATGTTCTGGCATGTAAGTTTGCAGCAGCGCATGACCCGGGCGTTCGGCGCGGCCTGCCCGCCCGGACACCTGATGCAGCAATTGAAAGGTGCGCTCGGCGGCGCGCAGATCGCCGCCGGCCAGCCCCAGATCGGCGTCAATCACGCCAACCAGTGTCAGGCCGGGAAAATGATGCCCCTTGGCGACGATCTGGGTGCCAATCAGAATTTTGCTTTCGCCGCGCGTGAACGCCTCGATGGTTTCGCGCACCCGGGCCACGTCATCATCGCCGGAAATCACCGCCGGGGTAATTTCGGGGAATGCGGATGCTGCTTCTTCGGCCAGCCGCTCGACGCCGGGCCCGCAGGACGCCAGCTTGTTTTCCACTTCGCAGGCCGGACAGGCATGCGGTTTGGCCGCGCCGTAGCCACAGTGATGACATAGTAACTGATTGCGAAACCGGTGTTCGACCAGCCAGGCGGAACAATTCGGGCATTCCATCCGGTGCCCGCAGGCGCGGCACAAAGTCAGCGGCGCATAGCCGCGCCGGTTGAGAAACAGCAGCACCTGTTCGCCGCACGCTAATGTTTCGGCCATCAATTCCTGCAAACGCGGCGAGATATATTTATCCGCCGGCAAATTCGCCGTGCGCATATCCACGGCTTCGATCTGCGGCAGCACCGCGCCGCCAAACCGATCCGGTAATTTCAGCGCCTTGTAGCGCCCGCCTTGCGCATTGACTACGGTTTCCAGCGATGGCGTGGCGGAGCTGAGAATGATCGGGATCGATAGCTGATGCGCCCGCACCACCGCCATGTCGCGGGCATGATAGGCGACGCCGTCTTCCTGCTTGAACGCAGCGTCATGTTCTTCATCCACAATGATCAGGCCAAGCTGGGTGAACGGAAGAAATAGCGCCGAGCGCGCCCCCACCACCACCCGCGCCGCGCCCGACGCCACGGCGCGCCAGGCGTCGCGGCGTTTCGGCGTGGATAATTCCGAATGCCACGCAATCGGGGGCGCGCCAAAGCGCGCCTCAAAGCGGGCCAGAAACTGCACGGTCAATGCGATTTCGGGCAGCAGGATCAGCGCCTGTTGGCCCTGCCGCAGCGCCTCGGCCACCGCCTCGAAATACACTTCGGTCTTGCCCGCGCCGGTGACGCCTTCGAGCAGTGTGCAGCAATAGGATTTTGCCCGCACCGCATCGCGCAGATTCGAAGCCGCGTCCGATTGCGCCGATGAAAGGGCCGGGCCTGGATGGTTTGGGTTGGGCGCCCCAACAGCGGCCGCCCGATCCCCCTGGACGGCGATCAAAGTTGCCGAGGCAATCAAGCCGCGCACCACGCTGGTTGCAACATTTGCCAGCCGGGCAAATTCAGCGGCGCTGCGCGGCTGTCCATCCGCTGCGCAGGACAGCAATGTTGCACGCGCGGCGCTGAGCCGCGCTGGCGGCGGCCCGGCAAGCTGATACAGGCTGACAGGCTGTACCGACATGGCCGCTTGCGGGCCGCGCATCGCCAGCCGCAACACTGCGCCGGGCGGGTTGATTGTGTAATCGGCTACCCAATTTATAAAGTTACTCAGACTTTCGGGCATCGGCGGCAGGTCGAGTTTTCCGTACAGCCGCTTTAACCGCGCCGCCGCAACCGCGCCGCTCCCCTGCCCCCACACCACGCCCATCACCTCGCGCTTGCCCAGCGGCGCACGGACAAAATCGCCGGGCGCCAGCGTCACCCCGGCGGGCGGTGCATAGTCATACGCGCCCGCCAGCGGCAGCGGCAGCAGAACCGAAACCGTTGGCGTGGCCGAGTGTGTGGCGTCTGGCGAATCCATGCTCTATATTGCGCGAACACGCGCAAACATAAAGCGACGCCATATGAAATTCCGGAAAATCGTCCGATGAGTTCCGATCGCCCGGCGGGGCTGTTTGGCCGCCTGATACGGAGCATACGCCCGCAGCCGGGCGTTGCCGCGAGCCATGCGGTTGTGCGGCGGCTGGCGGCGATTGTCGC
>CAMTWQ010000120.1:0-21190 GCA_947085465.1 uncultured Alphaproteobacteria bacterium
CAACATCAAGCAGGTGGCCGACACCCGTGTGGGCGACACCATCACCGATGACAGGCGCCCGGCGGATACAGCCTTGCCGGGCTTTCGCGCCTCACAGCCGGTGGTGTTTTGCGGCTTGTTCCCCGTCGATGCGGCGCAGTTTGAAGAATTACGCGACAGTCTTGGCCGGTTACGGCTGAATGACGCCAGCTTTGAATATGAAATGGAATCGAGCGCGGCGCTTGGCTTTGGCTTCCGCTGCGGCTTTCTTGGCCTGCTGCATCTTGAGGTGATCACCGAACGGCTGGAGCGCGAGTTTAATCTGGAGCTGATCACCACCGCGCCAAGCGTCGTTTACAAGGTGCGTCTCACCAATGGCGAGCAGATAGAAATTCATAATCCGGTCGACATGCCCGAGACTGTGCGTATTGCGCATATTGAAGAGCCGTGGATTACCGCCACTATCCTCGTGCCCGATGAATATCTTGGCGCGATTCTGAAGCTGTGCGAGGACCGGCGCGGCGTGCAAAAACAGCTTACCTATGCCGGTGCGCGGGCGATGCTGATTTACCGGCTGCCGTTGAATGAGGTGGTGTTTGATTTTTACGACCGGCTGAAATCCGTCAGCCGCGGCTACGCCAGCTTTGACTATGAACTTGATGGTTATCAGCAGGGCCGGCTGGTGAAAATGTCGATCCTGGTGAATGACGAGCCGGTCGATGCGCTGTCGATGATCGTGCATGGCGAGCGCGCGGAAATGCGCGGCCGCGAAATTTGCGAGCGGCTGAAAGATCTGATCCCCCGCCATATGTTCAAAATCCCGATCCAGGCGGCGATCGGCGGCAAGGTGATCGCGCGCGAGACCATCTCCGCCCTGCGTAAAGACGTGACCGCCAAATGTTATGGCGGCGACGCGACCCGCAAACGCAAGCTGCTGGACAAGCAAAAGGCCGGCAAAAAACGCATGCGCCAGTTCGGCAAGGTGGAAATCCCGCAAGCCGCCTTCATCGAAGCCCTGCGCATGGGGGATGAGTGATTCAGATTAGAGCAGCCCGCGATTAAGTGAAGTCACTTCGTGACCCCACTTAATGCATACCGCTCTAGCGCCCCTAATATTGAGTACGGATGGGACCCGCCGTGATTGACGTAACGGCGACGATAGAGTAGGACTTAATCCTACTCTATCTATGGAGGTCCCCCATGCGGACGACGCGGCAACTCAGCATCACCCTGCCAAACGAGATGGCTGACCTTGTGAAATCAAAGGTCGCGGCAGGTGAATACGCTACCGAAAGCGAAGTAATCCGTGATGGGTTGCGCGCCTTGATGGCCCGCGACCGCGTTGTAGACACCTGGCTGCTGGAACTCGCAGCACCAGCCTATGACGCGTTGAAGGCCGATCCAAATCGCGCAGTGACGGTTGACCAGGTGAGGGCCAGGCTTGCGGCTGAACATCAGGCAGCCATCTCCAAATCTTGATGCCTTATACGGTCGTTTTTTCGCGAGAGGCAGAGGAACAGCTCGTCGCGATCTATCACTACATAGCAATTAAGGCGTCGCCTGAGATCGCGGAACGCTACACCAGCGCCATCGCCTCATATTGCGACGGGTTGCAATTGCTGCCCCATCGCGGGACCCGCCGTGATGACATTCGCCCCGGCCTGCGCACCACAAATTATAAAAGGCGGGTGGTGATTGCCTTTACCGTGGAGGCGGAGCGAGTATCCATTATTGGCATTTTCTATGGTGGCCAAGACTACGAGGCGGTCCTACAGCCTGACTTAGACGAGTAGGGCGAAATGCCGGGCCTAGAGCATTTTCAGCCTTTACGGAGTCACTTGACTCCGTAAAGGCGCCCGAAAATGCGGTTGAAAAAAGCCAGAGCGTTTTGAAATGCGCTGAAAATGCCCTGGTTTTTACATCTGGCCGCGTTTTTGACCGGAAAACCCGGTCCGGGTTTTCCTAAAAACGCTCCGGCCTGCCGCTCACTCGCGGGCGGAAAATTACCCCTCTTTTTGCACCTGTTCGCGGGCGGTGGCCAGTAATTGCTCCATTTCGCGGCGGATCTGGTGCTCCGACTGGCCGGCGCTCTTGGCGTCCAGATCGCCCTTGATCTTGCGAAACACGTCTTCGTCGCCGGCTTCCTGAAAGTCGGATTTCACGACTTCCTTGGCATAGGCGTCCGCATCTGCGCCCGTTAGACCCATTTTTTCCGCCGCCCATAGTCCAAGCAGCTTGTTGCGCCGCGCCATGGCCCGGAATTCCAGTTCGGAATCATGGGCGAACTTGCGCTCAAATCCCTTTTCGCGTTCATCAAATGTGCTCATGGAAACGGGTTGCTCCCTGGAAGTGTGTTTAATCAGTTAGCCATATCGCGGCTGATCCGCCAAATCAACGGCTGATACCTATATAAGCTGCGAAGCGGATTGTACACTCCCCCGCTTTGGTCTAGTTTCCATGTTTGCCTCCCAGTTGTGGGGCGATTCCCCGAGGATCGAGATGAGCCGCCGTAGAAAAGTGTATGAGGGCAAGGCCAAGATTCTCTATGAAGGGCCGGAACCGGGCACGTTGATCCAGTATTTCAAGGATGACGTTACCGCGTTTGATAATCAAAAACGCGCCACGATCACCGGCAAGGGGATACTGAATAACCGTATTTGCGAGCATATTATGACGCAACTGGCGGGTATTGGGATTCCAACCCACTTTATTCGCCGCTTGAACATGCGTGAGCAGCTTATCCGGGCGGTGGAGATTATCCCGGTTGAGGTGGTGGTGCGCAATGTCGCGGCCGGATCAATCGCCAAACGTCTGGGCATTGTGGAGGGCACGCCGCTGCCGCGCTCGATCATTGAATTCTATTACAAGAACGACGAGCTGGGCGACCCGCTGGTGACCGAGGAGCATGTCACGGCGTTTGGCTGGGCCACGCCGCATGAGATCGATGACATCATGGCGATTGCGCTGCGGGTGAATGATTTTATGAGCGGCATGTTTGCCGGTATCGGCATCAAGCTGATCGATTTCAAAATCGAGTTTGGCCGCATCTACGAAGGCGAGATGATGCGGATCGTGCTAGCTGATGAAATCAGTCCTGATTCCTGCCGCCTATGGGATATGGCGACCAGCGAGAAACTCGACAAGGACCGCTTCCGCCGCGACCTTGGTGGGCTTGCGGAAGCCTATCAGGAAGTGGCGCGTCGCCTTGGAATCGCGCCGGATCTGGAAAGCCGAATGCATCCGGCGCCCAAAGCCGTGAATTAGGCGGCATGAAGGCGCGCATTCATATCACGCTGAAAAATGGCGTTCTTGATCCGCAGGGCAAGGCGATTGGCGCGGCGCTGTCGCATCTTGGCTTTACCGGCGTAGAGACGGTGCGGCAGGGCAAATATATCGAGATCGATCTGGATGAGAGCAATCGTGAAAAGGCGCGCGCCGCGCTAGAGGCCATGTGCGCGCAATTGCTCGCCAACACTGTAATTGAAAACTATGCAGTCGAGCTTGACGCGTGAAAAGTTGCGTGATTGTCTTTCCCGGTTCCAATTGCGACCGTGATGTGGCCGTCGCCCTGGAAATGAGCAGCGGGCGGGCGCCGCAGATGGTGTGGCATGGCGAAACTGCGGTGCCGGAATGCGATCTGATTGTACTGCCGGGCGGATTTTCACATGGCGATTATTTGCGCTCGGGCGCCATGGCGGCGCGCGCGCCGGTGATGCGCGCAGTCATCGCGGCGGCCGGTCGGGGCACGCCGGTGCTCGGGCTGTGCAATGGTTTTCAGATCATGACCGAGGCGGGCATGCTGCCCGGCGCGTTAATGCGTAACGCCGGGCTAAAATTCATCTGCCGCGATGTGTTTTTGAAAGTCGAGCGCAGTGATACGCTGTTCACCGGCGGGTATAGTGCGGGGCAGGTGGTGCGCATTCCCATTTCGCATCATGACGGCAATTATTTCGCAGATAGCGAAACCCTTAACATGCTGGAAACCAGCGGCCGCGTGGCGTTCCGCTATTGCGCGTCATCTGGCGAGGTGAATGCAGCCGCCAATCCCAACGGCTCGCTGAATAATATTGCGGGCATTTTCAATGCGGCTGGCAATGTGCTGGGCATGATGCCGCATCCCGAGCGGTTGATTTCGCCAGAACTTGGCGGCAGCGATGGGCGCGCCATGTTCGATGGCTTTGCTTTGCGTCTCGCATGCGCATAGAAATTACACCAGAAGTGGTGGCCGCGCATGGCCTCAAGCCCGATGAATATGCGAATATTTTACGGCTGCTCAACCGCGCGCCGAATATTACCGAGCTTGGTATTTTTTCCGCCATGTGGAACGAGCACTGCTCCTATAAAAGCTCGCGTGTCTGGCTGCGCACCATGCCCGTCACGGGGCCGCAAGTGGTGTGCGGGCCGGGCGAGAATGCGGGGGTTGTGGATATCGGCGATGGGCAAGTGGCGATCTTCAAGATGGAAAGCCACAATCATCCAAGCTTTATTGAGCCGTATCAGGGCGCAGCGACCGGCGTTGGCGGCATCATGCGCGATGTGTTCACCATGGGCGCGCGCCCCGTCGCCAATCTGAACGCCCTGCGTTTTGGCGCGCCGGATAATCCCAAAACCCGGCATCTGGTGTCAGGCGTTGTGGCCGGCATTGGCGGTTATGGCAACTGCATTGGCGTGCCGACGGTTGGCGGCGAGGTGAATTTCGATCCCGGCTATAACGGCAATATTCTGGTCAACGCCATGTGCGTTGGCGTCGCCGATGCGGATAAGGTGTTCTATTCCACCGCCAGCGGCGTCGGCAATCCGGTGGTGTATGTCGGCTCGAAAACCGGGCGCGACGGCATTCATGGGGCCAGCATGGCGTCGACCGAGTTTGACGGCGATTCAGAAGAAAAGCGCCCGACTGTTCAGGTCGGTGATCCGTTTACAGAGAAATTATTGCTCGAAGCCTGTCTTGAGCTGATGGCGGGCGACGCGGTGATCGCTATTCAGGACATGGGGGCGGCGGGCCTGACATGTTCGGCGCTCGAGATGGCCTCAAAGGGCGGGCTTGGCCTGGTGCTTGATCTCGATAAAGTGCCCTGCCGCGAAGCGGGCATGACCGCCTATGAGATGATGCTGTCGGAAAGCCAGGAGCGGATGCTGATGGTGCTGCATCCTGAGCGCACCCAGGCGGCGCGGGAGATATTCGCGCGCTGGGAGCTGGATTTCGCCATTGTCGGCCAGACGACTGACACGGGGCGTTTTATTATCCGGCATAAGGGCGAAACCGTAGCCGATTTGCCGGTGGATGTGCTGGCCGAGGACGGGCCGGTGTATCAGCGCCCATGGATGCCGGCAAAGCCAGCAGCTTATCTTGCGGCGAATGATGTTCCGGCGACGGATGATATTGCGGCAACGCTCGCCAAAATGATGGGCGGGCCATCGCTGTGCAGCCGCCGCTGGGTGTGGGAGCAATATGATCATATGGTGATGGGCGATACGGTGCAGCGGCCTGGTGGCGATGCGGCGGTGGTGCGCGTGCATGGAACCAGCAAGGGCCTGGCGATGACATCGGACGTAACGCCGCGCTATTGCGCCGCTTCGCCCATTGAGGGCGGTAAGCAGGCGGTGGCCGAGGCGTTCCGAAACCTGTGCGCGGTGGGCGCAAAACCGCTGGCGATTACAAATTGCCTGAATTTTGGCAACCCCGAACGCCCCGATATCATGGGGCTGTTTGTGGAGTGCATCAAAGGCGTCAGCCAAGCTTGTATCGCGCTGGATATGCCGATCGTCTCGGGAAATGTGTCGTTATACAATGAGACGATGGGCGCGGCGATACCGCCCACCCCCGCCATTGGCGCCATTGGCCTGCTTGCGGACATTTCCGTGATGACCCGGGTTGGGTTCAAACAGGCCGGCGATGAAATTTTATTGATAGGGGAAACCGCCGGCCACCTGGGTCAATCGATCTATGCGCGCGAAATCCGTGGCATGATGCAGGGCGCGCCGCCGCCGGTTGATCTGGCGGCCGAACGCCGTAATGGAGATTTTGTCCGTTCACAGATTATTGCCGGAAACGTCACGGCGGCGCATGATATTTCCGATGGCGGGCTGCTTGTTGCGCTGGCCGAAATGGCGCTGGCGGGGGATATTGGCTTTTCTGTGAGCTTGCCTGCGGGTTCAGGCTTGCGGCATGCATTCCTGTTCGGCGAGGATCAGGCGCGCTATGTGGTGAGCGTATCGCCGGTTCTGGCCAGTAGGGTTATAGAAGCGGCGCGCGCAAATGCCGTGCCTGTAACAAGGCTGGGCAATACCGGCGGGCGGGCGCTTGTTATTGAAGGTATTATGGCGCATCCTGCCGATGCCTTGCGGACAGCGCATGAGAGCTGGTTTCCCGCATTTATGGAGGGCTGACTATGCCGATGCAGGCGGCGGACATTGAGCAATTTATCAAGCTGGCGATCCCTGATGCGGTGGTCAAGATCGAGGATTTGCGCGGCGATGGGGATCATTACTCGGCCGAGGTGATCTCATCCGCCTTCAAGGGAAAGACCCGGGTGCAACAGCATCAAATGGTCTATAATGCGCTCAAGGGCCGCATGGGCGGCGAACTGCATGCGCTGGCGCTGCAAACCTCGGCGCCAGAATAATCTGGCGGGCCTTGACGCAGGCAAGCGGCCTGCTTAGCTAAGTGACAACGGAATAGTACAGGAACCCATGCCATGAGCGACATAACCATCCAGGATGAAATCAAAAACGCCGTTGATAGCAGCGATGTGCTGCTGTTTATGAAAGGCAACCCGCAATTTCCGCAGTGCGGGTTTTCCTCAACGGTCTGCCAGATTTTGCAGCATCTGGGTGTCGCGTTCAAAAGCGTCGATGTGCTGCAAAACGCCGATGTGCGCAATGGGATCAAGGAATTTTCAAGCTGGCCGACGATTCCCCAGCTTTATGTGAAGGGTGAATTTGTCGGCGGCTGCGACATCGTCCGCGAAATGTACGAAAGCGGCGAACTGGCTGATTTCCTCACAGAAAAAGGCGTTGCCGCCACGGCGTAAGTGGCGCAGATTTCCTCCCCATGATTCAACTGCGCGCCGCCCGCCCCGCTGACGCCTCCATCATTGCCGGTATCCATGCGGATAGCTCAAAGCTGGCCTACGCCAGCCTTCTGCCCCCTGAAGTGATGGCGGAGAAGGGCTATGACAAGCGGCTGCAATTCTGGAAAAAGACCTTGGTGCAGGCGCCGCAAGGGGTGTTTCTGGCCGAGGATGATGCGCTTGGCCCAATGGGCTTTGTCAGTTGCGGGGCGGCGCGCGAGCCGCTGCGCATTGACATGGGTAATTTTCGCGGCGAGATCTATGCGCTCTATGTCCGCCCGGTCTGCCAGGGCATGGGGCTTGGCCTGCAATTACTGGAATCCGCTATCGCCAATCTCAGCCGGGCGGGCTATAGCGCCGTAATGTTGTGGGTGCTGGCGGAAAATCCGGCAACCGGCTTTTATCAGCGCGCGGGCGGCCAGCAAATTGGCGAACGCACCGAGATCATGGGCGGCAAGGAAATACGCGAAACCGCCTATGGTTGGGGCGGCCGGTTACCAACCCCAAAGCCGCCGGATCGCGGTACCCGAGTTAAATAGGGTCAGACTCGATTTAACTCCAGAAATATGAAGCAATACAACGCATAAACCTAAATCGAGTCTGACCCTATTACCCTACACCCTATAAGCGACGCGGATATTGAGCTAGATTTGGCGAATGCGCCGATTATATCACCTTCCCTTATCGCCGTTTTGCCGCAAGGTCCGCATTGCGCTGGCCGAAAAGGGGCTTGGCTTCGAGCTGCGGGTTGAACTTCCATGGGACCGGCGTGAGGAATTTCTGGCGCTAAATCCAGCCGCCGAGGTGCCGGCGCTGGTTGAGGAGGGCGAGCGGCTGGTGATCGCGGGCAGCCAGCCGATTTGCGAGTATCTGGATGAGGCCTATCCGGATAGGCGGCTGCTGGGGTTCGATCCGGCCGCGCGCGCCGAGACGCGGCGGCTGACCGAGTGGTTTGACCAGAAATTCCAGCGCGAGGTGACCAGCTATATTCTGTATGAGAAGGTGAACAAGCGGCTGATGGGCGGCGGCATTCCATCCGGCGATACGTTGCGCGCCGGGCAGTCCAATCTGCGCGTGCATATGAATTATCTCACCTATCTGACGGAGCGGCGGCGCTGGCTGGCGGGGCCGGAATATGGCCTTGCCGATATCGCGGCGGCAGCACAGCTTTCATGCCTGGATTATCTGGGCGTCGTGCCGTGGGATAGTTTTCCATCCGTGAAGGAATGGTATGCGCCGGTGAAATCGCGGCCAAGCTTCCGGCCAATACTTGCGGATCGTATTGCAGGACTGCCACCACCCGCGCATTACATGGACCTGGATTTTTGAGCGCCGCGATAAAAGCGCAACTCACCACCGAGGCGCTGGCCGCCGGGTTTGACTGCATCGGGGTTGCCAGTCCACAGGCGGCGTTACCCGCCGGTGAACGGTTGCGCGAATTTCTGGCGCTAGGGCGGCACGGTGACATGGCCTGGCTGAGTGATAAATCCGAGCGCCGCGCCGACCCGCATATTCTGTGGCCCGAAGCGCGCAGCATCATTCTGCTTGGCGTGAATTACGGCCCTGCGTCCGATCCTATGGAAAAGCTCCGTCAACTGAATAACGCAAATATTTCATGTTACGCGCAGGGCAAGGATTATCACGAGGTGATAAAACCGAAACTAAAGCGCGTGGCGGGCTGGTTGCACCGTGAATCTGGCGCAGCGGTAAAAGTTTTTGTCGATACGGCCCCGGTGATGGAAAAACCGCTGGCCGCAGCGGCGGGGCTTGGCTGGCAGGGAAAGCACACCAATCTGGTGTCGCGCGAATTTGGCTCGTGGCTGTTTTTGGGCGCGATTTTTACGGATTTTGCATTACCGTTTGATGCGCCCGGGGCGGATCATTGCGGATCATGCCGCGCCTGCCTCGACATCTGCCCGACAAAAGCGTTTACGGCGCCCTACCGGCTGGATGCGCGGCGCTGCATTTCCTATCTGACCATTGAGCATCAGGGGCACATTTCGCGCGAGTTTCGCGCCGCTATCGGCAACCGGGTATATGGCTGTGATGATTGCCTGGCGGTGTGCCCATGGAACAAATGGGCGCAAGTGGCCAGCGAGACGAAATTTCATTGCGATACACCACTACCACTGGCCGGGATGCTGGCGCTGGATGATGCGGCGTTTCGCAAACACTTTGCCGGATCGCCGGTCAAGCGCAGCGGCCGGGCGCGCTTTGTCCGCAATTGCCTGATTGCGGCGGGCAACAGCGGCGATAGCGCGTTGCTGGCGCCGGTAGTTGCGTTGCTGGAAGACGCCTCGCCCCTGGTGCGCGCCATGGCGGTGTGGGCGGTGCGGCAACTGGCGGCGCCCAATCAGGCGGGCGAATATCGTGATATCCATTTTCACGCCGAGACGGATGTGGACGTGCGCGCAGAATGGGAGTGGGAATAGCCGTTTCAGGCGGCGCGCGGTTCAATCCGGGAAAGGCTCTAGAGCGGTATGATTTTAGGTTTGCCCATTGATCCCCTCCCTAACCCTCCCCTTTGCAAGGGGAGGGAACACGAGGGTGCCCCTCCCCCGCCCCCAAACAGGGGGAGGGGGAGGGGAGGGGGTCGGTGGCGTGATTCAACCTAAAATCATCTTGCTCTAGATGTGGTAGTCGACGATTTCGACATTTTGCGGCCCTCGTTATATTATTTACCGTAAGCCTCTGGCGAAGCTGCGAATGTCGGCGATAAACTTCTGCGGCTTTTCCATCGCCGCGAAATGGCCCCCCTCGCCCATGTCCGTCCATTGGGTGATATTGCTGTAGGTTTTCTCCGCCATGCCACGCGGCGGCCAGGGCAGCAAATCCTTGGGGAAATTGGCGACGCCAACCGGCACGCTAATCCGTTCACCCTTGGCGATGCCAAGATTGGCGTCATCAAACAGGCCGCGATACAGCCACGACGCCGTATTAAAGGTGCCGGTCACCAGATAGATCATCACATTGGTGAGCAATTGATCCTTGCTGTAAACGGATTCGATGTTTCCATCCTTGATGTCGGACCAGCCGTGGAATTTCTCCACAATCCAGGCGCACGCGCCCACCGGCGAATCCATCATGCCGTAACTGAGCGTTTGCGGCTTGGTGGATTGCTCGCGGAAATAACCCATCTCGCGCGACTGCATCTGCGCATTAAGCTGTGCGAATTTTTTTTCTTCTGGCGTAACGGGAACCGCATCGAGAGAACGCAAGCCATACATGTTGAGATGCACGGCCGCGCATTTGCCCTTTGGCGCGCCAAAATCATAGCCCATCCAGCTTGAAATCATGCTGCCCCAATCACCGCCTTGCGCGATATAGGCGGAATATCCAAGCACATCCGTCATCAGCGTATTAAAATACTGCGCGATCTTGCGCGGCCCGATCGGGCGTTTTGGTTTGCCGGAAAACCCGTATCCTGGCAGCGAGGGGACGATCACATCAAAGCCATCCTCCGCATTGCCGCCAAAGCGTTCGGGATGCGCCAGCGGCTCAATGACATGCAGAAATTCAAACACCGAACCTGGCCAGCCGTGCGAAATGATCAGGGCCTTGGGATTTTTCCCTGAGCCTTTTTCATGAATGTAATGCACCATCTGGCCGTCGATTACGGCAGTGAATTGCGGAAACCGATTCAGCTCACGCTCCCATTTGCGCCAGTCATACATGTTGAGCCAATAGGCGCACAGCTCCTTCATGTAATCCAGATTTGCGCCAAACTCCCAGCCGCCATTTTCCGGCATCTCGTGCCATTCATATTCCGCCACACGGGTGCGGATGCGGTCTAGCCGCGCTTGCGGCACGTTGATGATGAATGGTTGCGGCGCGGCCATGGCGGGGGTCTCCTCGTTATGAGTAAGCCCCACTGTAAAACATTATTGATCAGGTTTGAAGCGGTGCTGGAAGATCAGAAGGAAACCGCCATGCGCACGCCCGTCACAACCGCATTGACCAGGGCGGGGTTTGCGCCGGGATTGATGATGTATTGAATGTCGGGCTGGATCGAAAACCAGGGCGTCAGATTATCGCTATAGGTCAGCTCAATGGCGGTTTCCGCGTGATCAACCGGTGTGGCGGCGGCAACGCTTGCCGCGTTGAATTTGCTGGAATTATGCGCACCACCCACACCCAGCCCTAATTGGCCCGCATCACGCGATGGAATAAGGCCCGTATAAACCAGACCGGCGCTCCAGGCGTAATCAAACTGGTTGACCTGATCGCCGGCGACGCCAAACCGGCCGAAGATACTCAATCCCTTGTCTTCACCACCGGCCG
This sequence comes from uncultured Alphaproteobacteria bacterium, assembly GCA_947085465.1. GTDB lineage: Bacteria > Pseudomonadota > Alphaproteobacteria > UBA11222 > UBA11222 > CAMTWQ01. The sequence continues at coordinate 11,334 of CAMTWQ010000120.1, forward strand.
GCGTAAAAATTTTCCGCTCGCCGATAAGATAAACGCCTTGGCTGCGCTGCTTTAGCGGATTGCCATTGGCGTCAACATCAATTTGATCGGGAAATTTATCGCTATAGACCCATGCGCCCAGCGCCAGCTTGCCATTTGGCGTCTCGCCGCCGGGCGTAAATCCCATTTCCGCAACAAATAACGCGCCCTCGCCGCTGTTGAATTCAATCTGTGCGCCATCAAGATCATCCGGGGAGCCGGGCGCGCCGTCGAACACCGCAGCTTGCAGATAAAGCTTCTGTGCCGGTTGAATTTTCACGCGCACGCCCAGAGAAGTGGACGGGAAAATCGACGGCCCGTTCAGGCCTGATTGCGCAAAATCGGTGCCAATGCCATAGGTGGAATGGATAAACAATCCGCTGGAATCGGTGACATAAAATTCGGAATTCAGATCATACAGGCCGCCGAGCACGGACAGCCGGTCATCGAACAGGTTTTGCTGAAGCCACGCCTCATATAGTTTGCCGGTAGGCTCGGCAACCTCGATATTGTCAATGCCCTGGGCGCTGCCAACCAGGCTGGCGTCCGGCCTGCGGCCATTATTGTTGAGCAGATAAATCCTACCGCTAGCGCCCTTGGCGCCGAGCAGCTTTTCGCCATCGAGTGAAAATATCACATCCAGATTGTCCAGCGCCCGCGCGCCCTCATCGATACCGCCATCGGCATTCGCCATAACATCGAATTTATAGACGATGTCCATGGTAACGCCGCTGTTCGCCAGCGAACTGCGCGCCCCGCCCCAATCGCCGGTAAGCGTGCTCTCGTTGTAGTTCACTGCGTCTCCGGCAAATGCGGGGGCGTTTATATAAAGCCAGGCCGCGATGACCGGCAGCAACATGCGGTCATGCATGATGTGCTCCTATGTATATGGCATAAGGAGGCGTTATCTCACCCATTAAGGGTAAAGATTTCATGTCCTTGCTCGTTAAGCGTATCAGGAAACGCGCCCGGCCGCCTGATCAGACCACAGCGCCATGGCATTGTTTGAATTTTTTGCCGGCGCCGCAGGGGCATGGCGCATTGCGCGGCACCTTGCCCCAGGTATCGGGACGGTCGGGATTGATCTGAACCGCGCCTTGCGGACGCCGCGCGGCCAGGGCGACGCCGCCCGCGCCATTCATCTCCGCCTCATTCTCGCCGGTAAACGGATCAAGATGCTGTTCATGCACATTTTGCGGGGCGCTGGGCAGCGGCGGCGGTTCTTGCGCCACCTGCACATGTGCCAAGTGCATGGTTACGTCCTGGCGCAGTTTCTCCAGCATTGCTTCAAACAGGGTGAATGATTCTGTTTGATACTCGCGCAACGGATCGCGTTGCGCGTAACCGCGCAGACCCACCGCCTGGCGCAAATGCTCCAGATGCAGCAAATGATCACGCCAATGCCGGTCGATGATTTGCAGCAGGATCGCCTTTTCGATTTGCCGCATCAGATCGGGGCCAATCGCTGCGGCGCGCCCCGCCATGAACCGGTCCGCATGATCGCGCACCCGTTCCAGCATTTCCCGATCGGCGATGCCTTCTTCTTTCGCCCATTCCGAGATAGGCATGACCACCCCCAAAAATGTCCGGCTTTCCTCCGCAAGTCCCGCCACATCCCATTGTTCCGCATAGGATTTTTCGGGAATATGCTTGGCGATCATGTCGGAGATGACCTGATGGCGCATATCCGAAATGTCCTCGGACAGATCTTCGGCGCGCATCATATCGATGCGCTGCTCGAACACCACCTTGCGCTGATCGTTCATCACATCATCGAATTTAAGCAGGTTTTTGCGCATGTCAAAATTTCGCGCTTCAACCTTTTCCTGCGCCTTGGCGACGGCGCGGTTGATCCAGGGATGAATAATCGCTTCGCCCTTTTGCAAGCCAAGCTTCTGCAACATGCCGTCCATGCGCTCGGAGCCGAAGATGCGCATCAGATCGTCTTCCAGGCTAAGATAGAATTTTGAGCGCCCCGGATCGCCCTGCCGTCCCGAACGGCCGCGCAACTGATTGTCGATGCGGCGGCTTTCATGGCGCTCAGTGCCGATCACGCACAGGCCGCCCGCCGCCAGAACCACATCGCGCGCCGCCTTGATTTCGGCTTCAAGCTGTTTAATTTTTTCAGCGCGCCCGGCTTCGGCGGGAATATTCGCGGTTTCATCGATAATGCGCATGCTGAGGTTGCCGCCAAGCTGAATATCCGTGCCGCGCCCGGCCATGTTGGTGGCGATGGTTACGGCGCCTGGCTTGCCGGCTTGGGCGACGATCTGCGCCTCCTGTTCGTGATAGCGGGCGTTGAGCACATTATGAGGAATTTTTTTCTTCTTTAGCCGCTCAGCCAGCAATTCCGATTTTTCGATGCTTGTAGTGCCGACCAGCACCGGCTGTTTGCGGGCATGGCAATCAGCGACAACTTCAAGAATCGCCTCGTATTTCTCCTCGGCCGTGCGGTAAACCTCATCATCCTCATCTTCGCGGATGACCGGCAGATGGGTTGGGATTTCCAATACTTCCAGCCCGTAAATTTGCTGAAACTCATCCGCTTCGGTGGAGGCGGTGCCGGTCATGCCCGCGAGTTTCTTGTAAAGGCGGAAATAGTTCTGAAAGGTGATCGAGGCGAGCGTCTGATTCTCGGCCTCGATATGCACATGCTCTTTTGCTTCAAGCGCCTGATGCAGGCCCTCGGAATAACGCCGCCCCTCCATCATGCGTCCGGTGAATTCATCGATAATGATCACACGCCCATTCTTGACGATATAGTCGCGGTCGCGCTGGAACAATTTGTGCGCGCGCAGCCCCTGATTCACATGATGCACGAGAGAAACATTCTCAATGTCATACAGCGATGTGCCCGGCTGCATCATTGCTGCTTCAAGCAGCATTAGCTCAAGATGATCGTTGCCGGTCTCGGTGAGGGTGACGGAGCGCGCTTTTTCATCGAGATCAAAATCCTCCGCCACCAGCTTTGGAATATACGCGTCAATCTCCTGATAGAGTTGCGCCTGATCCTCGACCGGCCCGGAAATAATCAGCGGCGTGCGCGCCTCATCGACCAGAATACTGTCCACCTCGTCAACGATGGCGTAATGATGGCCGCGCTGCACCATCTCCTCCAGCTTGTATTTCATGTTATCGCGCAGATAATCGAAGCCAAGCTCGTTATTGGTGGCGTAGGTGATATCGCACGCATAGGCCTCGCGCCGCTGCATATCGGAAAGTCCGGGCACGATAACGCCGACGCTCAATCCCAGAAAGCTGTAGATCCGTCCCATCCATTCTGCGTCGCGTCGCGCCAGGTAATCATTCACCGTCACCACATGCACGCCCTCGCCCGATAGGGCGTTGAGATAGGCGGCAAGGGTAGCGACCAGGGTTTTGCCCTCGCCGGTCTTCATCTCGGAAATCTTGCCCTGATGCAGGACCATGCCGCCGGTGAGCTGTACATCGAAATGCCGCTGGCCAAGCACCCGCTTGGCGGCCTCGCGCACGGTGGCAAAGGCCTCCTCCAGCAAATCATCCGGCGTCGCTTCGCCATTCGCCAGCATAGCGCGGAAACGCCCGGTGCGGGCGCTCAGCGCCGCATCATCAAGCGCTATCAGCGTGGGCTCCAGCGCATTGATCGCTTCCACGGCTGGTTGCAGCTTTTTAAGCTTGCGGTCGCTAGGTGTTCCAAATATCCGTCGCGCCAGTGCGTTTAGACCCATCATTCAGTAAAATCCTCAATCCCCGACAAAGGCACGCTGCGCCCGCCTGCAATAAGGCGTGCTGACAGAGAGATAAGCGCCGCCTTGCCGCCTGTCAACGCGAGCGCTAGACCTATCCCGGTCAGGGTGGCGAACTTGACCAGATACGGGCGCGCATGGGGTTGCGGTTATAGCAAGGCTTTCTTTATAAGGGCTTACTCTCTGCTCATCCGGGCTTCGAGAAACTATCAGGAGGCTGGCCGTGTCCAGTAATAGCCGCAAATACCCGGTCTCGCCACTGGCCCCCAAGCGGTTTCCAGCACTTGGCCCCATTGCGGGGGTAAGAATGGCCACGGCGGCGTCCGGCATGCGCTACCAGGGCCGCGACGATGTGGCGCTGTTTGTGCTGGATAACGGCGCCAGCGCAGCAGGCGTGTTCACCACCTCCAAAGCGCCCTCTGCGCCGGTCGAATGGTGCCGCACCCGTCTGCGCGAGGGTAAGGGGGCTGCCCACGCCCTGATCGTTAATGCGGGCAACGCCAACGCCTTTACCGGCCGGGCGGGCGCGCAAGCACTGCTTGAGGTGGCAGGCGCCACGGCGCGCGCGGCGGGCTGCCGGCGCGGCGATGTTTTTGTAGGCTCCACCGGCGTGATCGGTGAGCCGTTTGACGCCGGCAAGCTGATCGCTGTGCTGCCGCAATTGATCGGGAATCTTGACGCCAGCGCCTGGCGCGCCAGCGCCGAGGCGATCCGCACCACCGACACCTTTGCCAAGGGCGCCACGGCGAAGGCCGAAATCGATGGGGTTCGTGTGACCCTCAACGGTATCGCCAAGGGTTCCGGCATGATCGCGCCCAATATGGCGACCCTGCTCGCCTATGTGTTTACCGACGCCGCGATCCCCCATGACATCCTGCAAACCCTGTTGCGGCTGGCGGCCAACGAAAGTTTTAACAATATCACCGTCGATAGCGACACCTCGACCAGCGATACGCTGCTGCTGTTCGCCACCGGCAAGGCCGCGCATAAGCCTGTGACGCGCGCTGGCGATCCGCGATTGCGCGATTTCCGGGACAAGCTTGCCCAGGTGATGCGCGATCTGGCGCATCAGGTGGTGTGCGACGGCGAGGGGGCGAGCAAGTTTATCACCATCACCGTCACCGGCGCGGCCAATGCGGGCGCGGCAAAGCGCATCGCCATGTCGATCGCCAATTCGCCGCTGGTGAAAACCGCCATTGCCGGCGAGGACGCCAATTGGGGCCGCATCGTCATGGCCATCGGCAAGGCGGGCGAGGCGGCGGATCGCGATGGGCTGGTGATCCGCATCGGCGGCCTGCCGGTGGCGCGCGAGGGGGCCGTAGACCCGGAATATGCCGAGGCCAAGGTGGCGAAACACATGCAGGGCCGGAATATTCTGATCGAAGCCGATGTCGACATCGGCAATGGCGCCGCCACCGTATGGACCTGCGATCTGACCCATGGCTATATCGACATCAACGCTGATTACCGGTCATAGAGCAGATGGGGAGCAGATGAGCGCGGAGCCGCATGCAAGCGAAATGGGGGCGGCGGACACAAGCATAGCGCTAAGCCTGCGCCTAAACATCCGCCATTTGCGGGATGCGGACGCGGCATTGATTCAACCACTGGCGGATAATTGGGAGATCGCCAAACAAACCCTGAGCAGCCCGTATCCCTATTCCATGGAAGACGCGCATCGCTTTATCGAAGCGTCAAGGCGGGCCTCGGAATTAGGCAAGGAACAGGTGTTTGTGATCGCGCGGCGCAGCGATAGCGCGCTGATTGGTCTGATTGGCCTGAGCACAGACGTTGCCCCGGTTGAGATTGGCTATTGGCTGGGCGCGCCTTTCTGGGGACAGGGCTTTGCCAGCGAGGCCATCTGCGCCGTGCGGGATTACGCGCATCGCACGCTTGCTTGCGCGCGCCTGGACGCGATCGCATTTAACGATAACCATGCATCGATCCGTGTACTAATCAAATGCGGATTCCGGCATCTGGAGGACGTGAGCGAGGATTTCCCCGCGCGTGGCGGCATACGCACGCTTAGCTGCTACCGCTGGCAAGCTGGTCAAGATTAATGCAACTCGTGCTGGTCATGGCCTGCGCGCTGATTGATACAGAGGGGCGCATCCTGCTGACACAGCGCCCGCCGGGCAAAACAATGGCGGGCCTATGGGAATTTCCCGGTGGCAAGTGTGAGCCGTCCGAGACGCCGGAGGCCTGCTTGATCCGCGAACTGCGCGAGGAGCTGGATATCTGTGTAACGCCCGGATGCCTGACGCCGCTTAGCTTTGCCTCGCATACCTATGGGCCTGAGGCCGGAAATTTTCACCTGTTGATGCCGCTCTATGTGTGCAGGCAGTGGCAAGGCGAATGCAGAGGGATGGAGGGGCAGCCGCTTGCCTGGGTGGCGCCTGAGCGCCTGCGTGAGTATCCCATGCCGCCCGCCGATGCGCCGCTGATCGCGCCCCTGCTGGCGCTTACAAAATAAACTTCGACAGGTCGCGATTGCGGGCCAGATCGCCAATATGTTTTTCGACATAGGCGGCGTCGATGACGAGGCTTTCGCCGGCGCGGTCCGTGGCGGAAAAACTCACCTCGTCCAGCACCCGCTCCAGGACGGTGTGCAAGCGCCGGGCGCCAATATTCTCGACATTGGCGTTGATCGCCACGGCGAAATCCGCCAGCGCGTCGATGCCGTCTTCGCTGAATTGCAGGCGCATTTCTTCGGTCGCCAGCAGCGCGCAATATTGCCGGGTCAGGCTGTTTTCCGGCTCGGTCAGGATGCGGCGCAGATCATCGCGGCTGAGCGGTTTCAGCTCGACCCGGATCGGCAAACGCCCCTGTAATTCCGGCAACAGATCCGATGGTTTGACCATGTGAAACGCGCCCGAGGCGATAAACAGCACATGCTCGGTGCGCACCGGCCCATGCTTGGTGCTGACGGTAGTGCCCTCGATCAGCGGCAGCAGGTCGCGCTGCACCCCTTCGCGCGACACGTCCGCGCCCTGGCGCTCGGAGCGGGCGCAAATTTTGTCGATCTCGTCCAGAAACACGATGCCGTTATTTTCAACGGCATCGATTGCCTCGCGGGTGAGCTGGTCTTGATCCAGCAGCCGGTCAGATTCCTCGGCCAGCAGAATCTTGTGGCTGTCCTTGACCGCCATGCGTTTTTCCGTCGTGCGGCCGCCCATCGCCTTGCCCAGCATTTCACCCAGATTGATCATGCCCATGCTGCCGCCGGGCATGCCGGGTATTTCGAACTGTGTCATGCCGCCACCGCCACCCTCGGCCAGATGCAGCACGATTTCCTTGTCGTCCAGCTCGCCGGCGCGCAACCGGCGGCGAAAGCTGTCGCGCGTCGCCTCGCTGGCTTTCTCGCCGACCAGCGCGCTCAGCACCCGCTCCTCGGCGGCGGCCACGGCGCGGCTTTCCACTTCCTTGCGCTTGCGGGTGCGGGTCATGCCCAGCGATATTTCCACCAGATCGCGGATGATCTGTTCGACATCGCGGCCGACATAGCCGACTTCGGTGAATTTGGTCGCCTCGACCTTGAGAAACGGCGCCTGCGCCAGTTTCGCCAGGCGCCGCGAAATTTCGGTTTTGCCAACGCCGGTGGGGCCGATCATCAGGATATTTTTCGGCTGCACCTCCTCGCGCATCGCTTCGGGCAATTGCTGGCGCCGCCAGCGGTTGCGCAGCGCAATCGCCACCGCGCGCTTGGCGTCAGCCTGGCCGACCACATAGCGGTCCAGCTCGGAAACAATTTCACGCGGCGTAAAGGCCGGGGCGGTTTCGGTGCTGGGGGTGTGCATTGGGGCTCCTGAATTTGCTTATATGCGGATTGTTTCATATTGAAGCATCGCCTCTTGTTTGTCATTGCGAGGAGTGAAGCGACGTGGCAATCCAGGGGCCACAAATGTAGGCTTATATTCGTGACTCCTGGATTGCTTCGCCTTCGGCTCGCAATGACGCAGCGGGGGTGGTGATTCAATCAATGGCTATCGTTTATTTAGGCAGGGATTCTAGCGTGACGCTGGTGTTGGTATAGACGCAAATCCCGGCGGCAATCGCCATCGCCTTGCGGGCGATCTGCTCGGCGGTGAAGTCAAGATCGAGCAGCGCCAGCGCCGCCGCCTGGGCGTAAGCGCCGCCCGAGCCGATGCCGATCACGCCATGCTCCGGCTCCAGCACGTCGCCGGTGCCGGTCAGCACCAGGCTGACCTCGGCGTCGGCGACAATCATCATCGCCTCCAGGCGGCGCAGATAGCGGTCGGTGCGCCAGTCTTTCGCCATCTCGACGGCGGCGCGGGTCAATTGCCCGGGAAACTGCTCCAGCTTGCCCTCCAGCCGCTCGAACAGGGTCATGGCGTCGGCGGTGGCGCCTGCAAAACCGGCAATCACCCGCCCGTCGCCCAGCGGCCGCACCTTGCGGGCATTGGCTTTGATGATGGTTCGGCCCAGCGTGACCTGGCCATCCCCGGCAATGGCGACCAGGCCGTTCTTGCGGACGGTGACAATGGTGGTGCCATGCCAGCCGGTGGGGTCGGTGTTGTGGGGTGTGCCCATGCGGCGCCTTTTAAGATGAACGTGAAGTCAGTGGGGTATAGGCCGCTTACATGTGGCGGATTGGCGGCGGGGTCAAGGGCCAGTGGTCCTGTGACGGCGGTCACAAGATCATAAGTTTTTATTAAAAACGCTTTACACTTATTAAATTTGCGCTAACCTGATCGGGTAAGCAGAGGGATTGTTTCTCTGTCGGCAGGTATCTGAGTAAACGGGTATCTGATGTGGGTTCTAAAACTATTAACACTATCAAGGAGTTATGAATATGTTCCATAAAATTCTTTTGGGCGGCATCGCCGCCTTGGCGCTGGGAGCGGCGTTTACCGCCCCGGCGCAGGCCAAGACCCTGGTGCTGGAAGGCTCAGACGCGTCGACCTTCCACGGTGCTCAGGAAGGCGGTGTTACCTATACGTCGCAATTGCTGGCGTTCCTGCGCGAAGGTTCGGCATTGCCCGTTGCTGTGTTCAATGCTGATGGCGGGACAATGCCCTCGGCCCCCGCAGGATCCATCGTCTATCTGGCGGATTTGACCGGCCTGTCGACAGCCGACTATAGCGCCCTCTATATTATGAGCCCAAGTGGTTGCTGCAGCCAAAACCTGGCTGGCGCGTCGGCGTTTGGGGTCACCATCGGTGGCTTCTATGCTGGCGGTGGCAGTGTCGCCATCCAGGACTATAGTGGTGGCGACTGGTCGTTCATTGACGCGGTTTTGGCGACGCCCCCGGTAGAAGCAATCGGAGGTATCGGTGGCGGAGCCGGCGGTCCAGGCTGCACGGATGGCGAAGTGTTCAATTCGGAAGGCCTGTTAAAGGGCTTCACCCAACCACCTGCACTTGGCTGTTGGGAACATCAAGCTTACGATATGACTTATTTTGGGCCATTGGGTTTCCTCAGCCTGGTTGATGCAGACCCGGCATATGGGTTTAATGATGACGGGTTTGGCGTCGGTTCCGCGTTTCTCGCACTTGGTGGCGCACTCGGCGATCCCGGCTGCACCGATCCAAGGGGTTGCGACCTTGGCGACGAAGTTCCCGAGCCTGCTTCACTGACGTTGCTCGGCGCGGGTCTGGCCGGTATCGGCGCAATGCTCCGCCGCCGCAAGGCCGCCTAGGCAGCAAAACCGAGTTAAGGGAAAACGGCGGTGCGCAAGCGCCGCCGTTTTCTTTTGCGCACGCTAAAGCAGTGTGTGATCAGGCTGAATCAGCCGCTATACCGTCATTGCGAGCGACCCGCTGCGCCAGCGCCTGCGCGGCGAGAGCGCGGCAACCCGCAGCGCCAGCGCTTGCGCGGCGTGTCCAGGAGTCACAGGTGAAACCTGAGTTTGTGGCTCCTGGATTGCCGCGTCGCTACGCTCCTCGCAATGACGTTGCGCGGGGGACGTTGCAGGGGTCTGCGTTCAATTCGATGACACGTTGCTCTGGTCCACAGCCGCGAGTTGGCAAGCCCCGCCCGGGCTGCTACAACGGCGCTGAACGAGGCAGGAGAACCGCATGCGTAGCGCCACCGTATCGCGCAAAACCAAAGAGACCGAAATCAGCGTTACCGTCACTCTGGACGGCAGCGGCG
>CAMTWQ010000121.1:0-17603 GCA_947085465.1 uncultured Alphaproteobacteria bacterium
CCGGTCAGGTTGAACCAACCTGACCGGACAAGAAAGGCTCTAAGTGAATGTGTTAGACCATTTTTATCCTGATCGGATTGATTCAATCCTATCATGAAATGGTCTAGAGTATTATTAGCCCATTACAAAACGCTATGGCTTTTATTCACCCTCATTTCTTGGCGCCTTCGCGGAGTCACGTGACTCCGTGACGGCTGAAAATGCCCTAGCCTGCGGCAGATTACAGGTGACCTTGGCGCCTTTGCCCAGATCGCTATCAACGTCCACCCAGCCGTCATGCAATTCGATCAGGCTTTTCACCAGCGATAGTCCGATCCCTGCGCCCTGCTCTTTGCCCTTGCGGGATTGTGATTTGAAAGGATCAAACATGTTTTTCTGAAAATTTGTGTCAATGCCGACCCCTTGATCATCCACCCAAAGCTGGCAGATATCCGTGCCGTCCTTTGTGGTGAGGCGGTTGGCGCCGATGGTTATCTCATCGCCTGCATTTGAAAAGCGGAACGCGTTTGACAGCAGATTAAACATCGCCTGTTTGAGGCGCCTGGAATCCGCAAAGATGACGCCTGCGCCGGGTGGACATTCCAATTTGAGTTTCATGTCAATTTCCCGGGCGCGGCCGCGCGACAGATCGCACACCGCTGTTAGCAAGCCGCGCACATCAACAGGCCCACATGTCAGATCCAAGCGCCCCGCTTCGATGGCGGCTAAATCAATGACATCGTTCACCAGGGTTAGCAGGTGGTGTGAAGCCTGTAATAAGCCTGATGTGTATTCGTGCTGACGCTTATTCAGCGGCCCGAAGAATTCTTGCTCCAGAATCTCTCCAAAACCGATGATGCTATTGAGAGGTGTACGCAGCTGATAGGAGATATGAGAAATAAATTCCGATTTCAGGCGGTCAGTTGTCTCAAGCGCGTCATTGCGCTCGCGCAGCGCGTACTCGATCTGCACCGTATCGGAAACATCGCTAAACGTGATCATGGTGCCGCCATCGGGAAGCGGCGTAATCACGCAATCAATGACGGATCCGTCGTCGCGCTCCATGCGCGTTTGGCTAATCATGCGGCCAGCCTCGACGCCAGTTACGCGCGCCCTGATTTCTTCCCAAGCATTCTGCAAGGTCATGCGCGGCGCGCACAATTCGGCCAGGCGCTCAATGTGTGGGCTGTTTTGCAATGCGGCGTCATCCAGGCCCCACATGCGCAACAATGCAGGATTGTACAGGCCAAGCCGCCCATCGACCCCAAACACCGCCACGCCTTCCTGTAAACTGTTGAGCGACTCACGCTGCACACGGGTAAGCGCATTGAACGAGCGTTCCAGCGTAAGCAGCGCTGTTAAGTCTTCATACAGCACCAAAAGCCCGCCTTGCGGGCGCGGCTGGGTTACCACGCGCAAGGTGCGCGCATCCGGCAAGTGCCACAGTTCCTCCTGACTATCGATCAGGCCGGTATAGTGGCTCAATTGTATGCGTTTCCAGGCCGGAAAATCAGCCTGTTCCGGCAACCGCCTTGTTTCCCGCATGGCTTCCAGCACTTCGCCATGCTCGGGGCCGCCGGCCAGCCATTCGGCGGGAAGTTCCCACAATTCAGCGAACGCCTGATTAAAAAACTCCAGATGCTTGCCCGCAGTGAATATCGCGATTGGCGTATGCAGCAGATTTAGCGTGATGCGTTGCGCATTGATTTGATGGCGCATTTCCCGGTTCGCTTCATCAGCCTCGGTAACGTCCAGCGCCATTCCAAATCCGCCGGTTGATCCGGCTAACTCGTATAAGTCCAGCACGCGCCGTTCGCCGCGCAATACAGTGCGCACCCGTTGCGCATCGCCGCGCTTTTCCGCCTGGGTTAATGCGTCAGCGTCGATCAGGCTTTCCGTCTGGGCCAGCACGGCTTCAGCCGAGGGGGCGTCAACCGCCGCGCAATAGGCGTCATTGACCCAAATAAGCTGGCTTTTTTCACCGCGCCGCCACATAGGAAAAGGTGCTGCGTTAATGGCGGAATTAAGCTGCTGGCGTTCGTCCTGCGCTTCGCCCAGGGCGCCTCGTAATGCGCTAATTTCAGAAAACGCTTCAGAAACATCCGAGATAAATAGCGCGGCATTGAAGCCGGCCGGTTTACCGGTTGCGGCAAACGTCCGGCCATCCCTGCCATTCAAGCGAAAAGCAAAGCGCGCGCCTGTGTCATGCAGCGCCTCCATCGCAGTATCTAATTGCGTACGCGAGGCGTGATCAAGCAGAAAATAAAATTCTTTATACGGATCATCATCTGATGGGGCTTGCAGAGGCGCGCCACCGAATAGCTTCACGCTTGATTTTGAGGCCCACAGGAAAACAGCGTAAGGACCGGCGTTGAGAATGGCCTCGGCGTTTTCCAGCCGCGCCTGCAATGTGGCCAGCGCCCGCAAATCATCCGTGCGCCCCCGCTCAGCGGCGCGTGCGCGCTGCCGGGCGGCCACTGCGATTGCGGTGGCCAGAAGCGCCACTAGGCTGGTTAGCAGGAGCGCAGTCAATGGGGGCATGGGCAGGGACTCAAATGGCGTTCGCAGGGCGGGTCATTGCCGGAAAGGGGAACAGCGGAGATAAATCCTCGCAACGCGCTCCCCTCCACCCTGCCCGCCGATAGTTAACCAATCATTAACGGCCCAAATCAGTATCTACCAAATCAGTATCTATATGTCTCCGCCTTGAATGGCCCCGATTGATTGAGGCCGAGATAGCTGGCCTGTTTTTCACTCAACGCGGTCAACTGCACGCCAAGCTTGCCCAGATGCAGGCGCGCCACCTTTTCGTCCAGATGCTTGGGCAGCACATAGACGCGCTTCTCATACTTGTCGGCATTGCGCCACAACTCCATCTGCGCCAGCACCTGATTGGTGAATGAGGCGCTCATCACAAAGCTAGGGTGGCCGGTCGCGCAACCCAGATTAACCAGCCGTCCTTCGGCCAGCAGCAGCAAGCGTTTGCCATCCGGGAACAGCACTTCATCGACCTGTGGTTTGACGTTTTCCCATTTATAATTGCGCAAGGATGCGACCTGAATCTCGGAATCGAAATGGCCGATATTGCAAACGATGGCGCGGTCCTTCATTGCCCGCATATGCTCCAGCGTGATCACATCCACATTGCCGGTGGCGGTCACGAATATATCGCCAAGCGGCGCGGCATGTTCCATGGTGACGACCTGATAGCCTTCCATCGCCGCCTGAAGCGCGCAAATCGGGTCGATTTCAGTGATCATCACCCGCGCCCCTTGTGAGCGCAGCGAGGCCGCCGATCCCTTGCCCACATCGCCATAGCCACATACCACTGCGATTTTGCCGGCCATCATCACATCAGTGGCGCGCTTGATGCCGTCAACCAGGCTTTCACGGCAGCCATACAGGTTATCGAATTTCGATTTGGTCACCGAGTCATTGACATTGATCGCCGGAATTTTCAGCGTTCCCGCCCTGGCCATATCGTGCAGCCGCAACACGCCGGTGGTGGTTTCCTCCGACACGCCTTTCACATCGCGCAGCAGATCAGGATATTTGTCGTGCATGACCCTGGTCAGATCGCCGCCGTCATCCAGCAGCATATTGGGTTTCCAGCCGCCGGGTCCGGTGATGGTCTGCTCCAGGCACCAGTCATATTCCTCCTCGGTTTCGCCTTTCCAGGCGAATACCGGCGTGCCTACCGCTGCAATCGCCGCCGCCGCCTGGTCCTGGGTCGAGAAAATATTGCACGATGACCAGCGTAATGTGGCGCCAAGATCGGCCAGAGTTTCGATCAGCACCGCCGTCTGGATTGTCATGTGCAGGCAGCCGATAATGCGCGCCCCCGCCAGCGGCTTTTGCCCGTGAAATTCCTGGCGCAACGCCATCAGCCCGGGCATTTCAGTTTCGGCGATGGTGATTTCCTTGCGCCCCCAGGCGGCCAGGGACATATCAGCGACTTTGTAATCTTCGGCGGCCATCTAGAAGCTCCTGTTACGGTTCGATATTTAGCGCTGCGGCTGGCATAGCCCCAGAGCGTTTATAGGAAAACCCGGACCGGGTTTTCCGGCCAGAAACGCGGCCAGATATAAAACTAGAGCATTTCAGCCCATTTCAAAACGCTCTGGCTTTTATTTAACCGCATTTCTTGGCGCCAACGCGGAGTCACGTGACTCCGTGAAGGCTGAAAATGCTCTAGCCTGTTAACGCGGGCTTATAGCAAGCCGCTGGGCAGCTTGCAATTATTATATAAAGAAATCTTTATATCATTATATTATCTTGGTATAATGAGGATAACCAATTGAGTTAAATTAGCCTTCACCAAAACCGCTGGCGATCAGCGCCGCCAGTGCTTCAAGGACTTGGGCGGCTTGCGGGCCGCTGGCGGTTATTTCGATTTCAGCGCCTTGCGCGGCGCCAAGCATCAGCAGGCCCATGATAGAGGCGCCGCTGACTGTATGGCCCTCACGGCGCACCCGCACCTCCGCCTTGAACCCGTCAACGCACTTAACGAATTTGGCGGAACTGCGCGCATGCAGCCCGCGGGCGTTGCAGATTGTAAAGACGCGCCATTGTGCGGGATCACTGCTCACGTATCTTCGCCGGCCAGCACCTTGGAGGCGACAGAGATATATTTGCGCCCAGCGTCGCGCGCCTGTTCCACGGCCTGCGCCAGGCTGCATTGCTGGCGCGCGCTGGCCAGCTTGATCAGCATTGGCAAATTTACGCCCGCAATCACTTCGAGCTTTGCTTGATCAAGCAGCGAGATTGCCAGATTAGAAGGGGTGCCGCCAAACATGTCCGTGAGCATGATCACGCCGTCACCGCTGTCTGTTGCTTGTACAGCTTCGAGAATATCCTTGCGCCGCTGCTCCATATCATCATCGGGCGCAATGCAAATGGCGCTGGCCTGTTCCTGTGGGCCAACAACATGGGCCATGGCCGAGAGAAATTCCTCGGCCAATCGCCCATGTGTGACAATAACTAAACCAATCATGCGCCCAATCGCTCGCAGCGACCAAATCCCGGATAATAGTGCAGCCGGACAGTAGGTCCGTCCGGCTAAACCTGTCAATCGGCTCAGTTTACGCCAATATCGCGGTGGCGCACATCTACATTATGCCCGGATATCCGCAGATATTCAGCCAGCCGTTCCACAAAATACACCGAGCGGTGGCGGCCTCCGGTACAGCCCACCGCAATGGTGAGATAGCTTTTACCTTCGCGCGTATAGCCATCCATCAAACTGTGCGCCAGCCGCCCATAGGCCTCCAGCGTCGAGGCAAATAGCGGATCGCTGCTGATAAATGCGCCAACGCCAGCGTCCCTGCCGCTTTTCTCACGCAGTTCAGCCACATAATGCGGATTTTTCAAAAACCGCACATCCAGCACCAGATCGGCTTCGCGCGGCAACCCGCGCCGGTAGGAAAATGAGACGGTCGAAATCGCCAATCTCGCTTCCTCCAGCGCGAAATAACCAGCAATCAGGGCGCGCAAATCATGCGTGCTGAGATCGGTAGTGTCGATCACATATCCAGCGCCAGTGCGCAGGTCTGCTATCGCCGCCCGTTCCGCCGCCACGGCGTCGCGCAAGCGCTGCCCCGCAGGGGCCATGGGATGCCGCCTGCGGGTTTCGGTAAACCGCCTGAACAACAAATCATCATCACAATCAAGAAAAATCACCTCCACCGCCATATCGCTGCGCGCGCGTAAACGATCCAGCAATTGCTTCATGACTGCGGGTGAAAATTCCCGCGTACGGCTGTCGACGCCAATGGCCAGCCCATGGGATTGCCGCGGCAATGTGCGCTGGGCGCTTGCCCAATCCTCCGCCAATTGCCACACCAAGCCGAGCGGCAGATTATCAATGGCGTCATAGCCCAGATCTTCAAGCGCATTCATGGCGGAGCTTTTACCCGCGCCGGAAAGCCCGCTGACGATCAGCAGCCTGTCTTGAACGCCGCCACCGGGGCGGCCAATGTCGTTCATCTGTGGCCTGTCTCCGGCATAACTACATTGCGCAACGCCTGGCGCAGCTTGGCGGGCGCGCTTGCCTCAAAGGGCGCAAGCCGAATGCGCGGCAATTGCACCCCCAGCATCTCCTCAAATAGCGCATCGGGCAAGCGCAGAATGTTTGCCGCATCCGTCAGATCAACAATCAGCGCCAGTTTTGCATCCGCTGCATGGGGAACGCGCATGACGCCAAGCCCACGCACTTCCAACAGGCCGGCAATTGCGCCTGGCGCGCAAGCATAGAGGCCGCCATCCCGGGCGTTGACATCAACCCGGTCATCGGCGACCAGGATCGCATCCGTAGACTGATCAATTAGCCGCAGCGCCAGATCCGACTTGCCGCTGCCCGATGGGCCGCGCAGTAAGACGCCCAGACGGTTAATCGCAATACATGTGGCGTGCAGGTTCATGGGATAAGGATAGTGCTGTATGCGGCGGTGCGCGATCACAAACTATTTGCATATTTTATAGTAAATATGTACAAATATTCTGATATATATGCAGGACGATACAGGTAACGGAATCATGCGGAATATGACGCTGGAGCAATTACGTGCCGCGCATCAGGCGGGCGGAATTTCCGGCGTCATCCTGAAAGCGCGGGGTGGCGGTTTTTTTATTGAAATCGCTACGCGCAATGAAAACGGCATTCTGCTCGCAAAGGCGCGCAGCACTGTGCCGCGCCGGTTTGGCAATCCGGTTTCCGCACTAAGCTTGCTGCATAATATTGGGATCGTTGCGGGCGCATTTGACGTGAGCCAATGGAATCCCGGTGTAAAGGATGCTGCGCAAAATAAAAAAACCCGCGGCGAAGCCATGCGCGAAGCCCACAAGGCCGCCGCCTATAGCCGGTGGCTGGCGTCTGAAATTCAGACTGCCATGGCCGATCCGCAGCCAGATATCCCCCATGACAATGTCATGAATGAGATGGAGGCCATGATCGCAACGATAAAAGCGGCGCCCAAAAAACGCCGCGCCTGACACGCATGGCAAAAAGGCAAACCTTCCCCATCACATGGCGGCCCCTGGCCCGCCAGGACTTGCACAGCATCCTTCAATATATCGCCAAAGACAGCAAAGCACGCGCGGAGACATTCGGAAATATGTTGCGCGGCCGGGTGTCGCAACTGGCGCAGTTTCCCAACCTCGGCAGACCGGGGCGCATTGAAAACACGCGCGAACTTATTGTGCACCCAAACTATATCGTGTTCTACAGGGTGCTTGAAGACGCGCGCCTGGTCCAAATCCTGCGCGTCAAACACGCAGCACAGCAGTGGCCCTGATCTGACACGAGTCTGTTTCATTTGAGTTGAATCGCAACACCACAGCGTCATTGCGAGGAGCGTAGCGACGCGGCAATCCAGAGTCGCACGGTTAAAGCCTGTGTTTGTGTCCCTGGATCGCCACGCTTCGCTCGCGATGACGAAGTGGGTGGGGCTGCTTCAACATAAATTCATCGTGTTCCAAACTATTACGCCACCCTGCTGGGCAGCCGCACAATGGCACCGCCAGTGACAGAAACCACGTCGCGGTTGTTTTCCACACTGACCTCG
Source organism: uncultured Alphaproteobacteria bacterium (assembly GCA_947085465.1). Classification (GTDB taxonomy): domain Bacteria; phylum Pseudomonadota; class Alphaproteobacteria; order UBA11222; family UBA11222; genus CAMTWQ01. The sequence continues at coordinate 7,542 of CAMTWQ010000121.1, forward strand.
CAATCCACCAGATGATCACCGACAAAATTTTAAGAATGGATTGAAAATATAATAAAGGCTTCCTATGTTTTACAGCAGACAAAAGAATTCCTTGCCGTATTTAAGGAGATGGGCATGTGGGGTGTAAAAGACAATAAATTAGCAGCTTTAGCAATTATCATTTCAACCGTTACTTCGGTTGCTTCCGGTTTAACTTCCGTTTTTTTACTCGTCGAGACTCGTGCTCAAAGATCTATAGCTGAGGATGCCTTGGTTGCGCAAACATGGCAATTGGTGAATCAAGCGTCATCAGATACTTTAAAGTTGCTTGTTGAGCATCCTTATCTACGACCGTATTTTAATGGAAACAAAGCTATTCCATCGGATGATCTCCACTTCGACGAGGTGATGGCGTTAGCGGAGATGCACCTTGATTATATCGAGCAGTTAGAGGATGATTTCATATACAGAGTGCCCCACATGCAAGAGGGGGGAAGGGATCGAATCCTCTGGGACAATTATTTTAAGGAGCTATTCGGTACTTCTCCTGCGCTATGCCAGAGCTTGACTGAGATGAAGGATTCTTACTCGTCGAAACTGGAGCGCCATAAAGTTCTGTGCAAAACCTCAAACAATATTATTCCGGTCAAGTAATTCTGTTGAAGCTATTACCAGTTTTTTCGTAGACAGATGAGGCTTGGCGGCAAAGCCGCAAAGCACTGAAAATTTCGCGCGGGGCTTTACTCTACGCAGCCCTGCTCGGCAATCGGACTATCGCCGTACCGGGGACCGAAACCCCGTCGCGGTTGTTTTCCACCCAGACTTCGCAATCGACCAGATGTTCAGCCCCCTCAACGCGCTTTGCGGTCACCTTGCCGGCCACTTTGATGGTGTCGCCCAGGGCGTTGAAACGCCGCATTTGATGCTTCAGCTTTTTCAGCCAGCCGGTGTCGCCCATAAAATCGGTCAGCGATCGCGACAGCAGCGCCTCGATAAAGCCGGTATTGACATAGGCGTCCGGCGCGCCCTGGCGGCGCGCAAAGGCGGTGTCGTGATGCATCAGATTATAATCCTGCGATCCCGACACCTGATCGACAATCAGGGTTGTGGTGATTTCCATGCTGTAGCTGGGCAGGGCATCGCCCTCCTGCACGTCTTCCCAATACACATTGCGGGTCATCTCTGGGTCACTCCTGCGGCTTTAAGTTCTTCCGGGGTACGGAAATTCATCAGTGTGTTGCGGATCAGGCAGACCACCTCATCGTTCTGATTGGTGATCACATCCTCATTGACAATCCACAGGGATTCCGGGTCAAGCCTCGTTGGTTTTTGATAAATATCGGCGGTGCGGGTTGCCGCCGACAGATGATCGCCCACATAGACCGGCAGCAAAAAATCCAGTTCACGGCCCATATTGGTGAACTGGCTGCCGATCAGCGGCATTGCCAGTGAAAAAACCGACGCGCCCGGCTTTTCCTTGGGCGCCTTTGGCGCCTTTGGCCCCTTGGGACCGAGGCGCTCGACCCAGGAAAAAATCCATAACGCCGTCGGCGGGCTGGGCGTGCGCGGCGCGTAACCGGGCTCAATATACAGCGGGTTTTCGTTACCCACCATCAGGCAATGGCGCCGGATCGGCTCATGCTCAACCGGATATTTGGCGCGCCGTTTCGGCGAGGTGCGGCCAATCCATTCGCGCCGCACAGTTTCAATGTCATACATGGCAATCTCCCTGTCTTTCTGCTGGCGCAGCATAACCCGGTCGGAACGCCCGCGCCACTAGTGCCTGATGATTTAAGTTGTCCATATCCTTCTTCGTCATCGCGAGCCGCACAGCGGCGTGGCGATCCAGAAGCCACAAACACAGGCCTTACCGTGAGACTCTGGATTGCCGCGTCGCTTCGCTCCTCGCAATGACCCTGAGTGTGTCGTGATTCAATCTAATATCATCCCGCCACTAGGCAAACACCCAAATCCCGGGTAGGATCAAAAAAGCTGATGCACCCGAAAGGGAAGATTGAAAACCTCTATGCCGCGCGCCAGATCGAGCAGGCCAAATCCGATCCAGGGCAGGAACCGGCCAACAATAAACCACAGCAGGATAAATTGCGCTGCAACACCAAGCGCGATGCCGGCGCCCCATTGCCCGGTCAGGGCTAGGGCCAGCACAGGGCGGTTATGGGCGGGAACCGCCTGACCGGCTGGCATAAGACGCAGTAACATTGGTCCAAGCCCCGGTATGCCGCGCACCAAGGCCGTGCCGCCAATTGCCAGATTGATCAGGCTGGGAATCATGGTCGACAGCAGCAACGCATAAATCCACCAATATTCCGGAGCATGGGGGTTGGCCCCGATGCCATCGAAAACTTCGTGCAACGGAAGAACGGGTGTGCCGCCCCCCAACACGGCCAGATAATCAAACGCCTGAATTCCGATGATCATGGCGCAGGAAAGAACAGCAATGACCGCCACTGCCGCCACAGCATCAATCAGCGCCAGCAGATAGGGCCACCAGCCGCCCCGCTCGATCCCGAGACGCAGCAACCCGCGCGTCAGCCCCAGCGATAGCCAGTCAAAGGGCGCGTTAATCAGCGTCAGCAGGCCCAGAAATAATAATAATGGTCCGGTGATTAACCAGCCATCCTGCGTTGACAGGAAATAGGGCGCAGCCAGGCAGGTGGCGCCCATCACAAGGGTGAACAGCAACAGAAAAACATGTTGCCACCCTCGCGCTTTGCTACGATGTGACATTAAAAGGACAATGCTCAGGACAGCGACAGCGCCAGCGACAGCGAAAGCGACAGCGCCAGCGAAAGCGACAGCGAAAGCGACAGCGCCAGCGAAAGCGACAGCGAAAGCGACAGCGCCAGCGCCAGCTCCAGCGACAGCGCCAGCGAAAGCGACAGCGCCAGCTCCAGCGAAAACGAAAGCGTAATGGACAGCGACAGCGACAGCAACGCCAAGCCATATGAAGGATAAGTATCCCTCCTTAACTGTGGCTTGCCAAAATGCGATAATCATTGTCATTACAGCTATGAGAGCAAGGCCGCGCCGCCACCCCTCAGTGTCGCGCTCAAGGCCTAGCGCCGCCTCTGCCGGGCCCACATGGCCGGATATGACCCAGATGAGAAAAATCGTCGCTACCGGATAGAACAGGGCAAGCAGCAGGCAACGGTCATAGGCGGGCGCGGTCCATATCGGGGCCTGTGTTGGCAAACCAAACAGGCGCGCCGCCCGTCCGCGTGTGACGACATTTTTATCGCCAAAAAACCTGTCAACGGCGCCAAGAAAACGGGTCAGCCAGTCTGTATATATCCTGACCGGCCCGCCGCCCGATTGCAGCGCGTTCCTCAGCGCGTCATAGTCTTTACGCTCTGATGTTTCCTCCGCCTTGCCACCTTCACCCAGCAAGACTTCATATCGATAAAAGCATCCCGCAAAAACGATAAGCGCCGTATATCCCAGCAAAAGGGCGGCGCCTGCCAGCGGCCATCCCCATAGCGCCGCCAGTGCTTGCCCGTTCGCCCATAGGACTCCGCCCGCTGATATAACAGCGCCATAAACAATGGCGCTAAATGGATTGACTGACATGATGATTCCCCCTCAGAGAATTACATCATGCACAAGGGTGCTAATTCAAATTGAATCAGTTGCCTGTTCATTTATGCGCCGCCATGTCCCGAAACCGGGCGCGATATAAATCCCGCCTCATAGCGCAATAGGGCGGGGTGATATTAAGCTGAATCACTACGCCCTCAGCGTCATTGCGAACGAAGTGAAGCAATCCAGAGTCACACGGATAAGCCTTGGATTTTCGCTCTGGATCGCCACGCCGCTTCGCGGCTCGCGATGACGATGAAGGATACGGAAAAATCTAAAATCATCAGACACAAACCCCCACCCTAGCCAACCCCTGAATTCTAGGGCAGGATAGGCGCAATAATAAAAACCAGGGAGGAAACGCCCATGCCCGGCTGCCTTGATGGGGTGCGCATAATCGATCTGACAATAAATCTGTCTGGGCCGTTCGGCGCCGCCATACTGGGCGATATGGGGGCTGATGTGATCAAGCTCGAGGCCCCCGGCGCCGGCGATGTGGCGCGTTACACCGGCCCGGCGCGCGGCGGCATGTCGGCGGGCTTTGCGGTCATTAACCGCAACAAGCGCGCCGTGGCGGTCAATCTGCAAGCCAGCGGCGGCAAGGAAGCGCTGTTGAAACTGGTGCAAAGCGCGGATGTGGTGCTGCAAAATTTCCGCCCCGGCGTGGTAGAGCGGCTTGGGGTTGGCTATGCTGACTGCAAGGCGGTCAAGCCGGACATTATCTATGTGTCGATCAGCGGCTATGGCGATAGCGGGCCGTTGTGCAACGATCCGGTGTATGACCCGGTGATCCAGGCGGCCAGCGGTTATATGCTGACGCAATCCGAACCGGGCAGCGGTACGCCAGTAGCGGTGCGCAATGCGCTTTGCGATAAAATCGCCTCGATGAATGTGGCGCAAGGGGTTCTGGCCGCGTTGTTTGCGCATGGGCGTGGCGCAGGCGGCCAGCATGTCAAGATCTCCATGCTCGACACCAGCCTGGCGTTCTTGTGGCCGGACGCCATGCGCAACAACACCTATATTGACGACACGTCGCCCATTGCCGATATCAGCAATATCTATAATGTGCTGCCGACAAAGGATGGCTATGCGATCGGCTTTGCGGTCACCGATGTGCAATATCAGGGCCTGTGCCGGGCGCTGGAGCGGCCGGACCTGGCGGATGATCCGCGCTTTGATCACGTAGCGGCGCGCATCGTAAATCTGGTGGCGCTGAACAAAATCGTCGCCGCCGAGGCGGCTAAATACACCACCGGCGAAATTATCGAACGCTTCTCGCGTGAGCAGGTGCCGGGTTCCAAAATAAACAGCCGCGCCGATCTGATGACGGATGCGCAAATCGCGCACAATGCATTGATTGTCGAGGCCGATCATCCTGACGCCGGGCGGCTGCGCTATACCCGCCCGCCAATTATCTTTGAAGCCACCCCATCCAGCATTCGCCATCACGCGCCCCGGCTTGGCGAGCATACGGATGAAGTATTTACTGAAATTGGCGTCAGCGCCGAGGTGCTGGCGGCATGGCGCGCGCAAGGAGTGATTGGATAGATATGTCTTAGTTAGCGCACCGTAACTTTAACACTAAGCAACAGGAGGAACGACAATGCCTGGATGTCTGGATGGAGTACGCATCATCGATATCACCGCCAATGTTTCGGGGCCGTTCGGGGCCGCTATGCTGGGCGATATGGGGGCCGATGTGATCAAGGTTGAAACCCCCGGTTTTGGTGATCTGTCGCGGTATTTTGGGCCGTTGCGCGGCGGCATGGCGGCGGGCTTTGCGGGCATCAACCGCAACAAGCGCGGCGTCGCCATCGATCTGCACAAGCCGGGCGGCAAGCAGGCGTTCCTGCGCCTGGCGCAAAGCGCGGACGTGGTGCTGCAAAACTTCCGCCCCGGTGTGGTGGACCGGCTTGGGATTGGGTATGACGGCTGTAAAGCGGTTAAACCAGACATTATTTATGTGTCGATCAGTGGCTACGGCGATAGCGGGCCGCGCTCCGGCGACCCGGTGTATGATCCAGTGATCCAGGCGGCCAGCGGCTATATGGCGGTGCAGTCCGATCCGGGCACCAGCAAGCCCATTCCGGTGCGCAATATTGTGTGCGATAAAATCGCCTCGATGAATGTGGCGCAAGGGGTGACATCGGCGCTGTTCGCGCGCGAACGGGGCATGGGCGGCCAGCATGTGAAGATCGCCATGCTTGACACCAGCCTGGCGTTCCTGTGGCCCGACGCCATGACCAATTTCACCTATATCGGCGAAATGCCGCCAATGGCCGAGATCGGCGATCTGTATAATTTGCCGCCGACAAAGGATGGCTATGCAATCGGCTTTGCCATCACCGATGCGCAATATCAGGGCCTGTGCCGGGCGCTGGAGCGGCCGGACCTGGCGGAGGATCCGCGCTTTGTGCAAATCATGGCGCGCATCGAGAATTTGGCTGAACTGAGCGCCATTATCACGGATGAATTCGCTAAACGCACCAGCGCCGAGATCGTTGAAAGCTTCTCCCGCGAACAGGTGCCGGCCGCGCCGATCAACACCCGCGCCGATCTGCTGAACGACGCGCAAATCGCCCACAACGAAATGATCATCGAGGCCGAACATCCCAACGCCGGGCGGATGCGCTATACCCGCCCGCCGATTATTTTTGAAGGCGCCCCCAGCAGCATCCGCCGCCACGCGCCGCAGCTTGGCGCGCATACAGATGAAGTGTTTGCTGAGCTTGGCGTCAGCGCGGACGAGATCGCCGCATTGCGGGCGCAAGGGGTGATTGGATAGAATCTGTCTTAATTTTCGCGCCGGAACTTTAACAATAAGCAACAGGAGAAACGCCAATGCATGGTTGCCTGCACGGAATTCGCGTCATCGATATGACGGCTAATGTTTCAGGGCCATTCGGCACCGCCATGCTGGGTGATATGGGGGCCGATGTGATCAAGGTCGAGGCGCCGGGCCCCGGCGATATCGCCAGGCTGTATGGAATGCGGCGCGGCGGCATGGCGTCGAGCTTTGCGGTGATCAACCGCAACAAGCGCAGCATCGCGATTGATTTGCAATTGCCTGCCGGTGTGGACGTGCTGCTGAAGCTGGTGAAAAGCGCTGATGTGGTGGTGCAAAACTTCCGCCCCGGCGTTGTTGACCGGCTTGGGGTTGGCTATGACGCCTGCAAGGCGGTCAGGCCCGATATCATTTATGTGTCGGTCAGTGGCTATGGCGATAGCGGGCCGCGCGCGGACGATCCGGTATATGATCCGGTGATCCAGGCGGTCAGCGGCTATATGTCGGTGCAGGCCGAACCCCGATCCGACACGCCGGTGCCGGTGCGCAATATCGTTTGCGACAAACTGGCCTCGATGAATGTGGCCCAGGGCGTGCTCGGCGCGCTGTTCGCGCGGGAGAGATTTGCGATCGGCCAGCATGTCAAGATCGCCATGCTTGATGTAAGCCTGGCGTTCCTGTGGCCCGACGCCATGTCCAATCTCACTTATATCGGCGACATGCCGAAGCTGCCCGAGGGGGGTGATTACCGGTTGCCACAGAGCAGCGATGGGAATTTCGTCGGCTTTGTCATCACGGATACGCAATTTCAGGGTCTGTGCCGGGCGCTGGAGCGCCCCGATCTGGCCACCGATGAACGCTTTGTCGAGACCGCGACACGGCTCAGGAACCAGCGCCATCTGAACAAGATATTCAACGAGGAAGTCGCCAAATACACCACCGAGGAAATTGTCGCGCGCTTTTCGCGCGAGCAGGTGCCGGCCGCAAGAATCAACAGCCGCGCCGATCTGCTGAGCGACCCGCAAATTCTGCACAACGGCATGATCGTTGAGACAGAACATCCCGAGGCGGGGAAAATGCGCACGCCACGGCCGCCGATTATTTTTGAAGGCACCCCCTCCAGCCTGCGCCGTCACGCGCCCCAGGCTGGCGCTAATACCGGCGAAGTGCTGGCCGAAATCGGCATTAACGCGGATGAATTAGCCACGTTGCGGGCGCAAGGGGCGGTGGGGTAAACCGGCCATCCATAATGGATCGGACAGAATCGCCATTGGCGATTTCGGCTGCTCCGGGCATGCTCTATCGTAAACTGACGGCGCCAACCAGATGTTGCGCCTGTGCGGCGCGTTCCTTATCCAGTGCACCCAGGGTTTTGCGGAAATCCTGCAACATTTCGCCTTTTAGCTCCCGCGCCGTTGGCAGCTTCATGCTTTGCGGGTTAACCTGCGCGCCCGCCAGCAGCACTTCGTAATGCAGATGCGGCCCGGTTGAGCTTCCGGTTGAGCCGGAATAACCAATGACCTGGCCCTGGTGGACATGCGCGCCTTTGCGGATGCCTTTGCCAAACCCGTTTAGATGCGCGTAGGCGGTCTGATACTGCTCATTATGACGTATACGGATATACTTTCCATAATCGCCGTTCCAGCCGGACACTTCAATCACGCCGCCGCCAGCCGCCATTACCGGCGCGCCTTTCACGGCAGCGAAGTCGGCGCCCTTGTGCATGCGGGTATAGCCGCGTATCGGATGCTTTCTCATGCCAAAACTGGAAGTAAGCCGGGCCCCATCAAGCGGCGTTTTCATCAGCGCTTTTTTTGCGCCATGGCCATTGCGGTTGAAATATTCGGGCGCGCCCGTATCTGATGGCGCGTAGCGGAACAGCTCTTTCTTTTCACCGCTAAGGATGAGCGCGGCGTAACGGATCGCGCCCGTGCGGGCCACCGCGCCGTTCGCGTCGACTTCCCGGTCGAACAATACTTCGAAGCGGTCGTTTGGCTGAATGTCGCGCTGAAAGTCGACGTCATAGCTGAACAGACGGACCAATTCCGCAGTCATATCCGCCGGCACGCCTGCGCTAAGCGCCGCCTCAAACAGGCTCGAGTCAATTTTGCCCCGGGCTAGCATCGGCGCAAGGGTCAGTTCGCGTTTTACTTCGCGGCCAATAAAAGCCCCATCTGGTTGCAGGCGCGCAACAACATCGCGGCCCACATCGGCATGCAAAACAATTTTAGATAATTCCCAATCCGGCTTGGCGCGCGGCATGTCGGCGGCGGCTGGCGCATCGGATTTCACTGCTTTCAAAGTAACGCTCAGCTTTTGTCCAATGTGGAGCTTTTTGGGATCGTAAAATGATTTAATCGCGTCAACCACCTGTTTGGCCTGTTCCCAGGAAACCCCGCCAGACGCCAGCAACTCTTGCAAGGTGTCGCCGCGCCGCACAAACAACGTGCGCGACGAGCGCGAAGGCGCAACTAGGCTAGCCATGTTTACGCGGAGCGGCGGCAGCAATTGCTGTTCAACAGGGGCGACAGGCAGGGCGGCAAGCTGGGTCTGGGCGGCAGATGGGAAATAAGCCATTAACCGGTCTAGGGTTTTGACCTGGCCAAAGGTGGCAACCGCGATAAGTGGCAGCGCGATAGCTAAAAACGGGAATTTTCTCTGACGGGGGGCGTTGGCGACTGATTGCAAGGCGACCGGAGAGCCATAAAAAGACCGATGCTGATCATTTTGTAACCGCCACGCCGAATCGTCCCTAATATGGGCCATTCCGCCTCCCCTCAATCAAACCAGCACCCACACCAACACTTCCGTCCCATAAGGCCCTGATTTATTTTATTTTTTTCGGGATTTCCCGAAAATGGCCCGTATGGAGTGAGACGCTAAACCACATGAATCAGCGTCACTTTTTTCACGAAAGTGGTTAACAATGCCTTTCAGCGCTGTTTTCGTCAATCCTGCAAGGGTGGGTAGCGGCAAATAATTAACCTAGCTAGAGCCTTTCCCGGTCAGGTTGAACCAACCTGACCGGACAAGAAAGGCTCTAAGTGAATGTGCTAGACCATTTTTATCCTGATCGGATTGATTTAATCCGATCAGGAAATGGTCTAGAACGCCAAAGTAAAAATACGTAATAAGCTGAGGTTCTGAGGCGTTTCCGGAAGTTTTTACTTTCTGTAAAAAAACCATCACGGAAGTGTTGACTCATCTGCGCAAGGCGTCCTATATACGCCTATCGCGAGGCCGCTGAGCGGCGCCGCTGCGGCGAACTGTTCCCAAAAGCTTGTCTAGAATTTTAGGCTGGGTGTTGCGGGGGCGGGTTCGTGGTCGGCGGGCCTATCGGTTTCCGGTGATCTCGGTAATGTTGATTCGCTTTTGCGGCATGATTGTCGCCATGGGCGGATTTTCGCTGGAGGCCGGGCCAGATGCTGGCCTTGTGACGGACGTGCTATTTGACATTGTGGTTTAGGAAGGGAAACGTAGGCGGCGGTATGTCTGCTGTAGATATACTGCTAAGTACGTTTCTATGTTTATTAGGTGCTACTGCTTGATTTGCGGTGACTTGTCACTGGTGACTTGTCACTGCGGATTAAGATAGTGGAACCTCGTCAAGCAAGACGTTTTAGCAGGAAGATCAAACTTGAGAGTTTGATCCTGGCTCAGAACGAACGCTGGCGGCAGGCTTAACACATGCAAGTCGAGCG
>CAMTWQ010000122.1:0-7161 GCA_947085465.1 uncultured Alphaproteobacteria bacterium
CCATCCGCATAGCCTCCGTCAGTCCCCGATTTAACCTCATCTGACCCCCATCTCGTTGATGGATAAGCCAAACACTAAAATCGGACATTTGACGTGCTAACTAATCGGACATATCACGCGCTCTCGACAACCGGCTTGACATGTACGTCGATACCGTACATACTGACTGCTTAGGCGCGGCGAATGCAGCTTGTCAAGTTTCGCCATAAGGGACTTCGGCAACTATACACTGATGATAGCCCCAAGGCCTTATCAGCTCCTCTTGCAGACAAACTGCGTAAACTTCTATTTGCCCTAGAAACCGCAGAAAATATCGATCAAGTTGGACGTTTTCCGGGGTGGAGGCTCCACCCCCTGAAGGGCGATTTGAAGGATTTTTGGAGTCTTACCGTTACCGGAAACTGGCGTGTTATTTTCCGGTATGACGCGCCATCTAACACCGCAAGCGATATTGACTTGATCGACTATCATTAGGAGACAAAAATATGCCCATGAAAAATCCTCCCCACCCGGGCGAGTTGATCAGAACCGAGATCATCGCGGCGCTCGGCTTAAGCGTGACCAGGGCCGCAGAAATCCTGAAAGTCCGGCGTGCTACCTTGTCAGACCTGCTTGCTGGCAAGGCCTCACTTTCCCCTGAAATGGCGCTTCGTATCGAAAAAGCTTTCGGCCCCGGCATGGATCATCTGCTACGCATGCAACTCGCCTATGACGTGGCTCAAACCCGTAAACATGCCGGCAAAATTAATGTCAAGCGGTTCGTCCCCGCCTGAATGACCACTAGATCTCATGTTTTAATAGGTTAATCATCTTTTAATATGTTTTATATCATATATATCTTGACTATCATCCTATTTTAGAATATACTCTCATCATGCTTTATAAAACTCTCCCTATAAGGGTATAATTTATATATGCGCTTGATACGTGTATCTCTACGATCCTCCCTCTGGCTTGGTTTGGCGCTGCTGATCAGCTCCGTTTTATCTGTGTCTGGCGCCCAGCAAAAGATAACCGGGCCTGTCCGGGCAATTGTCGAAAAAGTGGTCGACGGCGACACGCTTTCGGTGCGGGCGCAAATCTGGCTTGGACAAGAAATAAATACGCTCGTGCGTTTAACCGGTGTTGATACTCCTGAACTGCACGGGGCTTGCAAGATTGAACATGAGCTAGCCCTGCGCGCGCGAAGTCTCGTGGTGGCTTTCGTAGGGAATGGCGGTGTTCTGCTGCTTGATATTAATCAGGACAAATATGGCGGACGCGTGCTGGCGCGGGTGTCGGATACGGAAGGGGTGGACCTGGCCGACACCTTGATCGAGGCCGGGCTGGCGCGCGCCTATGACGGCAGATCACCACGCAGTGATTGGTGCGGGGCGCACTCATTCTCTGAAAATCCGCCGTAAGCGGGTGATGATTTAAATCGCCGCGCATATTTCCGACAAAATCTCCATGGCGGCGTCACGCCGGTTGCTAGCCTGGAGGATGGGACGTCCGATGACCAGATAATCCGCGCCCGCTTTCAGCGCCAGGGCTGGCGTCATGACCCGCTTTTGATCATTCGCCTCTGAGCCTGCGGGGCGGATGCCGGGGGTGACAATCAGCATGTCCGGGCCGAGGGCGGCGCGCAGCCTTGCTGCCTCCTGTGCCGAGGCGATGACCCCATCGCAACCAGCTTCTTTCGCCATCAAGGCGCGCTGTATCACCAGATCCTCGACGGAACCGGAATAGCCCATCTCAGCCAGCGCCGATTGATCGAGATTGGTCAGCACGGTCACGCATAAAACTTTCAGATCGCTGCTGCCGCGCCCCGCAACCGCCGCCCGCAATATTTCCCGGTCGCCATGCACGGTGAGAAAATTTGCGCCAATCGTGGCGGCGCTGATTACCCCGTTGCGCACGGTTTCGCCGATATCGTAAAATTTGAAATCAAGGAATACCTTATCGCCGCGCGCAATCAGTTCCCGCGCCAGATCAACCCCGCCCAGGGGAAATAATTGCAGCCCGATTTTGAAAAATTTCACCACGCCGCGAAGTTCATCCGCCACTGCCCGCGCTTCGGCAATGCTTGGCACATCAAGGGCGAGGATCAGGCGCTCATCAGCGGGGATATTCACCCGCGCACTCACTCCGCTGCCTGAACCGCCGGTGATTTTTGGGGGATCGCCATCGGCGTAATCCCCAAACGTGCGAACAGCGCATCATCGCGCTCCTTCGCCGGGTTTTTCGCGGTGAGCAGTTTTGGCCCGATGAAAATAGAACCCGCCCCTGCCAAAAAGCATAGCGCCTGGGTTTCATCATTCATCTGTTCGCGTCCGGCGGAAAGGCGCACCACTGATGCCGGCATCAGGATTTTCGCCACTGCAATGGTGCGGACAAACTCAAAACTATCGAGCGTATCCGTACCATAAACCGGTGTGCCCTTGGTTTGAATAAGCAGATTGATGGGTACGCTTTCGGGATGCGCGGGCAATGTGGCAAGCGTATGCAGCATGCCGATGCGATCACTGCGCCCCTCGCCCATCCCGATGATGCCGCCGCAGCACACATGAATGCCCGCATCACGCACCGAGGCCAGCGTGTCCAGCCGGTCCTGATAGGTCCGTGTACTGATCACCTTGCCGTAAAATTCCGGCGAGGTGTCGATGTTGTGATTGTAATAATCCAGCCCCGCGTCTTTCAGCCGCTTGGCCTGGGCGTCCGTCAACATGCCCAGGGTGGCGCAGGTTTCCATGCCCAGCGCCGCCACGCCTTCGACCATCTGGCAAACCGTTTCCAGATCCTTGTCTTTGGGATTGCGCCAAGCCGCCCCCATGCAATAACGGCTGGCGCCCGCCTCCTTGGCGCGTTTCGCCTCGGCCAGCACCGCATCAACGGACATCAGCTTTTCCGCCTTGACCGGCGTGTCAAATTTTGCCGACTGCGCGCAATAGCCGCAATCTTCGGGACAGCCGCCGGTTTTGATGCTCAGCAAGGTGCTCATCTGCACCTGATTTGGATCAAAATATTTGCGATGCGCCGTCTGCGCCGCAAACAGCAGATCATTGAACGGCAGATCAAACAACGTCGCTATTTCCAGGTGCGTCCATTCATGCCTTAAAGCCTCGATGCCTGGCTGTGTCACGCGCATATGCTTAACCCTTGTTCATTCTGTTGTTGACTAGATCCTCGACCACCGAGGGGTCGGCCAGGGTGGAAATGTCGCCCAGGTTTGAGTAATCATTCTCAGCGATTTTGCGCAAGATGCGGCGCATGATTTTCCCCGAACGGGTTTTAGGCAGGCCCGGCGCCCATTGCAGGATATCAGGTGCTGCGATCGGGCTGATTTCCTTGCGCACCCATTGCACCAGTTCCTTGCGCAACTCTTCGGTGGATTGCGTGCCGGTATTCAAGGTGACATAGGCATAAATTCCCTGGCCCTTGATATCATGCGGATAGCCGACCACGGCGGCCTCGGCGACATGCTTGTGCGCGACCAGGGCGGATTCCACTTCCGCCGTACCCAGCCGGTGGCCCGCCACATTGAGCACGTCATCAACCCGGCCAGTGATCCAGTAATAGCCGTCTTCGTCACGCCTGCACCCATCGCCGGTGAAATAGCGCCCCGGATAGGTGGTGAAATAGGTTTCGATAAAGCGCTGATGATCACCATAGACGGTGCGCATCTGCCCCGGCCAGCTATCGGTGAGGCACAGATTGCCTGAGGCGGCGCCGGTGAGTTCAACCCCTTCGCCATCCACCAGCAGCGGCGTGATCCCAAAGAACGGCCGCGTTGCCGAACCGGGTTTTAACGCAGTGGCGCCGGGCAGCGGCGTGATCAGAATGCCGCCGGTTTCTGTCTGCCACCAGGTGTCAACAATCGGGCAGCGCCCTTCGCCCACCACCCGGTGATACCACAGCCAGGCCTCGGGATTGATCGGCTCACCCACCGATCCGAGCAACCGCAGGCTTTTGCGGCTGGTGGCCAAAACCGGCCCGTCACCCTCACGCATCAACGCGCGCAACGCGGTCGGCGCGGTATAAAAAATATTGACCTGATGCTTGTCGCACACCTGCCAGAAGCGGCTGTTGGTGGGATAGTTCGGCACGCCTTCAAACATCAATGTTGTCGCGCCGTTCGACAGCGGGCCATAGACGATATAGCTGTGCCCGGTTACCCAGCCCACATCGGCTGTGCACCAAAAAATTTCCCCGTCATGATAATCGAACACATATTGATGCGTCAGGCTGGCGAACACCATATAGCCGCCGGTAGTGTGCAGGACGCCCTTTGGTTTTCCGGTCGATCCCGAAGTATACAGAATGAACATCGGATCTTCGGCGTTCATTTCTTCTGGCGGACAGGTGGCGGCAACCTTCGCCTGGGCCTCATGATGCCAGATGTCGCGGCCTGCCTGCATGGAGATGGCGCCGCCGGTGCGGCGCACCACCACCACCGATGTTACGCCGGGGCATTTCTTCAATGCCTCGTCAGTGTTGGCTTTCAGCGGAATTTTCTTGCCGCCGCGCACGCCTTCATCGGCGGTGATCACACAATTAGAGTCGCAATCGAGAATGCGGCCGGCCAGGGCGTCCGGCGAGAAACCTCCGAACACCACGGAATGCACCGCCCCGATGCGCGCGCAGGCGAGCATGGCGTAAGTGGCCTCGGGAATCATCGGCATATAGATGGTGACCCGATCACCCTTTTTAACACCCTGCCCCTTCAACACATTGGCGAAGCGGCAGACATGTTCATGCAGCTGGCGATAGGTGATATGCTTGGCGTCGGCTGACTCATCCCCCTCCCAGATAATCGCCACCTGCTCACCGCGTTTCGCCAGATGCCGGTCGATGCAATTGACGCTGGCGTTCAGGGTTCCGTCATAATACCAGCGGACGCGAAAATCCGACGCCGCGAACGAGACATCCTTGATCCTGGTATAGGGTTTTATCCAGTCAATGCGCTTGCCCTGCTCGCCCCAGAACACCTCGGGATTTTTTATCGAGGCCTCGTACATGGCGAGATATTTGGCGTTATCCACATGCGCCTTAGAGGCCCATTCGGCGGGGACGGGAAAAATCTGATTGTCAGACATGGATGTTCCTATTGCTTGCCAAACTTGGGCGGACGTTTTTCGGCAAAGGCGCGCTGGGCTTCTTTTGCGTCCTTGCTGCGCATGGTGTCGCCCTCCAGGCTAAGCGACAAGGGCAGCACCAGATTTGAAATCATGCGGATGTAGCTGTTGATGGGAACCTTGGAGGCGCTGATGGCGGCTGCCGGCCCCGCCGCCAATTGATCCGCACAGGCCAGCGCCTTGTTCAGTATCTCTTTATCATCAACCAGGAAATTCACCAGCCCCATATCGAAAAGCGCCGCACCGGTCAGCCGCTCACCGGTCATCAGAAACCACTTGGCCCGGTTGACCCCCAGCAGCAGCGGCCAGATTACCTGCCCGCCATCACCCGCCCCAATGCCCATACTGACATGGGTATCGGCGAATACCGTGCCATGGCCCGCCACCACCACATCGCACAGCAGCGAAATGGTGGCCCCCAGGCCCATGGCGTAGCCCTGCACCGCTGACACGATTGGCTTTCTGAATTCCAGTAGATGATCAACAATCTGACGCGCTTCCTCCAGGCTCATCCCGGCTGCATCGCCGTCGCCGCCAAAATCGCCGCCCGCGCAAAAGGCGCGCCCGGCCGCCGCCAGCACAAGCACCCTGACCGCCGGATCGGCCTGGGCGTCACGGGTAAAGCGCGACAGTTCATGATGCATAGCGCCATTCACCGCGTTCAGCCGGTCGGGGCGGTTGAGCGTCACCACCGCCACGCCATTAGCGCGCTTGTCGATCAGCATGGTTTTGTAGTTTTCTTGATTTAGAGTCATGACTTGTTCCTCCCCTGTTTGGCGCGGTTGCGGCGCATTTGTTATGCCGATGCGTTTGAGCGCATTATGCAAGCTGGCCGGGCAAGCGGCAAGCAGGCGCTGAACCCGTTCGTCAATTGTGATTCGGTTGTTGTCAAGTCCTGTAAATCCTGTTTCACTTATTGTTAACCATAATAATTAGTGCAGGGACGAGCTATGGGGCAGAAATCAATAGCCCATCTACAACCTATAGCTGTAGACAGGGATGGGGATTTTGATACCGCTGCGCTGGACTCGCTGAGTCTGGCTGAAAATGCCGCCTGGCGGCTGGCCTGGGAACATCCGCACTGGAGCGCGCTTACCGGTGTCACTGCCGCCCAGCGCGGGGTGTTCTATAGTCTCTTGATTTTCCTTGCCGCCAGCGCCGCCTTTGCCCCGGAAACCACCTTCATCTTGCTTCAATGGTTATTAGCGGCCTTCTTCCTATTGGTGTTGGCGTTTCGCATCGTGCTGCTGGGCGCGGGATTTTATACGGCGGTGTGGCGGCGGAAAATCACGCCGCAAATGTCCATGCGAAGCGATGCGGAACTACCCGTTTATACGGTGTTGTCGCCGTTATATCACGAGCCCGAGAGCGTGCCGCAGTTGATCGCAGCACTATCACATCTGAACTATCCGGTGGACAGGCTGGATATTAAACTTGTTCTCGAAGCCGATGACGACCTGACATTAAATGCAATACGACACATAAATCTTCCGCAGCACTTCGAAGTGCTGCGCGTGCCACCGCTTGCCCCGCGCACCAAGCCGAAGGCGTGCAATTACGCGCTGGCGCTGGCGCGGGGCGAATATGTGGTGATCTATGACGCCGAAGATATTCCGGCGCCAAATCAGTTACGCAAGGCCGCCGCCGCATTCGACGCCGGCCCGCCGCTTCTCGCGTGTCTGCAGGCGCGGCTGAATTTTTATAATCCGCGCGAGAACTGGCTGACGCGGCAATTCACGCTTGAATACGGCATGTGGTTCGATTGGCTGCTGCCTGGATTGCAGGCGCTGGGCCTGCCGATACCATTGGGCGGCACCTCAAACCATTTTCGCGCGCGCATTCTGCGTAAAATCGGCGGATGGGACAGTTACAATGTGACCGAGGACGCCGATCTTGGGATGCGCCTGGCGCGCAAGGGGTATGCCTGCGCGGTGCTGAATTCGACAACCATGGAGGAAGCCAATTGCCGGGCCGGTAACTGGCTGCGCCAGCGCACGCGCTGGCAGAAAGGCTATATGCTGACCTGGCTGGTGCATATGCGCGCGCC
>CAMTWQ010000123.1:0-31956 GCA_947085465.1 uncultured Alphaproteobacteria bacterium
ATCGCGGAAAGCTGCTCTAACACATTAAAATCTAGAGCAATTTTCTTTATTAAGTTCGAGCCTCATGGCTCGAACTTAATGCAGATTGCTCTAGGATAAAGCGGCGCTCAACCGCCGCGACCTGGCGGGCGCGTTCGGGTGTATCCCAGCCCAGTTCGCCGCCCATAATGGCTGCCGCCGCCATGAGTGCGGCATTCCCTGGATGCCCGAGCGTACATAGACCGGTGCGGCGGAACACGGCGTCTTCCAATGTGAGCGCCAGCTCGTTTCGCACAGCATGGCGGATTTGCCCGCCTATTTCCAGCAAGTGCGGCGCAAGCGGCGCGGCCATCGCAGGATCATCGGCAATCAAGCCCGTTAGTTTACCCATCCGGGCGCCATAGGTGAGCGCAAGATGCTCCACTAGCGCCGCATCCAGCTGCTTGTAGTGTATGTGCGCTTCCTTCACAAAAATGGAGAACCGCTTCATGTTGCCGCCGGGCAGGGGCGTTTGCGCCGTCATGCATGGGCGGTGTTCATGCCCGAGTTTGCGCAAGCTGAGATCAACCACCTGCTCCGCCAGATGGCGTGATGTGGTCCATTTTCCGCCCAGCGCTGAAATTAGCCCTTCGCGGCCGTCCTCTTTCGCATGATCGAAAATTTCCGATCCGCGGCTGGCCCCATAGGTATTATTTCTTGGGTCAGCTTTGTCCGCCACCAGCGGGCGCAATCCGGCATAGCTATGCAGCACATCAGCGCGGCTAAGATTTGCCTCTGGCAGGCCGTGATTGACCTTGGCCAATAGCTCTGAAATATCTGTTTCATTCACCGCTAAATCGTCAGGATCGTCTGTATACAGTGTATCTGTTGTAGCCAAAATAGAATATCCGCGCCACGGCAGCACAAAAAAATGCGCGCCGCCGCTTAACACGGCTATCGCGCGGCTGGATAGCGGGCGGGTGATCAGATGGATGCCTTTGGAGCGTTGTAATTTTACCGCTGCCTGGCTGCTTGCGCCGGCTGCAACTGTATCCGCCCACGGGCCGGCGGCGTTAATGGTGAGATGCGCTGAAATATCATACTCCCCACCACCTAACTGATCCCGCACACGCGCGCCGGTAATTGCGGTGTCAGTGCCATTCAGCCGTAACGCCTGCGCATAATTGGCAAGCTGCGCGCCATTTTCAGCAGCGCCCTGAATAAATTCCAGCGCCAGCCGCTCGGGCGTGTGCATCTGGCAATCATAATAGCTGAGCGCGCCTGCCGTTGCTGTCCCGCGCAGCACCGGCTCTATCGCAATCGCCTGGGCAGATGACAAGGCGCTATGCCCCGGAAGCCATTTATCCGGGTCATCCAGCCGGTTGCGGTCAAACGACAGCAGATCATACAGTAACAGACCCGCCCGCAACGTCAGATGGCTGTTCCAGCTATTGCTGGGCAAAATAAATTGCAACGGCATGACCATATGCGGCGCAATGGTCTGCCAGATGCGCCGCTCGCGCAGGGATTCCCGCACCAGTCCAAATTCCAGATTGCGCAAATAGCGCAGGCCGCCATGAATTAATTTCGACGAGGCGGCTGTGGTGGCGCTGGCGAAATCATGCTTTTCCAGAAGCGCAACGCGAAGTCCGCGCAGGCTGGCGTCCCAGGCGATGCTGGCGCCTGTAACGCCGCCGCCGATGATCAGCAGATCATAGGGTTGTTTTGTCATGCGGGCCAAGTCGCGCTGGAGCATGGCTTATCGTGCCTATCGCATTGTCAGAATCAAAAAGGCCGGGGGCGCCCGGCCTTTTGAATTGATCTGTTCACGGAGTGTCAGGCGCGTTGCAGGATGTGCACCACACAGATGGAGCCCGCGCCCATCATATGCACCAGGCCGGTGCGGGCGCCTTCGACCTGGAACTTGCCCTGCTCGCCGCGCAATTGACGGGTGGCGTCCCAAACTTGCGCGAGGCCAGTTGGCCCGCCGGGATGGCCGCGCGCAATCAGGCCGCCATCGGGCGAGAACGGTATGCGTCCGCCGATGGCCGTGTCGCCGTCATTGATCAGCCGGTCGCCTTCGCCCGGCCCGCAAATGCCGAGCAGTTCGTAATACATGAGCTCCTCGATCGGGAACGCGTCATGCACATGCACAAAACTGAGGTCTTTTGGTCCGACGCCTGCTTCTTCATAAGCCAGCTTGCCGGTTATCTCGGTTGAATAGGAGGGGCCAACCACAGCGCCCATGAAGATATGCCCATCGCTATAATGTTCTGACTGGGCTTGCGAGGCGAGCACCTTGATCATCGGCCGCCCATTGGCGTGCTTTTTTGCCCATTCCCCGGTGGCGACAATCGCGCAGGCGGCGCCTGCGCCGCTGGCGCAGGCCATCATGGCTGTATGCGGATAAGCGACCATATCGGCGGCCAGCACTTCTTCGGCCGTTACCACATGATCGGCGCGGCGTTGCGCCATGGGGTTATGGCGCCCATGATTCCAGTTCTTCGCCGCAACCTTGGCAAAGGTCTCAACCGTTGTGCCATTTTCATGCATCCGCCGCTGCGCCCACATGGCGAAGAAGCCGGCCGGAAGCATGATATTCTCCATCGAGGGCAGTCTTTTCTTGCCCGAGGGGGGCCTGGCGATGGGATTTCCCATCATTCGCATATCGTCATAGCCAAGCGCCATAGCCACGTCGGTTTGTCCGCCCGAAACCGCCCAAACGGCTTCACGGAAGGCCGTTGAGCCCGTGGCGGATGCATTTTCCACATGTGTGACGGGCACACCGGTAAGGCCTAAATCCTTGGCAAACCCAATGCCCTCAGTCATACCGCCGCCGATGTAGCCATTGTAAAGTGCGCCAACGTCACGGAATTTGACGCCTGCGTCCTTCAGGGCGTCCATGCCAGCCGTGAAATATAAGTCGCGCTTGGGGATAAAATCCTTGGAGAAGCGGTGCATCCCCACGCCGATAACGTAAACATCTCTATTCATTGATCAATTCTCCTTTACAGGGATGAATTTGAAGCCGCAATACTGGGTTCCGTCCTCGTCCGTAACCACAGGATTGGGGGCAAGACGCATTTTCATGCCAATCTTCCAGTCGCCCATCTTGCCATCTATCGGCGCCTGAATCCGGACACCCTCGGGCAGATCGATCTGGCCCACCCCATACCCGCCGCCCTCAACCTTTTGGCGGCTGCCCATTTTAGGCATCTGAATGAAGGACCAGGAATATAACACGCCTTCGGGGGATAGCTTCACGGTCTCGACCGGCTCCGAGGTGATCGGGCACAGCTTACGTATTGGAAAGAAAGATTTTTTTGCCGCTTTGCTATAGGAGCCGAGTAACTGGCAAGGTTCGCCTGGCTTCTCCGGTATCACCATATAGCCTTCTTCCAAAGGCGCCATTTTGGGCATCCGTCACTCCCTGATTTAGCAGTATTAATTTTCTGCCTTTTTGATCGCGGTTGCCAGGGCAAATGTCAAGCCAGAAGGAGGGGGCCAGAAGGAGAGGGCCAGAAGGCGGGGATTAGAGACGCAAAAATCATTGATAGATAATCAGTACACTTCTGCTTGCACATTTGCTTCGGTTAAAGGATAAGAAGCACCCTGGCTGTGCGTCTGGGATGCGCTTGCCGGATACGTTTAGGGGGATTTATACGTTTAGGGGGATTTATTCGAGAAGGCATGCCGGCTAGCAGCCAGATGCGGCAGCATAATAATTCCACTAAACACAACAATAGGACACCAATACTGATCCGGTGCAAAAATTCGGACAGCTGGGAAGTTAGGAGGGGAAGCCGTGCAGCAAATTGAGGATTTTGTATTCCGTTTTCGCGCCATCATCTTGTCGGTGCTAGCCGTGTTCACTGTGAGCATGGGTTTTTTCGCCTCGCAGCTTACAATGGATGCAGGCTACCGGAAAATGCTGCCGATCGGGCATCCCTATATCGATACGTTTTTCCAATATTCAGATGCTTTCGGCGGTGGAAATCGCGTTATCGTGGTGCTCGAAAATAAAAAGGGCGACATTTGGACGCCGGAATTTCTGGCAATCCTGAAAAGAGCCACGGACGATGTTTTCTTCATTCCTGGCGTCGCCCGCCATGCAGTTGCCTCTTTATGGACACCCAATACACGCTTCATCGCAGTGACAGAAGATGGCCTGGAAGCGGGCGACGTGATTCAGGCAAGCTTTAAGCCCACGCCTGCAGGCATTAAGAAGGTCATCGATAACGTATTGCGCGCGGATCTTGTCGGCCGGCTCGTCGCTACGAATTTCAGATCGGCGATGATTAGGGCTGAACTGCTTGATTTCAATCCAAAAACCCAGGAGAAGCTTAATTATTTCGAAATCGCGGACAAACTGGAAAATGACATCCGGGGCAAATATGTCTCCGACGATATAGATGTTAAAATAATCGGCTTTGCCAAGTTTACCGGCGATGTGGCGGATGGCGCGGAGAGCGTGGTGACGTTTTTCATCGTCGCATTTGCGCTTACCTGCGTCATGTTGTGGCTGTACTGCCGCTCATGGTTGCTGACAATGGTTACGGTGACAAGCTCGCTTTGCTCACTGATCTGGCAATTTGGCCTGCTGAATATTATGGGATTTGGCCTTGATCCGCTGGCGGTGCTGGTGCCGTTCCTGGTGTTCGCCATTGGCGTCAGCCATGGGGTGCAGCAGATCAACATGGTGGGCGCGGAGATTGCCGCCGGCCTGGACAAAGAGAAAGCCGCGCGGGTGACTTTCTCGTTTTTGCTGCGGCCTGGTTCGGTGGCGTTATTAACTTGTTTGGCGGGATTTGGGACACTCTATATCATACCGATTGGCATGATTCAGGAATTGGCGATCACATCCTCAATCGGTGTTGGCCTGAAGATTATCTCTAACCTGATCATGCTGCCTCTGCTGGTTTCGTATATTGCGCCTGGCGCTGAATACGGCGCCAAAATTAAGGCTGCCATGGATTCGCGCGCCAGAGCCTGGCCGTTTCTTGCCAAGATCGCATTGCCGCGCAATGCGATAGTTTTTATCGGCATCTGTATTGTGCTGGGCGCGATTGGCGTCTATCAAGGCTCAAAACGGCAAATCGGCGACGTGCATGTGGGGGCGGGTGAGCTTAGGCCTGAGTCGCGGTACAATATGGACAGCAAGTTCATTGCCGCCAATTTCGGAGTTGGCCTGAACGTTCTGACGATTATTGCCGAAACCCCGAAGGCCGCTTGTATCGATTACGGCATCATGGATTTTCTTGACCGTTTTGCATGGTATATGCAGAACATTGAAGGTGTGCAAACGACGCTCAGTCTTACGGCGATCGCCAAGAACGTGAATGCAATGTGGCAGGAGGGGCACATGAAAATGCAAGCCCTGTCGCGTTCAAGCAGCGCGCTTGCGCAATCGACCTCCAGCACCGAAAGTTCAAGCGGCTTGCTCGATACCCTCTGTTCGGTCTTGCCGACGCAGGTCTATCTCAAAGACACCAAGGCGGACACCGTGAAGCGTGTCGTTGAGGCGGCCGAGGCCTTTATCAATGATCCGGCCAATCAATTCGACGATATAAAATTGCGCATTGGCACGGGGAACGTCACCACTGTTTCGGCAACCAACCAGGTCGTTGAGCACTCGGAAATTCCGATGCTGCTCTATGTCTATGGCGTCGTTATGGTGCTGGTGATTTTTGTGTATCGCGAATGGCGCGGCGCGATCTGTTGCGTGGTGCCGCTGATACTCTCAACCATCATAGGCAATTGGTTTCTTACCGGCGCCGGTATTGGCCTTAAAATCTCGACGCTGCCGGTGCTGGCGATTGCGGTGGGCATCGGCGTCGATTACGGCATCTATGAGTATAACCGGATGCAGCGCTACATGCGCATGGGTGTGTCACCGTATGAGGCCTATCTTGGAGCGCTGAACGATGTGGGCTCGGCGACCATGTTCACGGGCGGAACACTTGCGATTGGCGTTTCAACCTGGATATTCTCCGAACTGAAGTTTCAGGCGGATATGGGCCTGTTGCTTACCTTCATGTTTATCGTCAACATGGTCGGCGCAGTGACGCTGCTGCCGGCAATGGTTGGATTTCTTGAATATATCAAGCCGCTGAAGCGCAAGCCGTTAACCGAGCAAGAGGCGCGCGCCATTCATCGCATACACTGATTTGCATTAAATGAACTTAGAGCAGCCTGCGATTAGCCTGAGCACAAGGTAATTCAAGCTAACCGCAGGCTGCTCTAGAGCCTTTCCCGGTCAGGTTGAAGCAACCTGACCGGACAAGAAAGGCTCTAAGTGAATATGTTAGACCATTTTTATCCTGATCGGATTGATTCAATCCGATCAGGAAATGGTCTAATGGCCAGGCGTCTGCAAGATCGCCTGACGCAACCCCGTCACATACTCAAGACCAATGAGGGTTAAGGTGATGGATAGCGGAAATGCGGAGCGGGCCAAGCCCTTTCTCTCCAGCGCTTTCCATACCACCTCATTGGCAAGGCCTGTGGCGTCGGCTGCGCGCACAACCCAATCGCCTAGGTGAAAATGATCCCCATGCGGGCGCGGCAAGCGGGTAATGCGAACGCCGCCGCCATCGTCCGGGCTGGCTGATTGCTCGTGCTTAGCTATTTCTTGCAGTAATGTCAGGGTTTTGAGCTGTAAGGCGTTTAATTTAAGCGGGTTGGTTTTCGTGTTCATCGGGTATCCTGTTCTCTGCAAGCGGGGCTTTATTTAGCCGCCCAGATTAGGGTCCGGCAAGCATTGGTCTGCAATTTTGCTATGCCTTCTTTCCGCGTCTAGTGGCATACTCATGCTAATGGTATCAACAAAGCCGGACGGGGAGAGTGAGATGCGACTAATAACGCCCAGAATCATGCCGATTTCTGAAACGGAGTTCACACCCGAGCAAGCGAAGATGGTCGCCCCGACAAAGGCGCGCTATGGTTTCGTCTTCAATGTCCTGAAGACGCTGATGCGGCATATGACATTGCTCAACGCCTGGAACCCGTTTGCAGGTCATATTATGGGAACCTCGTCGCTTTCGCCACGGCATCGTGAGATGCTGATCATGCGTGTCGGCTGGCTTACCCAATCCGAATATGAATGGGGGCAGCACGTCTTGATGAGCAAGCCCGCCGGGCTGACAGATGCGGATCACTTGCGGATCAAGGAAGGGCCAGGGGCGCAAGGCTGGAATGAATTGGAGGCGGCATTGTTGCAGGCTGCCGATGAATTGCTTGATGACGCGATAGTTGAAGATAAAACATGGAATACCCTGTCAAAGCATCTCTCTATCGAGCAGGTGATGGATGCGGTTTTCACGGTTGGCCAATATAATATGCTGGCCATGGCCCTAAACAGCATTGGGGTGCAGCGCGAACCCGGCGTACCCGGTTTTCCAAGTTAGGCAGCCAATTTTGGCCGTTGCTTCAATGTCTGATTCAAGGACTCGCGCCCTGCGGGCAATCCTGCTCGCTGCAAGCCTGATGTTTGCGGCGTCTCAATCCGTGGGGTATGCCCAGGCGCTTGATCCTGATCGCGCCAATCGCATACGAGAGCAGATCAATCCGCCGACGGATGAGCAAAAGGAACAACAATCAGAGCATCTGCGCAATGACATGAGTGCCGCTATTACCTCGCTGATTAAACGGATCGATAAAATGGAAAGTGACATGGTTGACGTCCAGGCCAGGCTAAAGGCGCTTGAGCAGCGAAGCCGGATGACGTCCCCCGGCGGCGCGGTGCAAGACGGTGGGCGGGCGCCAGGTTCAGGTATTATACGGCGCTAATGCAAAAGTACTTTGCAATCAAGCAAGACTAACGGCAAGCTCAACCTATGAACTGGGATGATTTGCGATACGCTTTGGCGGTAACTGAGGCGGGTAGCCTGAGCATGGCCGCTAGCGAAATGGGCGTGCCTGGATTTCCAGGCTGATTAAAAACCGGAATGAGCGTCTAAATCAGGGGCCTTGAATATGAAATATAGGCAGAAATTCGTCAGGGCTGTGTGGATTTCTGGTTTTTTCTGTCTCACGCTAGTGACGTTGCAACCGGCTGTATTAGCTCAATCGCTGGATTCCGAAAGCATTGACCGGATTCGCAAACGGATAAATCCGGCACCGGAGGATTCAGTTGCGGGGGAGCCGGATCCGTTGCGTGAAGATGTAAGCGCCGCCATTGTGGCCCTTACCCAGCGTTTGGACGCGCTGGAGCGGGATAATGCCGATCTCAAGGCAAAGGTAAAATCTCTGGAAGCGCGCTTAAGCGCTTCGCCGTCACTTCCCTCTAACGATCCAATCCAGCGGCAGGAAAGTCAGCCGCAGCCCCCCGGAAGTTCGGGCAGGCAAATCCGATCGGGTGAAAGATTGCGGATGCTTGTTGATGAATGCGTCACGGGTTGCACCATCTCTGATCTGGAAAAACTCAGATTTGTTACCGTATACGCCAAACCGGGCAGTGTCATAACCATCGCTCCGGGCGTGTACAAGGGATACAAGTCACTCACATTAAATGGGGTTCAGGGCGATGATAAATCGGCGCCAGTTACCTTGCGGGCTGAACGTCTGGGTACGGTAAAAGTTGAAGCCACCGGATTGGTGGCTCTCCGGGTAACGGGTCCCAATTGGGTGATCGAAAATCTTGATATTGTGGGTGGTTGCGCCGAACAAACAGAATGTGAACATGCTTTTCAGATAGGTGCGGAAGCTTCGCGGACGGTTCTGCGAAACAACCGGATGCGCGAGTTCAATTCGGCAATCAAGGCCGGTGGCAATGACGCAGGTGTGTTTCCCCGCGATGTTTTGATTGAGGGCAATCATATTTTTAACTCCACCGTTCGTCAGACCAGCAAACCAGTAACCCAGGTTGACGTAAACGGCGGAAAGCGCTGGAAGGTGATCGATAATTTTATTGCGGACTTTGGTAAAGCCGGCGGCAATCAAACTTCCTATGCAGGGTTTCTGAAATCAAATTCCAGCGACGGTGAATTTTCGCGAAACCTGGTGATCTGCGAATGGAAGCACAAGGGCGGCGAGCGGCTGGGCCTGTCATTTGGCGGCGGCGGCACGACCGATCCCAATGTCTGCGAAAACAAGGATTGCAGCGTCTTTCACACCAATGGCCTGATGGCCAACAACATTATTATGAACTGCCCGGATGTAGGCATCTATCTTAACAGGTCAAAGGCGACAAAAATCTACAACAATACCCTGATTGGCACGCTGGGCATCGATGCCCGGTTTGAACAAACCACGGCAACGATAGAGAACAACGTTGTTTTTCAGCGAATCAAGGAGCGCGATGGCGGCGCCATCGAGGGGAAAAATAATATCGTTGATAGCCTGTTTGGTGAATCCGTTGGTTTTGCGAACCCGTCCGAGCTGGATTTTTCGGTAACATCGGGCGCCGGCTTATTGAGCAATGGCGAACTTCCTGCGGGCGTGGTTTCCGATTTCTGTGGCAACCCTCGCAAACCGGGTGCGTCAACTATTGGCGCCATCGCCTATGGATCGGGCGAATGCAACGTAGCGGCGCGGATCGGCCGCGCCATGCAGGGGATGGAAAAGTAGCCGCTATTTCCCGCCATTTCCCTGCTGCAGCAAATATTCCATCGTGACGATGCGATTCATCACCTCGGCGTCATAGACCCGCTCGATATTGAACATGTTGCGCAAAAATGGAAATTCTGGATCGATAATCGCCTTCAGGTAATCCCCTTTAAGAATTGATGGCATGGTGGCCGGCCTGCGGTGTTGCAGCCTGTACGAATATCCCCGCACCCAGAGCGGGCGGTAGTGATCAAGCAAATAATATTTGAGCCGGGCGGCAAGGGGCGGCTCCGCGTCAAATGGATATCCATACGCGCTCTGGCACGCGGCAAGCTCAGGATTGATGCGGTGAATGATGCGCCGCTCCAGATGCCCCATATTTTTGAATTTCAAGGGAACATTTTGCGTTCCCTCAAAAATTTCGGGCTCCAGAAACGGGCTGAATGACCAGCCAAACCGCGCATTGATCACCATGTCGCGGCCAAAGAAATAACGGGCGCGCAACAGCGGATAAACCATTTCAAGTTCATGCCGCTCTAGAACATTTTTCTGAACGCCAAGCACTTGTTGAATATCGCCTACCAGCGCCGCCGTATAGTCGCCGGCCGAGAATTGCGGGCCGCATGCGGCGGGATCAAGCCGGAAATAAATTGCTCTGACAAATTTTTCGAGATCATAGCTGCGCTCGGGCAAATAAAAGAAATTACGGAATATCTCGCCCGCTGTCCCCAGCAGCAAAACCTGATCGCCCTGCGATCTGGAAAATCGGGTTTCCAGATCAGAGTTTCCCCCATTGACGATCCCGATATTTGTCCATCCATCCAGCGCAAAGCACTGTTCCGACAGCTGTTTGGGCCATTCATCCGGTGCGGGAAGGAGCCGTTCGGACTTGTTTACCCAATCAATCTTCAGTCCCGCCACACGGGCGAGATCCTTGGCCACCTGAACATCAGGATCGGCTGCTTCGCCATAAACATATGTTCTGGGTTTAATACCAGCGTCCAGCAACAGCGCCAGAACAAGCCGCGAGTCGAAACCCCCAGATAAAGAGCTGTTGATGCGCCCGTCAAACTGTTTGGCGTATACTGCAAAAAGCTTTTGCAAACGCTCGACGTAAAAATCGACAGAGTCCTCGAAATCAAGATTCCAATCGTCTAGCTTGCGCTCGATCGGTGTTTCGAGCTGCCGGACATGGAATTGCGGTCCAACTTCAATCAGCGAGTTAGGCGGCGCCGGCTTTATCTCGTTCACAAAAGTCCGGTCGCCATAAATCAGCTCCAGCCATGCATACATATGGCAGCCGACCGGATCAGGGGTGCTTTGTTCGAGTTGATCCAGAATCGAAATAAACGAACTGGAAAGGCATGTGCCGATGGTATTTTGATAAATCTTGGCCAGGCCTAACCGGTCGGTGAAAATAAATACCCGGCCCGCTTTCTTCAATATTACCGAATAACTTCCCAGGGCATTACGCCAGTCAACCGACTTTCCGTCGAATGAATCATACAGCTTGCGCGCCGCTTCCTCGCCCGTAAGCGAGGCGTAGATCAGCGAGCCGGTAATGCCGATAAATCCTTCACTGCCGAGGTCAAGGAAAATGGAATTGTGGCGTCCCGGGCGGGTGTAAAACCGCAGCGTCCAATCGCCAAAGCTGTGCGCAGCCTCCTCTTCGAACCCGTTATTCAGGTGACGTTCACGCAGACGCGCCTGGAGAGCAGGGGCATATCCAGATCGTGTTACGGTGAAGGTACCCATTCTATTTCCTGGCTAGCCCGGCTGCGCCCAACGACCGCACACCCTTGTCTGATGACCAGGGCGCGCGAGACGAATCATTCCGGCGGACAATAGATTGCTGCAAATATTGCGGCAAGAGTTTGATAATGTTCAATTTCTTGAGTATGTTGGCAACCGTGAAGGCTGGATATTAAATCATCAATATTCTAATAGCCTTGCAAAGTCAGTATATTGGCCGTAAATTCAAATGTATCACAAAATATTTTATGCTTCATGTTAACCTTATTATTACTATTTTTGTTAAGAATTCCCGGAAACAGAACCTAATCCAGTTGTAGAAAACCGATGATCCACCACCATGGCATGAACGAACCAGCATTGAGCGCGATTCGCATCGGCGAAGCTGGCCTGTTTGTGCTTGATCTAATTATTCCTGACCGTCGCGCACTCCTGCGTGAGGTTCTTCTGCTTATCCGCCCCTAGGCGCTGTCCAGGCTTACTGCCGGGCGTTTAGGGGAGAGAGGTCCGGATTGAAGAAGCACCTGAACAGAATAATTGGATAGGAATGAGGAACATGACAACCAGCAGCAAGAATAACCGCATCCTGATTTTTGACACAACCATGCGCGACGGCGAGCAGTCGCCCGGCGCTTCAATGACGCTCGAGGAAAAATTGCGCATTGCCGAGATGCTCGAGCATATGGGCGTTGATATTATTGAGGCGGGATTTCCGATTGCCTCAAATGGCGATTTCGAGGCGGTGCGCGAGGTCTCCAAGATTATCAAGAATTCAATCGTGGCAGGTTTGTCGCGCGCAAACATTAAGGACATTGACCGCGCCTGGGAGGCGCTGAAAGGCGCTAAACGCCCTCGCATTCATTCGGTCATCGCTACAAGTCCGGTGCATATGAAGCACAAGCTGCAATTGGAGCCTGATCAGGTATTGGATACGGTGATAGCAACGGTCACCCACGCACGGAATTTGTGCGGTGATGTGGAATGGTCGGCCGAAGACGCCACACGCGCGGAATTCGATTTTCTTTGCCGGTGCATCGAAGCAGCGATCAAGGCCGGCGCGACGACGATCAATATTCCGGACACGGTGGGATACGCCATGCCGGTCGAATATGGCAAGTTAATTGCGGATTTGATCGCCAACGTTCCAAACAGTGACAAGGCGGTATTTTCTACCCATTGCCACAATGACTTAGGTCTGGCCGTGGCGAATTCCCTGGCGGCGGTCGCCAATGGCGCACGGCAGGTGGAATGCACTATTAATGGCCTGGGGGAAAGGGCGGGCAACGCAGCGCTCGAAGAAATTGTAATGGCGCTGCGGGTGCGCAATGATTTCATGCCATATGAGACCGGTGTGATCAGTGAAAATTTTGTTGCCGCTTCACGCATGGTTTCAACTGCTACTGGCTTTCCGGTTCAATATAATAAAGCCATTGTTGGCAAGAATGCGTTTGCGCATGAATCGGGTATTCATCAGGACGGGATGCTCAAGAATACTCAGACGTATGAAATCATGACTCCTGAAAGTGTCGGCGTTCATCAAAGTTCGCTGGTAATGGGTAAGCATTCTGGCCGCCATGCGTTTCGCAACAAGATTGAGGAGATGGGCTATCGACTTGGCCCGAACGCCATCGAAGATGCTTTTGTGCGTTTCAAGGAACTCACGGATCGCAAGAAGCAAGTCTACGACGAAGACATTGCCGCATTGATCGATGATGCGATGGTGCGCGGCCAGGACAAAATCAAAGTTGTCTCCCTGCTCGTGGTGGCTGGAACCAAAGGGCCACAAACCGCAACTATGGAGCTTGACGTTGAGGGCGATGTGCGCACCACAATCGCTACGGGAAATGGGCCGGTCGACGCCATCTTCAACGCCATCCGCACATTGTATCCGCACGAAGCCCGCTTACAGCTTTATCAAGTGCATGCGGTTACCGAAGGTACGGATGCTCAGGCGGAAGTAAGTGTGCGGCTTGAACAAAACGGCAAAGCGGTGACCGGCCAGGGCGCAGATCCAGATACGCTGGTCGCCAGCGCCAAGGCCTATGTGAATGCGCTAAACAGGTTAATGGTGAAGCGCGATAAAACAATTTCCGTTGCCTTGACGGCTACAGTTTAGCCGTCAAGGGGGAGGCAGGGGAGAAACGCGCAAGAAATTGTTAACCAAGTAGTTTCAGAGTGTGTGGATTGCCTGTGTC
Source organism: uncultured Alphaproteobacteria bacterium (assembly GCA_947085465.1). Taxonomy (GTDB): domain Bacteria; phylum Pseudomonadota; class Alphaproteobacteria; order UBA11222; family UBA11222; genus CAMTWQ01. Next base: position 13,452 of record CAMTWQ010000123.1, read on the forward strand.
ACAGCAAAACCTTTTGGGGGCCAACAACTGATGTTTTCTAATTTGCTCGGTTTTTTCTCTGCCGATATGGCGATCGATCTCGGGACCGCTAACACCTTGGTGTACGTTAAGGGCAGGGGTATTGTGCTGAACGAGCCCTCGGTTGTTGCGATGGTGATATCAAACGGGCGCAAACAGGTTCTGGCGGTGGGTGAAGAAGCCAAAATGATGCTTGGTAAAACGCCCGGCAACATCAGCGCGATCCGGCCAATGCGCGAAGGCGTTATCGCAGACTTCGAAGTGGCGGAAGAAATGATCAAACATTTCATCCGCAAGGTTCATAAGCGTAAATCCTTTGCCAGCCCGCAGATAATGATTTGCGTTCCCTCTGGCTCGACAGCAGTGGAGCGCCGGGCGATACAGGAATCTGCGCTCTCGGCCGGCGCCCGCCGGGTATACTTGATAGAGGAGCCGATGGCGGCGGCGATTGGCGCTGGTCTGCCGGTTACCGAGCCGACAGGCTCGATGGTAGTGGATATTGGCGGCGGGACCACCGAGGTAGCGGTCTTGTCATTAGGTGGCATTGTCTATGCCCGCTCTGTGCGGGTGGGCGGGGATAAAATGGATGAAGCGATCATCAGTTATATCCGCCGGCATCACAATTTAATGATTGGCGATAGCAGCGCGGAACGAATTAAGCATGCCGTTGGCGCTGCTTGCGTGCCTCTCACGGGAGACGGAATGGAGATGAATATTAGGGGCCGTCATCTGATTGATGGAGTCCCCAAGGAAATTCGCATTACCGAACGTCAAATCGCGGAAAGCCTGGCCGAACCGGTGGGTTCAATCATCGAAGCAGTGAAGGTTGCGCTTGAACAGACACCGCCCGAGCTTGCGGCCGATATTGTGGACAAGGGAATTGTGTTAACAGGCGGCGGTGGGCTGTTAAAGAATTTGGATCGGGTATTGCGTGAGGCAACAGGGTTACCAGTGATTGTCGCTGATGATCCTCTATCATGTGTAGCGAAAGGCACAGGCAGCGCCCTTGAACATTTGAAGACAATGCGCCATGTGCTGGCAGGGATTAGTTAACAGTTTTCATGCTAAAACGCTGGTAAGCGGGATGTAAAGAAGGTGAAGGTTCTGTTAAGGGAGCATAGATTTGAACGGACGGCAGTCAGCCTCCAGTCGCTGGGGCAGAGGCTGTCGTTCGTTATTTTGCTTTGTGCGGCGGTCGCTCTGTTAATTGCCGGTCGCTCAAATTCGGACCGGATGCAGCAATTTGGCGCTTTTATTAGCGATGTGGCTGCTCCAGTGCTCGACCTAGCGTCCCGGCCTGCGCAACTAATTCGCTCCAGCGTCATTGAAATTGATCAATTTTTCAACGCGGTGTCGGAAAATCACAAATTGCGTGCTGAGCTAAACCGATTGTCCGCATGGCAGGCGGCGGCGCAGCGTTTGCAGGAAGAAAATGTAGAGTTCCGCACATTGCTGAACGTGCATGATGTTCCGGCTGCCCCTTACCTGTCGGCGCGCGTGGTTGGCGATGTTGGTAGCCCATTTGTGCATACGGTTCTGGTGAATGCAGGGGCCAAGCAAGGATTGCGCAAAGATATGCCCGTGGTTGGTCCCGATGGGTTGATCGGCAGGGTGATTTTGGCCGGTAATCAGGTGTCGCGAATATTACTGCTGTCGGATATCAACAGCCGCATTCCGGTGCGTCTCGAACCGGGTGGCCATCAGGCGGTATTGACCGGCGATAATCAGAATTTACCGATCTTATCCTACTTGCCAGCACAGATAGCGATGAAACCGGGCGATAGGCTGGTAACGTCTGGATTTGGCGGCGTATTCCCGCCGGGTATTCCCGTTGGCGCAATAGCGGCCATCGAGACAAGCGCGGGGTCTCAACCCATAATCCGGGTAAAGACTTTCTCGGATGAAAATCGCCTGGAGTTTGTTCGTATTTTGAAATTTTCCCCGCCAGATGATCTGAGAAGCGGCAACTCTGGCTTGCCTGAAATACAACAGAAAGCCAGCCCCGGCAAAACGCACTCAGGCCCCGGGCAAGGCTAGCCGATGAGAACTGCGCGGCAATATGGCGAGTTGGGCAGAATATTGGCGGGCGTGGCCCCATTCGTGACGGGTATACTATTTGTCTTCATTGGCGCGGTGCCGGCAGGCTTGCCTGAGTTTAGCCCGGTCTCGCCGCTTTTCGCGCTTTGTGCTGTTTTCTTCTGGGCGTTGACCCGTCCTTCACTCATGCCGCCAGCGGCTGTTTTTACCATTGGCCTTTTGCAGGATAGCTTGTCGGGTGGCCCGATTGGGCTTTGGGCGCTCACTTTTCTGTTAACCCAGGCATTCACCGTTTCTCAGCGCCGGATATTACTTGGCGCTAATTCCAACTTTGGCCTGATGAGCTTCGCTCTGGTGGCATTAGGCGCCGGAATATTTTCATGGATGGCGGCGTGTATTTTTTACGGGGTGCTGCTGGCGCCGGCGCCGGTCCTTGTTCAGTCAGTGCTGACGGCGCTCGCCTATCCTGTCATGGCGTGGATGTTGATAAGAATTTGGCGTTTTATACCGTCATCGATATAAGCGTTAGCAATTGTTTTAGGGGAGCGCCGCCTTTGATTTGGCCTGATGGCCGTGAAAATCAGCAATTGAAAAGCCTGACGCGGCGAGCAGCGATATTGGGCGCTGGCCAGGCGCTGTTTTTTGGCATTCTCGCAAGCCGGATTTATTACTTACAGGTTATTGAGTCTAGCCGTTATCAGGTTCTGGCTGATGAAAATCGTGTCAGTTTACGGCTGATCCCGCCGCGCAGGGGAAGAATTCTAGATCGTTTTGGCCTGGAGCTAGCCGCAAGCCGGCAGAATTTTGGCGCCGTACTTATTCCTGAGCGCAGTACAAATGTTGCGGCGTCCCTTGATGTGCTCAGCAGCCTGATTCCGGTCACTCCAGAACAACGGGCGCGCATCCTTAAAGAGGTGCGAAATAAGCGCAGCTTCATGCCGATCATCGTTTCGGCGGATTTAAGCTGGGAAGAATTTGCGCGCCTTAACGTCAACAGTCACGATTTGAATGGCGTACAGCCGGTGGTTGGCGAAACACGCGCCTATCCGCATGGCCCTTTGCTATCACATTTGATCGGCTACGTGGCCGCCGTGTCGGAAACGGAAATAGAGGAAAGCGAAAACAAGGGCCCGCTGTTACGTCTTCCTGGTTTTCGGATCGGGAAAAGCGGCGTGGAAAAAATTCAAGAAGATGCATTGCGCGGCAAGGCGGGTAATACGCGGGTCGAGGTCAATGCTGCGGAGCGCGTGATCCGGGAGCTGTCGCGGCAGGAAAGTGAGGCGGGTCAAGATGTCGTCATGACTCTTGACATCGAATTACAAAAAGCGGCGGCAGCGGCGCTGACCGGCCAGAGTGGCTCGATTGCTGTTCTTGATGTGCTGCGCGGTGAAGTGCTGGCGCTGGTGTCGGTGCCGGGCTTTGATCCAAATGCTTTCAACATAGGTCTGTCGACGGCGCAATGGCGGGATTTGCAAAATGACCCGATGAAGCCGTTGATCAATAAATCCATTGGTGGTCTTTATCCCCCAGGATCAACCATCAAGCCGCTGGTTGCGCTGGCGGCCTTATCCACAGGCGCTATGTCTCCCAGCGACGGCGTGGTGTGTAATGGAAGGACCCGGCTTGGCAACCATCTTTTCCATTGCTGGCGCAAGGAAGGGCATGGGTTAATGACCATGCGCGAGGCGATCAAGCACTCATGCGATGTTTATTTCTATGAGGCCGGGCGGCGGACAGGAATAGGCCCGATGGAAAAAATGGGCCGGCGTTTTGGCCTCGGCGAAATGCATAATTTGGGATTGCAGGAGGAAAAGGCCGGTCTGATGCCCTCACCCGAATGGAAGCGCGCGCGTTTCAATCAGCCCTGGATGGGCGGCGAGACTTTGATCGCTGCGATCGGTCAAGGATACATGCAGGTCACGCCGTTGCAGCTCGCGATCATGACTGCGCGCCTGGCAAGCGGCGGCAAAGCTGTATCGCCGCAACTTTTCCGCACGCATGGTGTTGATCCGCCCGAACCGCCATCGCTGGGGATAGAAAAATCGCATATTGATCTGGTGCTTGATGGAATGTGGGCGGTGGTCAATGAAGCGCGCGGTACGGCCTATGCGAAACGCATGCAGGGCAATGGCTATATGTATTCGGGCAAGACCGGCACAGCGCAGGTGCGCGCGATCAGCCGGGATGAGCGCTATCGCGCTGGCGGCGTGATCAAGAACGAAAATAAACCATGGATTGAGCGTGACCACGCGCTGTTTGTTGGTTTTGCGCCGAGCGACCAGCCGCGCTATGCGATTTCGGTGGTTGTCGAACATGGCGGCGGCGGTTCCGCAATCGCTGCGCCAATTGCCCGCGATATCCTGTCTCTCGCACTGGCGCGGGAGTCACTAGAGCAATCTGCATTAAGTTCGAGCCATGAGGCTCGAACTTAATAAAGAAAATTGCTCTAGATTTTAATGTGTTAGAGCAGCTTTCCGCGATTAAGTGGGGGCACTTCGTGACTCCACTTAATCGCGGGCTGCTCTAGGCCTTAAGCCCTATCTTCCGCCCGCGCCCAGTGCATAGAACTAGCTAGCGGTTACGATGGTCGCGCGCCTGCCCTGGCGTCTTTGGATGCGGGTAAGGATGGTGCACTTCCTTGCGGATGAACGGCAGTTTCGCCCACTTCGCGCATGACTCGTTATATATCGACAGAATTTGATCTTCCAATTCATAGCGAAGTGGATCGGGGCGATTGGTGTACCTGCCCTCATTATCATGCCGGTGTTTGATCATCCATTCAACGGTCGTTGAGATGGCGTCAACCAATGGCGTTACGTCGCGGTAACCAAGGTCGCGCTTGATATTATAGAGGTCCATAATTTGATGGTATGTCGCGGTGTCAAGCGGCAGCATATCGCGTGTGGTGTGGGCGTATGCGTCCGGTATGGTGCAGATTTCAAATTTCCAATCCAGGCAGCGGGCTATCATTTGCACCCATTGCGCCACCGTTACGCCTTGCTCATCGGCGCAATTGTATATTTTTCCAGCCGACGCCTCGGGTTTATCAACGGCGAGCAGCACCGCATGCGCCATATTTTCCGCATAACCGCGCGAGATAATAGTCATGCCGCCGTCAGGAAGGGCAATTTGCCGGCGTTTGTCTTTTGCGCGTTTGATGATCTGCCACTCCAGCGACCCAATCGCATTCGGCCCATACACCATCGGGTAGCGGAATGTTGTTGCATTGTAATGGCCCGCCGCATGGCCGGCCATGACAGCGTCTTCGGTTTGTCTGATTAGAAAGCCAAAGCTGGCTTCTTCGGATGTTTCGACGCGTTGCGCGTTTTCCGGTGTCGGTATCGGCATGCCAGGCGGGAAATTATCTTCTGGATTAAACATCCCGCGATAGCTGGGTGGGCCGCCAATTGTAATCAGCCGGGGGGTTTTGCCAGCCACCGCCTCGGCAATAACCCGGATGCGGCCATAGGTGGCGAGCACAAGGTCGAATTTTCTCCCCTTAATGCCTTCGTCTATGGTCTCGCGGAAATGCGGATCCACATGAATATGTTCAACTTCCGGCGGGTTTTCCTCCAGTTCATGGGTGCCGCGATGCAACATCGCCACCTCATAACCGCGCGCGATCAGCCCATTTACCAGATAAGGGCCAGTCGGCCCCGTTCCACCAACAACCAGTGCTTTCATTGTCTTGCCCCCATGCCTCGATTTTGAGTTTCTTGTTTCATAGTATGTCTTAGCGGTTACGGTGGTCAGGCCCTTCTCCCGGCGTTTTGGGATGGGCGTAGGAATGATATACGGGCGCCGGCGTATACGGAATATCTGTCAGCCGTGATTTTGTGTCGTTATAAACGGCCAGCAACTTATCTTCCATCGTGTAGTCTAGCGGTTCCTTATCCGGTCTGTTTTTCAGCATCCACTTGATGGTGCGCGGTATGGCTTCCATAACCGGCACCACATCGCGGTATCCAAGGTCTTGTCTGATCTGGGCGATGTCCATGATCTGATGGTTGACGGCATTGTGATACAGTAAAAAATCGCTGGCGGAATAGGCAAACGCGCCGGGCAGGCTGCAAATTTCAAATTCCCAATCCATGCAGCGGGCGATTGTTTGCGCCCAGTGCGCAACCGTCACGCCTTGCTCGTCGGCGCAATTGTATATTTTCCCCGCACTGGCTTCTGGCTTATCGGCGGCAAGCAATACGGCATGCGCCATGTTTTCTGCATAGCCACGCGACAAAATAGTCAGACCGCCCTCGGGCAGAATGATCTGGCGCCGCTTGTCCTGAATTCGCTTGATGATATGCCATTCCAGCGAGCGAATTGAATTTGGCCCATACACCATCGGATAGCGGAACATGGTGGCGTTGTAATGGCCCGCCGCATGACAGCCCATGACTACGTCTTCGGTATGCCGGATCAGCCAGCCAAATTCAAATTCCTCGCGCGAGGCGATACGTTGCGCGTCTTCGCGTGTTGGGATTGGCATGCCAGGCGGGGTGTTTGCCTGTGGCTGCATCATACCGCGATAACCGACCGCGCCGCCCACGGCGATCAGCCGGGGGGTCTTGCCAATTAGCGCCTCGGCCACATGGCGGATACGGCCATAGGTGGCGATCACCACATCATAGCTGCGCCCCTTCAGCCCTTCGTCCAGGGTTTCGCGGAAATGCGGATCCACATGAATATGCTCAACTTCTGGCGGATTTTCTGGAAGTTCGTGGGTGCCGCGATGCAACATGCCCACCTCATAGCCACGCGATATCAGGCCATTTACCAGGAAGGGGCCGGTCGGTCCGGTGCCCCCAACAACTAACGCTTTCATATTCCCTCCCAAGGCCTGATGATTTATGATCATAATTATATGAGACGTTGCAGGCTGTGGCTATGCCAATGAAGGAGAAGCGCGATGAAAAACAAGGTTATCTCAGCAGACGGGCATATCGATTTTCCGCTATTGCCGGAAAATCTGTGGCGCGATAATGCGCCCGCTGATCTAAAAGACCGTATGCCAAGGATTGTTGACCGCAAGGGCAGCAGGATATGGGAGACGGCAAGTGGCGTTTCGCTTGGATTGGCGGGCGGCATGGGCTCGGGCGGGCGGCGTTATCATCCTGGGCAAATCCATCGTTCCGACCGCATGGCCGAGCAAGGCCTGTATTCAGATCAGTCCAAGGGTATCATGCGCCCGGCCGTTCCTGAATTGCGGGTCAAGGATCAGGATCTTGACGGGATTGTTGGTGAAGTAGTGTACGGCATCCTTGGCGCGGCCAACAGGCTTGGGGATCCCGATGTGGTGAAGTGCGTGGTGCGCACCTATAACCAATGGCTGTCAGGTTTTTGCAAGGCCGTCCCCGGCAGATTTGCCGGCATTGGATGTATATCCGGTGGAACACCGGAGGAATCGGCGCAGGAAATCCGGCGCATTGCAACATTGGGATTGAAGGGCGCGGAGCTTGGCCTGTCCCACAACATGCTGCCGCTATGGCATAAGGAATGGGAACCGGTATGGAAAGCATCCGCCGACACCGGCGTGCCGTTGCACCTGCATACTATCGGCCCGAAACTTGAAGAAAAGTGGGCCAACGATCCTGAATACCGGCGTCCCTGGCTGGCGACGCACATGACAGGCTTTCAGGTGCCGATGCTCAGCGTGATGGCGGCGATTATTTTCAGCGGCGCGCTGGAGCGTTACAAAACTCTGAAAGTAGTGATCGGCGAGTCGGGGATCGGCTGGATTCCCTATGTGCTTGAGCGTATGGATTATGAATGGGAGGATCAATTCAAGGATGTCATTCCGCGCCCGCCAAGCGAATATTGGTATGGCCATATGTATGCGACATTCCAGATTGACCGCACCGGCATCGAGAACGTGAGACGCATCGGCGAAGATAACATCATGTGGGGTAATGATTTCCCGCACCCAGATGGCGTATGGCCCGACAGCCAGGATTTGCTCACCGAACAGCTTGCGGGAATAGATGAAAAAATCGTGCGCAAGATAACCCATGACAATGCGGCCAAGCTGTACGGCTTTGCGATGTAATATGGCGTATACGGGGCGGCGTTCGCTTTTTCATGTGGTTATTAAACAGACCATGTTTTATGGGTGAGGCGGAATTGCCATGGGCGATTCCGTTTGGTGCGGACAGATTTTCGAATGCGCTTTGACGCCATTGGCGGTTTCAAACCGGCTTAGAGCAGCCCGCGATTAAGTGAAGCCACTTTGTGACCTCACTTAATCGCGGAAAATTGCTCTAGAAGATCCTTGCGTAATCCTATATTTGATCGGTGTGTCCAGCGCCTGGCCAGATCAACGGTAATGAACCTGAAATCCGGCACGGGATTTCTCCAAATGGTTAACTTGCCCGTGATTTATGCAGAAAGGTTAACACTTCATCAATATTTGCGGCGATCAATTGCTCAAATAGTCAGCAGAAATCAATCAAAAATTAGGCATTAACGGCGCAATATCCATTCCGTGCATAAGACAGCGGCGGAATGCAGGATGGATAGAGACGAGCAGGAAATAGAGATTGAGCTGCTGCGCACATATGTCGCGGCGCGGCGGCGCAATGTGTCGTTGATGATATTCCTGGTCCTGTCGATGGCCGGCGTGGTTGCGCTTCAGACATCGATCATGCGGGCGGCGCTTTGGGGCGCCGCAGCGCTTGTCATTTCTGTCATTGGTCATATGATTTATGGCCGCTTCCAAGCAGCGCCGCGAACGGTTGCGGATTTGCCCCGCTGGCAGCTATTGATTGGCGCGCTTAGAATAGTTATCGGCATTATGAGCGCAAGCCTGGTTGTTTGGACATGGGATCCGCAAATTCCTGCCGGCAATCTTATGCTCTTATTATTTATTGCGATGCAAATCCCGCTTTATGCAATGTCTGGCGGTGTAGTGCTCTCGGTCTTCTATGCGGAGCAGTTGGCTAACGCCACCGTGGTGGCATGCGGATCCTGGCTGCTGGCGGAGCAGTGGGGGCATCCGGAAGTCATGATCCCGGTTGCCTACTATCTGCTTGCATGCATGACGTTCCCGCTCACCATAAACCGCAATATGCGTGAGATGTTGCGTCTGCAATTCGGCCTGCAGGCGGCCAATGAGAAAGCCGAAGAAGCAAGCCGCGCTAAGTCCCGCTTTCTTTCGACAATGAGCCATGAAATACGCACGCCGTTAAATTCGGTCATCGGCATGAATGGGTTGCTGATGGACACGCCATTGACGGCTGAGCAGCATAAATTCGCGCTGGCTTGCAAGAACGCAGGCACGCATCTGCTGCATCTCATCAATGATATTCTCGACTTTAGCAAGCTTGAAGCGGAAAAGGTCGAACTTGAACAGGTCGATTTTGATCTCATCCAGGAACTCGAAATTGCCATCAGCATTCTTGGCGTTAACGCCAACGCAAAGGGGCTTGGCTTGAAGTATGAGATTGCGCCTGGCGTTCCGCAGTATTTGCTCGGTGATATATCGCGGATTCGTCAAGTGGTATTTAACCTGATTTCTAATGCAGTGAAGTTTACGGATCAAGGCGCAGTGAACATTGCTATCTCACGGCCGGCCGGCGGCGCGGCTGTGGATGGTAAATTTGTTATGCTGCGTGTTGATGTTACCGATACCGGGATCGGCGTTCCCGAAGATATGATCGGGATGCTGTTTCAGGATTTCACCCAGGCCGACGCCTCCACAACGCGCCGCTTTGGCGGCACTGGCCTGGGCCTGGTCATTTGCAAACGCATTGTTGAGTTGATGGGGGGTGAGATCGGCGTGATCAGCGCTCCTGGTCAGGGCAGCACCTTCTGGTTCACTATCCAGCTTGAATTGGGCGAGGCGCATCGCGTCGCTAAGGCTGAACTGGCGCTGGCGCCAGCCGATGCTAGCAATGTCCATCATTTGCGGATTTTGGTTGCCGAGGATAATCCGAGCAATCAATTGCTGATACGGACATTGCTTGAAAAAGCCGGTCAGCATGTCATCATGGCTGGCAATGGCCGCGAAGCGCTCGAAGCGGTTCAGCAAGACGCCGCCATTGATCTCATATTGATGGATATGCAGATGCCGGTGATGGATGGAATTGAAGCGGCAAAGGCGATCCGCGCATTGTCCGGGCCGCCTTCGCTATTGCCCATTATCGCGCTGACCGCTGATGCTATGACTGGTTCGCGTGATAAGGTGCTCGCGGCTGGCATGGATGATTTTCTAACCAAGCCAATCGACGTAAAGCGATTGATGAACGCGCTTTCGAAATGGGGTGAAGAATCAGCATTGCGGCGCAATGCCGCGTCTAGCCCTTCTGATGCGCCGCCTGCTTATATGGGGGAAGCGCTGATTGACCAAGGCGTAGTTGATTCTCTGACGAACGCGCTTGGGCCGCAAAAAGTTGGCGAGCTTATGGATGAAGTTTGGCCAGCGCTTGAGTTAAGACTAAAGGAATTGCAGCAGGCGCTGCTTGGGCGTGATGGCGCGCGGGTGCTCGCGCTGGCGCATGAAATCAAGGGGACTGCGGGAAATTTTGGCGGCCGCCGCCTGTCATTGGCAGCCGCGCAGCTAGAACATGACGCGGGCGACCCGCTGCTCACTGCGCATCATGTGGAGGCAATGTCGGCTATCGCCCCACTAACACGCGCCACGGCGCTTCAGCTTGTTAAAGCAGTGCGCGCTGCTTAGAGCAGCCCCCACTTAATCGCGGAAAGCTGCTCTAACACATTAAAATCTAGAGCAATTTTCTTTATTAAGTTCGAGCCTCATGGCTCGAATTTAATGCAGATTGCTCTAGTTGAACCGTTTTAGCGGTTCAGCTCGCGCATCGCGTCGTCGAGGCCGCCGAGTGTCAGCGGGTACATGCGCCGCCCCATAAGTTGCTCAACCACCTGGATCGAAGGCGTATATTCCCAGTGCTTTTTAGCGACCGGGTTGAGCCACACGGTTTTGGGGTAAATGTCGAGGACGCGCTGGTACCAGACCTCGCCTGCTTCTTCATTCCAGTGCTCAACGCTGCCGCCCGGGTAAGTAATTTCGTAGGGGCTCATGGTGGCGTCGCCAACGAAAATCACCTTATAGTCGTGGCCATACTTGTTGAGCACATCCCACGTCGGCATTTTTTCATTGTGGCGGCGGCGGTTATCCTTCCACACATTTTCATAGAGGCAATTGTGGAAATAGAAATATTCCAGGTGCTTGAACTCGGTGCGAACGGCCGAGAATAATTCCTCGCAGGTGCGGATATGGGCGTCCATGGAGCCGCCAATGTCAAAGAACACCAGAACCTTCACCTTGTTGCGCCGCTCAGCCTCCATCTGGATGTCCAGATAGCCATTGCGCGCGGTCTGGCGGATAGTGCCCGGCAAATCCAGCTTGTCCTCTGCCCCCTCGCGGGCAAAGCGGCGCAGGCGGCGCAGCGCGATCTTGATATTGCGGGTGCCCAGCTCGACCTGGTCATCCAGATTCTTATATTCGCGCTTGTCCCAGACCTTGACCGCGCGGCCGTGACGGCCCTGCTTCTGGCCGATTCGCACACCCTCGGGATTGTACCCATCGGCGCCAAACGGCGAGGTGCCGCCGGTGCCAATAAACTTGCCGCCGCCCTCATGTTTTTTCTTTTGTTCTTCGAGACGCTTTTTCAGCATCTCCATGAGCTTTTCAAAGCCGCCGAGGCTTTCGATCAACTCTTTTTCTTCATCGGTGAGGAAGCGTTCACCGATCGAGCGCAACCACTCCTCAGGCACCTCCGTGGCGGCCTTTTCAGAAACGAAATCCAGGCCCTTAAAGTGTTTGCCAAACACTTGGTCAAACTTGTCCAGATTGCGCTCATCCTTGACCAGCGCAGCGCGCGAGAGGTAATAGAATTCATCGACGCTAAACAGGGCGACATTCAGCTTCATCGCCTCAATGAGCGTCAAATATTCCCGCAAGGTGACCGGAATTTTGGCCTGCTTTAACTCATAAAAGAAGTTGATGAACATGCTGTCCTCCTGTGCCTTATCTATCAGCGGGAGCTGCGGCGGCGATCTGGTTCATTTCGTCCCAGAACCCTGATTTTCGCCGCAAACCCGTTAAACACATCTTACTCAATCACACCTGGCTCTATTATGACCGTTCCCGGCGCGCCAGGAAAGCCAGACGTTCAAATAAATGAACATCCTGTTCATTTTTCAACAGGGCGCCATGCAGGGGTGGAATTAGCTTGTTTGGGTCTCTTTCGCGTAGGGTTTCAGGGGAAATATCCTCTGAAAGCAATAGCTTGAGCCAATCAAGCAGTTCAGAAGTGGAAGGCTTTTTCTTCAGGCCAGGCACCTCGCGAATCTCATAGAACACGTTCATGGCCTCGCTCACTAAATCCCGTTTAATGTCGGGATAGTGCACCTGAACGATTTCCTCCATCGTGTCCTTTTCCGGGAATTTGATGTAATGGAAGAAACAACGGCGCAAGAATGCGTCCGGCAGTTCCTTTTCATTATTCGAGGTGATGATCACAATCGGGCGATGCTCGGCCTTGATGGTTTCCGACGTCTCATAGACAAAGAATTCCATACGGTCGAGTTCTTGCAGCAGATCGTTTGGAAACTCGATATCGGCCTTGTCGATTTCGTCAATCAGCAACACCGGCGAGGCGGGCTGAGAGAACGCATCCCACAGCTTGCCCTTTTTGATATAATTACGAATGTCCTTCACCCGCTCGTCGCCAAGTTGCGAATCGCGCAGACGCGTCACCGCGTCGTACTCGTAAAGCCCCTGCTGGGCTTTGGTGGTTGACTTGATATGCCACTCAAGTAGCGGTTTGCTCAACGCTGAGGCTACTTCGTGCGCCAGCACGGTTTTGCCTGTGCCCGGCTCGCCTTTGATCAACAACGGCCGTTGCAGGGTAACCGCAGCATTCACCGCAATCATCAGATCCTCGGTGGCGATGTAGTTCTTGGTTCCTTGGAATTTCATGAGTTTATCTTCTGCATAATGGTTGATTGCGTGCGAAACTAAGGCTCCTTGAGCAATCAATCAAGCATAAAGCCGCGTATGGAATGGGGGTAATGATTAAAAAAGGAGCCAGCCCCAAAAGCCGGCCCCCATAACAGCGGATAGATACGGCCAAAAAAGCCTATTTGAATAGCGCCAGCAGCACCGATGGCGCCTGGTTGGCGATGGTGATGGCCTGAGTCGCCAATTGCTGCTGCGCCTGCAGCGCCTGCAGCTTTGAACTTGCTTTGGCCAGATCCGCATCGACCAGGGCGCCAAGGCCTTTTTCGGTGGCGTCCGTGATCGATTTCACGAAGGTGTTCTGCGCTTCCACAGCGCGCAGATCGCCTGCAATACCGCTCAACGCGCCATTGGTGGCGGTGATAAATAGATCCAGCGTATTGCTGCTGGCGTTGAGGAAGGTCCGAGCGAGAGTAGAGGTGACGCTGCCGGCGATCGAGGCATTGAATGTGGACGCGCTGGTGAATACCTGGACGCCAGTGACGGCGATCAGGCTGCCGGTCACATCGGCGATAAAGTTAATCGCCGTGACATTGTCCAGCAGATTGGTGCCGTTAAATTTGGCCTGCTTTATCAGGTCCTTAGCCTGGGTGGCGATGTCTCTAATATCTGTGCTGTAGGTTGTCCGCTGGGTCGCCGAGATCGAGGTGTCCGCAAGTTGAGTCAGCTTAGCCTTGATGAGATCGAACAAGTTGGATACGGCGGTGGCGCCGGCAAGCCCTACTTCAGCCAGTCCAACCGCGCTACTCAGGCTCTGTTGCACCGCACCTAGCGAGGCGATGTTATTGCGCAGGCCCTGGGCCACGGCAAAGGTCGAAGCGTCATCCTTAGCGTCAGCAACCTTGTAGCCGGTCTGCACCTGCTTTGAAACTACATTTAATTGGTTTGTGATGTGACGCAGGGTTGCCTGGGCAACGAGCGCGCCGGGATTGGTATGAATTGTCGTCATGCTATTCAGTCTCCATTCTGGAATGAACAGAAGCATTATGCTTCCGGGCCTTCGCGGCCTGCATGAGGGGGAGCAACCCCTGTGCCAATCTTGCCGGATAATTTCTTCCTAGCGGCTAAGCTGCTTCATATATTGCTATAATTATCAGTTAGTTAATCGTCATTAAGCTTAATGGCGCGGTAATAATTGCCGTGGATTTGGCAGCGGGGCATGAATTGCCCGCCCTATTTTGCCGGTGTGGAAAAACTTGCCGGTCACATAAAAAGGGGCAGGCCGAAGCCTGCCCCAGTTGGCGCGTGTTGTTAGAGCCTTTCCCGGTCAGGTTGAACCAACCTGACCGGACAAGAAAGGCTCTAAGTGAATGTATTAGACCATTTTTATCCTGATCGGATTGATTCAATCCGATCAGGAAATGGTCTAGATAGGTTTAGCGGAACAGCGCCAGCAATACCGATGGCGCCTGGTTGGCGATGGTGATCGCCTGGGTCGCCAGCTGCTGCTGCGCCTGCAAGGCTTGCAACTTTGAGCTCGCCTTGGCCAAATCCGCATCGACCAGGGCGCCAAGGCCCTTTTCGGTTGCGTCAGCAATCGCCTTGGTGAAGTCGTTCTGCGATTCAATTGCTCGCAGGTCACCGGCTATGCCGCTCAAGGCGCTGTTGGTCGCGGTGACAAACAGATCCAGCGTGGTGCTGCTGGAGTTCAGGAATGTGCGCGCAAGGGTTGAGGTCACGCTGGCGCCGATCGAGGCGTTGAATGTGGACGCGCTGGTGAATACCTGGACGCCGGTCACCGCGATCTGGCTGCCGATCGTGTCGGCGATAAAGTTAATCGCCGTGGTGTTGTTCAGCAGATTGGTGCCGTTAAACTTGGCCTGAGTGATCAAATCCTTAGCCTGGGTGGCCAGATCTTTAAGGTCAGTGGAGTACGTCGTCCTCTGTGTCGCCGAAATCGAAGTGTCGGCAAGCTGGGTCAGCTTCGCCTTGATGCTGGCAAACAGATTAGACACGGCTGTTGCGCCCGCAAGGCCCACTTCGGCCAGACCGACGGCGCCGCTAAGGCTCTGTTGCACGGAACCAAGCGAGGCCAGGTTATTGCGCAGGCCCTGGGCAACGGCAAAGGTCGAGGCGTCGTCCTTGGCGTCAGCAACCTTATAGCCGGTCTGGATCTGCTTCGACACCACGTTCAAAGAGTTGGTGATGCTACGCAAGGTGGCCTGGGCAACGAGGGCGCCTGGATTGGTATGGATAGTCGTCATACTGGGAGTCTCCGTTCTGGAATGAGCGGAAGCATTATGCTTCCTGGGCCTGATAGCCTGCTCCCCTATGCGCAACCGCTATGCCATTTTTGCCGGATATTTTCTGCCTACCCGGCAAAGACTTCTAACTACCACCTTATTTATCAATGGGTTAATGGGTATTAAGCCTAATAAGGGTTAGGAATTGCCGGGTCATAGCTGCCATATGGAACAAATTACCCGGCAAAAAATGCCGCACCCGGCAAAAAATGCAGGGGAGAGTCTGGTGGATTCCGGATCGTAAGGTTCGCACCCAGAAAACCTGCGGTTTTCTGGCCTCGCCTAACGTCCGGAATGACATAGAGCAATCTGCATTAAGTTCGAGCCATGAGGCTCGAACTTAATAAAGAAAATTGCTCTAGATTTTAATGTGTTAAAGCAGCTTTCCGCGATTAAGTGGGGTCACTTCGTTACTCAACTTAATCGCGGGCTGCTCTAGCGGCTTAATTGAGGACACGTATTAATCCTGCCAATTGGGCTTTCGTTTTTCTGCGAAGGCGCGCGGACCTTCTCTGAAATCAGGGCTTTTGGCGAGTGCCGACATTGCCGGATATCTTGCCGCCGCCGCCGCTTCGACGCCGCCCATGTTCAAGCCCTGCATGGACATTTCCTTTGAGGCGCGCACCGACATCGGTGAGCATTCGGCAATTTCCGCCGCCCAGCGTTTCGCCGCCGCCATTACTTCGGCGTGCGGCACGACCTCATTGATAAAGCCCATCCGGAAACCCTCTTCGGCCGTAACTGTCCGCCCGGTTAGGATCATGCCCATCGCCTGCTTCAGGCCAATCTGGCGGGGCAAACGGTGAACGCCGCCAGCGCCGGCCGCCAGTCCCACTCTCGGCTCGGGCAGTGCAAACCGCGCCTTGTCAGAAGCGATAATAATGTCGCAGGCCAGCGCGATTTCCAGCCCGCCGCCCATCGCCACCCCGTTTACCGCTGCAATCACCGGCTTATTCATGTGATAGCGCGCGGTCAGCCCGGCAAAGCCGGTCGGCGGCGTTTCCATTTTGCCGCCTGACGCGGTGAATTTCAGGTCATTGCCTGCGCTGAATGCCCGATCGCCCGCGCCAGTGAGAATCGCCACCCGCTGCTTAGGATCGTTGGCGAAATCATCAAAGACCTTTTCCAGCTCGAAATTCGCCGGCGGATGCAACGAGTTCATGACATCCGGGCGGTTGATTGTGACAATGGTCAAATGCCCGTCGCGTTCGACCTTGCAGTATTCGTAGCTTGCCATATGTGCCTCCCTGCTTGTTTGGTTTTCTGTTATTACTTTAGCTATGGCGTTCGTCAATCACTAGCCCCGCCTTGAAACGCCGCCAATTCTCCACATAACCCATGGCGGAACGGGTAAAACCCTCGATTTCTTCAGGCGTCGCCATCCTTGCCACCTTGCCTGGCGCGCCGAGCACCACGGAGTTTTCGGGGATTTCGCGCCCCGGCGGGATAAACGCGTTGGCCCCGATCAGACAATTATTACCAACTTTTACCCGGTCGAGAATGACGCTTCCGATCCCGATAAGACAGTTATCGCCAATGACGCAGCCATGCAGCATCGCCATATGCCCCACGGTCACATTACGGCCAATGATGCAGGGCGAGCCCAACTCGGTATGCAGCACGGCGTTATCCTGTACGTTGGAATTTTCACCAATGATGACGGGTTCATTATCGCCGCGCAGCACCGCGCCAAACCAAACACTGGTATTGTGATACAGCTCCACCTTGCCAATCAGTATGGCGCTGGGGGCTATCCAATAGTCCTGACTATGTGTGAGCATTTGGTCATTGCCCAACCGGTAAATCGCCATTTTCCGCCGATTCCTTCTTGATGCATCTTTTTATGTTTCTTGATTCTTGCACACGCCCCTAACTTGGTCAAAGATAGGGACAGAAACATACAACAATCAGGGAGGGATGCACCGATGGCAATGCCAATCGCAAAGTTAGTTGGTATTCTGCGTAAAAACGCCGCAGGCGGCGGCGGCGAATCTAGCGGCAAGAAGGTCACCCTTGCCATGCGCCGCGCCGGGATGGAGAAAACCTCGTTTCCCGTCGCGCCTGACGTAAAGATGGAAAAGCTTACCGTTGCGGGCCGTGACGCCGAATGGGTCAAGGCGCCGGGCGTCAAGGATGGCTATGCGATTCTGTATCTGCATGGCGGCGGCTATGTGATGGGCTCGATCAATTCCCACCGTTCGCTGGCAGGCGAACTCTCGCGCGCCGCCAAGGCCGCCGTGCTGCTGGTGGATTACCGTCTGGCGCCGGAACACAAATTCCCCGCCGCAGTCGAAGATGGCGTTGCGGCGTTCCAGTGGCTGCTGGCGCAAGGCTTCGCACCTGCCAAGACCGCAATTGGCGGTGATAGCGCGGGCGGCGGACTGACAGCGGCGACATTGGTCGCGCTCCGGGATGCAAAATCGCCGATGCCGGCCGCCGGCGTATGCATTAGCCCATGGTCGGACTTAACTTGCACTAATCCCAGCTACAAGACCCGCGCAGCAGCGGATCCAATGATCGGCGGAGATGGCCTGGACGGGATGACCAACCTTTATCTGCAAGGCGCCGAAGTGACGCATCCGCACGCCTCGCCCAATTTCGCTGATCTAACCGGCCTGCCGCCGCTGCTTATACATGTGGGTGACGCCGAAGTGCTACTTGATGATTCGATCCGGCTGCATGACAAGGCCAAGGCCTGTGGCGTCGATAGCACACTCGAAGTGTGGGACGAGATGATCCATGTCTGGCACGCCTTCCATCCAATGCTGGATGAAGGCAAACAGGGAATCGAGCGAATAGGTGAATATCTGCGCGGCAAGTGGGGCATCTAACCCTTCTGAACATGTCAGGTTTCAAAGTGCGCAGCTCGCCCCAGCGTGAGCTGCGCACTTGGCTTTTGTCCATGAAACACCTATTTAGATAGCTCATTTAGAGAGGGTTTCATGGCTAGATCCGCGCCATTGGTCGGCATTATTATGGGCAGCCAGTCCGATTGGCCCACCATGCGCCATGCCGCCGATACGCTAAGGGCGTTGAAAATATCGTGTGAAACCAAGGTCGTTTCTGCGCACCGCACCCCGGAACGGCTATATGCCTATGCCAAATCGGCGCGCGAGCGCGGCCTGAAGATTATTATCGCCGGTGCCGGCGGGGCGGCGCATCTGCCGGGCATGACGGCGGCCCTGACGCCGCTTCCAGTGTTTGGCGTGCCGATTGAGAGCAAGGCGTTGAA
>CAMTWQ010000124.1:0-20284 GCA_947085465.1 uncultured Alphaproteobacteria bacterium
GCCACTGGTCAGGGTTCCGGTCTTGTCAAACACGATGACATTCAGATTGCGCGCGCGTTCCAGAACCTCGGCGCCGCGGATCAGGATGCCCGCCTCCGCCCCCTTGCCGACGCCGACCATCAATGCGGCGGGTGTCGCCACCCCCACCACTGCGGGCACGAAATAGCCGGTGACCTGATCGGCCAGGCGCTGCACCTGCGCCGTGCTGGTCTGCGCCTCTTCCACCAGCCGGATAATTTGCGCCAGCGCGGTGTCCTTGCCGATGCGCGTCGCTGTGAACCGCAACATGCCGCTGCGGTTCAGTGTGCCCCCGATCAATTTCGCGCCTGGTGCTTTTTCCACCGGCATCGATTCCCCCGTCAGCATGGATTCGTCGACGCTTGAGGCGCCCTCCAGCACATCGCCATCGGTTGGAATGCGCTCGCCCGGGCGCACCACGACAATTTCCCCGGCCATGATCGCTTCAGCGGGAATTTCCTCCTCCTTGCCATCGCGCACCACATGCGCCACGGCGGGCCGCAAATCCATCAGCTTGCGCACCGCCGCCGAGGAACGCTTCTTGATAATCTCCTCCATATATTTGCCGAGCAGCACAAAGGCGATGATGACCGCCGAAACTTCAAAATAAACTTCGCGCTCATCCACTTTCACGGGAAGCGCATCGGGAAAGAACACCACCGCGACGCTGAAGAAATAGGCGACGCTGGTGCCAAGCGCGATCAGGAAATCCATATTGATGGCACCGGAGCGCAGCGCCGCCCATGCGCCCTTGTAAAATCCCCAGCCGCCGATAAATTGCACCGGCGTCACCAGAATAAACAGCCACACTCCCCAGGTGAACCAGGGCAATGCGGGGATTGGAACCCAGGTGACGATGGTGGCCCCCGTGGCCAGGGCAATGAATGCGCCGGCGCGCAACATGGCCAAAGCCAGCACGCCGGTCAGCGCGATGGTGACGCGCGTGCGCATGGATTTCAGCTCGCGCTCCGGGTCTTCAAATGTGCTTTTACAGCCGGAACTGCAAAAATAATATATCCGCGCGGCGCGCTCCGATACCAAACCGGCCGCCAGCGCCCCCGCCTTTTTGACCGTCATGCCGCAGATCGGGTCTTTGGCCATGTCGCCGGGGGCGGCGCCAGCGCCCCCATGATGCGCGTGAACATGATCCGTCATGGAAGTGTCGCCTCCCTGCATAGCTGCCGTCACGCAGCATAATGCCACTGAACGGGTGGATATATTGCGCTAAATCAATGACGCCCGCGTATAAGCACCTTACCACTCCTTTGCGCAGTGTGGTTCCAGCAAGCTGCCGCCATCCTATGTGCGATGAATTGAAACCCGCGAAGGAGAACGCCATGACTAATTTTATTCGTACCGGCCTTGCATCTCTAGAGCAATCTGCATTAAGTGGGGTCACGAAGTGACTCAACTAAATCGCGGGCTGCTCTAGCGGAACACCACCGTTTTGTTGCCATCCAGAAATACCCGGCGTTCGGCAATCCAGCGCACCGCGCGCGCCAGCGCCATGCATTCCATGTCGCGGCCCGCCGCCGCCATGGCTTCGGCTGTCAGGCTGTGATCGACGCGCTCGACCACCTGTTCGATAATCGGCCCCTCATCAAGTGCGGCGGTAACAAAGTGCGCCGTGGCGCCAATGATTTTCACGCCGCGCGCATGCGCTTGGGCATAGGGTTTTGCTCCCTTGAAACTCGGCAAGAAAGAGTGATGAATATTAATGGCCCGCCCTTCAAGTTTGCCGCACAGATCATCCGATAAAACCTGCATGTAGCGCGCCAGCACAACGTATTCAGCGCCAGTCTGGTTAATAATCTCCAGTAAGCGCGTTTCAGCTTGCGGTTTTGTTTGGGCCGTGATTGGCACATGCGTAAACGGAATTGCGTGCCACTCCGCGAGCGGCGCTAAGTCTAAATGGTTGGAAACTATCATGGGGATATTTACCGGCAATGCGCCCGTCCGATGGCGGTACAGCAGGTCATTGAGACAATGATCCAGTTTCGAGACCATGATCAACACGCTTGGGCGGGCCTGGGCGCTGTGCACTGCCCACTGCATGGAAAAACGGGCGGCGATTGGCGTGAATAATTTACTTAACACCGCCTCTGAAAAATCCGAATCTGTTGTCTTAAACACTGTGCGCATAAAAAAACGTGCGGTGCCTGGGTCGCCAAAATGATGCGACTCGGTAATGAACAGCCCCGCCCCGGATAATGCCCCAGCCACGGATGCGACAATGCCAAAATTATCAGGACAGGAAATGGTAAGGATGTAGCAGGCGCCGGACCCGCCCGAACTGTCAGCGCCTGAGGTTTGAGACAAGCGGAAAATCCTCGGGGCGCCGGATAGACTCGACTGCAATATCCACGTCCAGATCGGGCCAATAAAGATGATGGGGCTGCGGGCGTTCTACGCAGAATAGATACTCGACTGGGGCCGAACGGAACCAGGGGAATTCGGCGAACGGAACAAACAGCTCTTCATCCTCAAGCAACAGCCAGAATCCGTCCTTTGTAACGCACGAAATTTCAACCGGGAAAATAACGGCGCCAGGCATCGCGTATCTCCTTTTCGTGAACGCGAACCAGAGCTTCGGCTTCGCGCAACAACTGGTTAGACGATCCATAATTATGGGCTAAACTAATTTCCGGCGCCAGCCAGAATTTGGCCTCGCCATTTGGGTGGGATACATGGACGTGAATTCTGGGCTCTTCACGGGAAAGAAAAAGAAGCGAAAGCGGCGTTCCCGAAACAGGGTGGGGCTCATATACTGATTTCCCTAACGAACAGATGGATATGTGGCAGTCCCCTTGCGGCTCTGATATAATAGCTAACTTAGGCTAACAGGTTAATCTATGTGACAAAAGGACATGGAACCGCAAGAACGTGAGTTGAAATATCAAAAGCAGACCCAGGAGCTGTATGCGGCCGTGGGAAAATTTGCTGTGAAATTTGAGCATGTTCGTCACGCAATGGATGAGGCCATAATTTTGGCGCTTTACAAAAATGGGGTCAGCAATCAAAATATTGCGCTATCCCTGATTGCCCCCATGTCGGCAGAACAACTACGACAGGCGTGGGAGTCGGTTATTTATGAAGCCACTGAATCGCTGACCGATGACGAGAGGAAGCTCGTTCATTCTGTTTCAATACGAATACAACAATTAATTACGGACAGGAATAACATATTGCATCGCACGTGGTTCGTCGGCTGGGCTTCGTCAGCGGACGAAGATTTTTCGTCTACTTCTGGATATAAGGTAAAAAACACAGGCAAAGGCGTTGAATTTAAAGTCGAGAACTATACGGTTGCTAATTTTGATAATCATTCCGCTGTGGCGGATGAGCTCGCAAATTTGGTGAGAGGTTTATGTTCAATAATTATATATGGCGGCAGGATATCTGATAATTTTGTCATGGATAATGGTATCGTCAGGCGGCGGTCTGATTGAATCGGCTGTTTCCGCCAAGCTTATGTTGAACAGATTAGGCATGCATTTTAGCCTGTCCATACCGGCTCCGGCCCATCGTCGCCCTGCGGGCTATGCCGGGCACTGCTTCGCCTAAGATCGTCTCCGATTGGCTGCGCCATGCGTAGCCGAAACGTGGTGGAGCATCGGGGGGAAACCTCGAACCAGCGCCTTTATGAAGTAGATCAAGAACTGCAGCAGATTGGAAGAATGATTCTAGGAATGTAATCAATTAGTTTAACCCATGTGCCCTTGACCCAAACTTTCTTTTGTAGAGGCTCTCAAGCTGAGTAATCTCTCGTTGCGTAATGTTGCTAGGTAGAGGTTGCAGCACACTATACAAAAAATGGCGGTGGCATGTGGAATCACTTTCATAGAGTGCTATTAACTCTTTGTTGCCCCCGTGAATGCAGTCCGCATAGTTGCTCCAACGCTGCCAAATACCTGCTTGTCCGTAAGCGGAGCCAATATATTGCTTTCCTGTGCTCGTATCGAGAATCATATAAATACCATTCACTGCTGACAGATGATGCTTCCAATCAGCATTGGCTTCTGGGTTATGTACAAGTTTTTGTAGTTCTGCGAAGTCTAAGGTGAAGTTCAGCAAGCCGGGAAAACTTCCTATATATCCAGGCGGGAGTATTTCAAGCACTTCTTTTATCTGCGTATGGTACCATTGGTGCCATGCAATGGCATTATTTCCCCAGTTTATAACGACACGATTATTTAAATAGGAAAGCTCGTCTACTTCTTGAAGATCATAATAATATTGTCCATTCCGCATTTCAAAGTTACCAACTTTGAAAATACCGAACAGAATTGAGCGGCGTCTATCTCCGCCCACAAAAGAAATCACATAATTACAATTGTGGAATACCGGGTGCCCTTGCTCACGCTGATATTCAAGTAGGCCATCCCTGTGTTTTATCATTTCTCGGTATTCTGCGCTCGATTCCTTGTGTCGCGCCAGTTTGACCTTTGCGCTACATAACAAATCCGTTTGTGAATTCAAGAGTCCTTGGAGTGTAAGCATTACATCCCATTATCGGCTATTTGATATTGGCATAGGAGAGTCGAACCGTCTAATTTCCTGAATTTATAGCAGAAAGATGTTCGAACACAAGAATTGGTGGAGCTGAGCGGGATCGAACCGCTGACCTCGTCATTGCGAACGACGCGCTCTCCCAACTGAGCTACAGCCCCATGCCCGGCCGCTTCTGTTGCGCGGCGCTGCGCCCGGAATGGCGCTAGACGTTGTGTTTTGTAGGGTTGGCGGTGTTCCGTGTCAAGCTATCCTCATTGTTCGGCGCTTGCGCCTTTGCCCCGGCGCGGGTAAAGCTTTGGCGTGAATAGCACTGACAGATTGGGGGAATCATGCGGGCGTTATTGTGGTTGATCAACACCATCCTGCAACTTTACATGTGGGTGATTATCGCCGGCGCGGTAATGAGCTGGCTGGTGGCGTTTGAAGTGGTCAATACCCGCAACCGGTTTGTCGCCATGGCGCTGGACTTTACCTACCGTCTGACGGAACCTTTGATGCGCCCGATCCGCAGGGTTATTCCTTCCATCAGCGGCATTGACTTGTCGCCGGTGATTCTGATTCTGGGAATCATGTTCATACAGAATGTGCTGTATGATCTGCTGGCCCCCCAGGTCGTCTATAATTAGGTTCAGCCAGATGAGCAGGGCCCGCATTATTGACGGCAAAGCGTATGCAGAAGCTCTGCGTGCGCGGGTTGCCCGTGAAGTGGGCATTCTGAAACAGGCCCATGGCGTTACGCCGGGCCTTGCGGTGATTCTGGTGGGGGATGATCCCGCGAGCCAGATCTATGTGCGCCTTAAAGGGGAGCAGGCAAAGGCCGCTGGAATGCGCAGTTTTGAGTTCAAATTGCCCGAATCCGCCAGCCATGATGACGTGCTGGCGCGTGTGCGCGCGCTAAATGCCGACCCGTCCGTGCACGGATTTTTGGTGCAATTGCCGCTGCCTAAACATATACCGGAGCAGGAAGTTCTAAAGGCCATTGATCCCGCCAAGGATGCGGATGGGATTCATTTGATCAATGCGGGACTGCTGGCCAGCGGCGGAGAGGGGCCCGAGCCATGTACGCCCGCCGGCATCATTCTGTTGATCAAGCATGTTCGCGGGCTTGATCTATCGGGTCTGGAAGCAGTGGTGATTGGCCGCTCGAATATTGTTGGCAAGCCTGTGGCGCAGTTACTGCTGAAAGAAAATTGCACGGTAACCATTGCCCATTCGCGCACCCGCAATTTACCCGCCGTTTGCCGCCGCGCAGATATACTGGTTGCCGCCGTGGGCAGGCCAGAAATGGTGCGCGGCGATTGGATAAAGCCAGGCGCCACAGTTATAGATGTCGGTGTGAACCGGCTGGCCGCGCCAGAAAAAGGCGAAGGCAAAACTCGGCTTGCTGGCGATGTGTGTTTTAGCGAGGCGCTTGAGGTTGCTGGCGCAATCACGCCCGTACCTGGCGGCGTAGGGCCAATGACCGTCGCGTGCCTGTTGCGGGCTGCCTTGTTTGCGGCATGCAGGCAAAACGGCATACCGGTTCCAGATATTTAGGTCGGCTTTTCTTCGCTTCCGGGATGCCGCCATGAGGTTAGCGTGATGGCTGAGAGATGATCCTTAGGTTGCTGGCGGGACTCACGGTTTGCATAATGCTTGCGGGATGCGGCAAGCCAGCACAGCTAATAGCTCAGTGCGCCGGAGATGATTTGAAGTCAGCACAGCACTATGCCGATTGCGTCCGTAATGCGCCGCCAATCCTTACGCCCATCGGCCCGCCCCCAGTTCCGTTGCTTGATCGCATCAGGGTCTATCAAGCCACGTGGGATTTTGATGGTCCGGTAAAAGGCTTGCAGCCTAATTATCTATTTTTTCCTGTGTCGTCAGAGGCGCTCATCAACCGCGCAATCGCCCGTTTGCGGCTTGGATATTATTTCAATGCGCTTGAGGATTTGGATGCGGCGATTCAATTTAATCCCGTCTCGGGAGATGCTTTTTATGTGCGCGGACGAGCTTATCTTTTGCTCGGCCGGCCGCGGCGCGCGGCTGCGGATTTAACCGAAGCTTTGCGGTATGCGCCGGGTCGCGCGGACATTCATTACCATCGCGCCAATGCCTACCGGCAGCTTGGCCGGTTTCAGGACGCATTACTTGATTATAACCAGACGCTACGCGCAGAACGGGGCGTGGCGGAGGCGCATGCCAATCGCGGCGCCGTTCTGCACCGCATGGGGTATTTGCCAGCGGCCATGAATGACTATGCCGCCGCGCTAAAATTACGCCCGGATATGCATCAGGCAGCATACAATCGCTGCGCCGCCAACATTCAACTTGGCGAATATACACAGGCCATTGAGGGCCTTCATGCACTGATCAAGCAATTTCCGTTGCAACTTGATTTATACCGCAGCCGCGCCGAGGCGCATCGCTTGGCGGGTGATATAGGGGCCGCGCTGGCGGATTACCAGCACACGCTGGAGGCGTTTCCCGATGATACGGCGTCGCTTACTGGCCGGGGGCTGATCAAAGCGCAAACCAATCAATTGGCGGGAGCGGAAGCCGATTTCAACCATGCGTTGCGAGTTGATCCCGGCAACGCTAGCGCTTACCGGGCGCGCGGCGCGTTGTATGCGCTAATGGGCCGTGCCCCCGAGGCGCTGCGCAACTTTGATGAAGCGATCAACCTCGGCCCGCATGAAGCTGCTTCGCACCTGGAACGCGCCAGGCTATTGCACCTTATGGGTGAAAATGATCGCGCGGCGGAGGATGAGGCCATGGTTAAACGCCTTTCCGAGTTACCCGAATTGCCGCCGGGAATCTTGCCGTGACGGATTAAGGGCATCACCCGGGCATATTGCGTTTGCGCGCGGCCAGGGTGCGCAGGCGCAGCGCATTGAGGCGGATAAAGCCCTCCGCGTCTTTCTGGTCATAGGCGCCCCGGTCATCCTCGAACGTCACCAGCGCGTCAGAATACAGCGATTTCGGGCTTTTGCGGCCCACCACCATGACATTGCCCTTGTACAGTTTCAGGCGCACGGTTCCCTCGACATGTTCCTGGCTTTTGTCGATCAGCGCCTGCAACATTTCGCGTTCCGGCGCAAACCAGAAGCCGTAATAGACCAGCTCGGCATAACGCGGCATCAGGCTTTCTTTCAGATGCATCGCCTCACGGTCCAGCGTCAGCGATTCCATCGCCCGGTGCGCGTGGTGTAAAATCGTGCCGCCCGGGGTTTCGTAAATGCCGCGCGACTTCATGCCGACAAAGCGGTTCTCTACCAGATCGATGCGGCCAATGCCGTTCTCGCGGCCCAGTCCGTTCAGCGCGCTCAGCATGGCGGCGGGCGAAAGCGGCTTGCCGTTCAGCGAAACCGGATTGCCGTGTTTGAATTCAATGCTGATCTCGGTGGTTTTGTCGGGCGCGTCCTGCGGCGACACGGTGCGCATATAGACGGCCTCGGGCGCTTCCTCCCACGGGTCTTCCAGCACTTTGCCCTCGGATGAGGAATGCAGCAGATTGGCGTCGACCGAAAATGGCGCTTCGCCGCGCTTGTCCTTGGGCACCGGGATTTGATGCTTTTCGGCATATTGAATAAGATCGGTGCGCGATTTGAAATCCCATTCCCGCCAGGGCGCAATCACCCGGATGCCGGGGTCGAGCGCGCAGGCCGCCAACTCAAAGCGCACCTGATCATTGCCCTTGCCAGTGGCCCCATGCGCAATCGCGTCAGCGCCGGTTTCAGCGGCAATTTCAATCAGCCGCTTGGCGATCAGCGGCCGCGCGATGCTGGTGCCGAGCAGATAGACGCCTTCATACAGCGCATTGGCGCGAAACATCGGGAACACGAAATCGCGCACAAACTCCTCGCGCATATCCTCGATATAGATATGTTTGATGCCCAGCATCTCGGCCTTTTTGCGCGCCGGGGCCAGCTCCTCGCCCTGGCCCAGATCGGCGGTGAAGGTCACCACCTCACAGCCATAGGTTTCTTGCAACCATTTCAGGATGATCGAGGTGTCCAGGCCGCCAGAATAGGCAAGCACTACTTTTTTGATGTCAGGCATTGCCGGGGGTTCCGTTTTAATAATGCGCCAGATTTGCGCGCACTATAGGCAAAACCGGCGGCGCTGGCTACACGCTCACGCTGACGGGCTGTGATCCTTGAGCCAGTCTTTCAGGGCGTCGTCAATTCGGGTTTGCCAGCCCTTGCCGCTGGCGCGGAACCGCTCCACAACATCCTGAGACAGGCGAAGCGTGATATTTTTTCTGGGTACGGCAACAGGCGGGCGGCCTCGCGCGCGCTTGCGCCGCTCAACGGTTTTTTCCCATTCTTCGTCCGTATACAGAATCGTGTCCGGGTCGGACAGCGCACCCGCTATAATCGCTGCGTCCTCTTCCGGAGTTGGCCGGATAAACCTGCCTGATTTAGATTTCCCGTTCATAGCGATCTACCTCCCTGGCGTTCGCCTTGCGCAAGCTGATAATGCGGCGTTCATCGCCGCGATCTGTGAACACTACGCAAAACACACGATCCCCTATTGGTGCATAGGCAACTATCCAGACCTCGCCATAATTGCGGCGATTATCCCGATCCTCAAGCGCCATATCCCAATTCAATTGAGACGCCAGCGACAGAGACACGCTGTGCTTTTCGGTGTTGATGGCGTCTTTCGCAGGGTCGTAGACAATGTCCATTTATTATTTGTAGTGGCATTAAATAATATACCGCTCCGTCTGGAAAGCGGATAGTATAGTAATCCCGCCAAGGATGGGAGGGTCACATGGGGCGAGTGCTTGCGGTCGTGTATGGCGTGCTTAGTTATCTGATCTTTTTGATCTCGTTTCTGTATGCGATTGGCTTTGTCGTCAATTTCGGCGTGCCAAAGGGTATTGACTCAGGCACTCCGGTGCCGGTGCTGGGGGCTGTTATCGTCAATATGTTGCTGATGGGCCTGTTCGCCGTGCAGCACAGCGTCATGGCCCGCCCGGGGTTTAAGGCCTGGTGGACCAGGATCGTGCCGGAACCCATTGAGCGCAGCACCTATGTGCTGTTGTCCAGCCTGGCGCTGCTGTTGCTATATTGGTTATGGCAGCCGATCCCCGGCCTGGTTTGGAGCGTTGAGGGGGCGGGGGCAATCGTCCTCTGGATCATCTGCGCCCTTGGTTGGGGTATTGTGCTACTCTCGACCCTGATGATCGGGCATTTTGAGCTGTTTGGGCTGCAACAGGTCTATCAGAATCTGCAAAATCTGCGGCCCTCCGAGCCGAACCTGATAACCCCCGGCTTCTACGCCCTGGTGCGGCACCCGATCATGCTGGGGTTCATTATCGCCTTTTGGGCGACGCCGCAAATGAGCTGGGGGCATCTGCTGTTCGCCGCCGTGACGACGGCCTATATCATGATTGCTTTGCAGTTTGAGGAACGCGACCTGATTGGCATATTTGGCGAGCGTTACCGCGAATACAGTGCGAAGGTGCCGATGCTGGTGCCGTTTCTGAAACGCGGACCTAAATGAGCGGCCGGGCCGCGCCACTTTTGCGCGCTGTCTCGCTGCTGTCGATAGCTAAATCATAGTCAAGCCTGAAAGGTCCAAGGATAGTGATCAGATGAGCAGGGAAAACGGAAAATCGGAAAAACGCGTTGGCCCATTGAACGCGGCGGAATTGCGGCGCAACTGCGAAAGCGGCTGTCTTGGGTTTGCCAGCACGGACGAACTTGCCGATCCTGGCCATGTTTTCGGGCAGGATCGTGCGATCAAGGCCATAGAGTTTGGCGCTGACATTGCGCGCGAGGGCTATAATCTGTTCATTTTTGGCGAACCGGGCAGCGGCAAACGCAGTCTGGTGCGCCAATTACTGGAACGGCGCGCCAAGAACGAACCGCCTCCTCAGGATTGGGTTTATGTGTATAATTTTGCAAAACCCCATCAGCCAAACGCCATTGAACTGCCGGCGGGTCATGGGGTGCGCTTTCGTGATGCGCTGGCGCATATGGTCGAGGAGTTGCGCACCGCAATCCCGGCAATTTTTGAAAGTGAGGAATATCGCGTTCGCCGTCATGCGATTGATGAAAAAATCCAGGAGCGTCAGCAGGCAGCCTTTGAGGTTCTGGAAAAACGCGCAACTGAAAAATCAATTCGCGCGGTGCGCACACCCTCCGGGATTACCCTGGTCCCGATGCGCAATGGCGAGCTGATAAAGCCGGAAATTTTCGAAGCATTGCCGCAAGCCGAACGCAAGCAGATCGAAGCTGACATTCAGGAACTGCAACGCCAGATGTTGCAGACCTTTGAACAGATGCCGCGTCTTGAAAAGGAGCGGCGCAAAAACCTGCGTGAGCTCAACCACGAATTCGCCAATTACGCCGTGCGGGAAATCATTGACGAAGCGCGCGCCGCTTTTTCCGAAATAGCCGAAGTGCTGGCTTATTTTGATCTGGTGCATGCGGATATCATCAATAATATACAGATGTTCATGCAGTCACAGGAAATGCAGGAGGCCTCGGAACTTCCGGGCGGCGGTCAGTCAGATGGCGGCGGCGGCATGGCGCAAGCCCTGCTGGGCAATCCGTTCCACCGGTATGAGGCGAACCTAATCGTCGATAATTCCAAAACCAGAGGCGCCCCGGTGGTGGATGAAGGCAAACCCACGGTTCAGCAACTGGTGGGGCGCGTGGAACATATTGCGCAGATGGGCACCCTTGTCACCAATTTCATGCTGATCAAGCCGGGCGCGCTGCATCGGGCCAATGGCGGCTATCTGCTGATCGATTCCCGCGCCTTGCTGATGCAGCCCTTCGCCTGGGAAACATTGAAGCGCGCCTTGTGGAACCGCGAGACGCGCATTGAATCCCCCTCCGACATGTTTTCCATGGTCAGTACGATCTCGCTGGAGCCGGAACCCATTCCGTTGCGCACCAAAGTGGTGCTGTTTGGGGAAGCGCTGACTTATTATCTGCTGTCTGCGCATGATCCGGAATTCCAGGGCCTGTTCAAGACCGTTGCGGAAATGGAAAACACCGTTGACTGGACGCCGGACTCCGAAAAGGCGTTTGCGTGTCAACTGGCGGCTATTTGCCGCGCCGCTTCTGTCCGCCATCTGGACCCGTCGGGGGTTGGGCGGATGATCGAGCAGGCGGCGCGTCATGCCTCGGATGCGGAAAAACTTTCCATTCATATCGGTCACGTCACCGATCTGCTGCGTGAAGCTGATTATTGGGCGGGCAAGGCGGGCGCCGGATTGATTTGCGCCACGCATGTGCAGCAGGCGGTGGATATGCGCGAAGAGCGGATCGGGCGCATTCGCGAAAAAAGTCAGGAATCCATCACCCGTGATATTGTGCTGATCGATACGGATGGGGCGCGTGTGGGCCAGATCAACGGGCTTAGCGTGCTGTCCATCGGCGATTTGAGTTTTGGCCGGCCCACACGCATAACGGCGCGCATCGGCATTGGCGCTGGCCGTGTGCTTGACATTGAGCGTGAAGTGGAGCTGGGCGGGCCGCTGCATTCAAAAGGCGTATTGATTCTGTCAGGCTTTCTGCGTGAACGCTTTGGCACGGACAGCCCGCTGGCGCTTACAGCAAGTCTGGTGTTCGAGCAGTCCTATGGTGGCGTGGATGGGGATAGCGCTTCCTCCGCCGAATTATATTGCCTGTTGTCGGCAATTGCCGAAATTCCCATTCAACAATGTTTTGCCGTTACCGGATCGGTCAATCAGCATGGCGAGGTGCAGGCCATTGGCGGCGTGAATGAAAAGATCGAAGGTTTCTTTGATATTTGCCGGGCGCGCGGCCTGACTGGCAGACAGGGGGTGTTGATCCCCAGTGCCAATGTCAAACATCTTATGCTGCGCCAGGACGTGGTTGATGCGGTGCGCGAAGGCCGCTTTCACATTCATGCGATCAACAGCATCGATCAGGGCGTCGAGGTTCTGACCGGCATTACTGCTGGCGAACGGCGGGGTGATGGAAGCTATCCGGAAGGCTCCATCAACGCCCGCGTCGCGTCGCGTCTGGCCAATTTTTCCAGGGCCCGGAAATTGGCGGACGGCCGCGCATCAGACACCGGGGAGCGCGCATGAGCCAGCAGGTGGAACCAGGACATAAGCCGCGCTATCGCCGCTTGCTCATCGGCTTCAATCATCACATGGAATGCCGCAGTGTACTCGACTTTGCAGCCCAGGTCTGCCAGGCGGCGGAGGTGGAGCTTGCCGGAGTATTCGTTGAGGATCAGGAGCTTTTTGATTTGGCCCGGCTGCCTTTTTCAACTGAAATTCTTTCCTCCAGCGGCGTGATACGCAATCTTGAGTCCAAAAGCGTAGAGACCGAATTGCGCGCCGTTGCAACAGTGATGCGGAATGCCTTGCGTAAACTGGCCGGGCAGGCGCGAAGGCAATATAGCTTCCGCACCGTGCGCGGGCATATGTGGCGTGAGCTGATCGCGCTGGCGGGGGCTGGCGATTTGATCCTGTTGCGCGCCACTTGCGCACCATGGCGCGCCGCGAAACCGGCAATGCCCGCAATGAATGGTCCTGTCGTGCTGCTGGAATCACCGGGGGGCGGCAACGGTAATCTTGTTGCTCTGGCTCGGGAGATCGCCCGGATGCTGAATCAGGAACTTGTCATCGCGCACACTTATGACGGGCCGCCTGGGCTGCGCGAATTGAAGGCGGGCTTGATCATTATTTCCGGCCCAATATCTGGTATGGATGCCTGGAATAAGGAAATCGAAAGCTTCATCGATACGCTATTCTGCCCGGTGCTGATGGTTCCTAAAGGCGGATAACTTCATTCTTTATGGTGCGTCTTGCCAGTCAGGGATTCGATGCGATCCGCGCCTGGCGCCATTCCGTCGTGGCGCGGTCGTACGACCTGCCTATTCGCGGCATCACCCTGTTCATTAGAACGTGCTGAAAATTTAAAACCGTTGGGCGTGCCGCGATGGTTCGCGGCGAGGCCCATCGGCCATGTTGCGCTTGTTTGCCGTCATCCCGGCAATCTGCGCCGCCGTTAAAGCCCGCGCAGCAAACCGGCGGCGGCCTGCGCCATGATGTGCGCTTCATCGACGCGGATCATGGCGATTTCAATATCACTGCCGGCGGCGCTGATGCGTCCGCCTTGCATCTCAGGTGACTGATTGGCAGGCATATTGAGTTTCAGACCGCACCATTCCATGCCATCAAGAATACGCGCCCGGATCACCGGGCTGTTCTCGCCAACGCCGCCGCCAAACAGCACGGCGTCCGCGCCGCCCAATGCGGCAAGATAGGCACCGATATATTTTTTCGCGCGGTAGCAATAGAGCGCGATGGCGCTCCGCGCTTCGGGCGTGTCTGACGCCAGCAGAATACGCATGTCGCCGCTAATGCCGGACAGACCCAGAAGCCCAGAACGATGGTTCAACAGTGTCTCGATCTGCGCCGCATCCAGGCCGGCTTCGCGTTGCAGATACAGCAGCAGACCCGCATCAATATCACCGGCGCGCGTGGCCATAACCAGACCTTCCAGCGGCGTGAACCCCATCGATGTATCAATGGGCGCGCCGCCACGGCTTGCGGTAACAGAGCATCCCGCACCCAGTTGCAATGAAATCACTTTTGCATCGCCAATATCTTCGCCACGCCTGGCAAGCCATTGCGTAACCATAGACTGATGCGCCAACCCATGAAAGCCATAGCGGCGGATGCCGTGCCGCGCCGACAGTTCCTGCGGCAAAGCGTAATTAGCGGCAACGTCTGGCAAACCGGCAAAATAGGCGGTGTCGGGTACCACAATCTGGAGCACGTCCGGGCCCATGATAGTACGGCAATGCGCCAGCCAGGCGAGGCTTGCGGGCGCATGCAGTGGCGCGAGTGGCGCGGCTTGTGCAAGCGCCGCCGCCACCTGCGCGTCGATCAACGCCGCAGCGCGCACCTGTGGTCCGCCATGCACCCAGCGATGGACGACGGCGGCAGGGGTCTCCGTCGCAAGACCGGCTTGCGCCGCCAGCGGCGCGAACAGTTCTGATGGATCGCCTGCCGCTGACATTGCCCGTCCCAATGATTGTGGAACGCCACCGGCAATATCAAACAGTTCAACACGCACAGAAGAACTGCCCGCATTGATGGTCAGGATTTTCATGCGGTTATTTCCAGCATCTCAGCGCGTCCATTTCCAGTCGCGCACTTCCGGCATGTCTTCGCCGTGGCGCGCAATGTAGGCCTTGTGGGCGATAAGTTTTTCGCCAACCAACTGGCGCAGATAGGCCGCCCGGTAGCCCAGGCCCGGCACGCGGTCAATCACATCCTCGACCAGATGATAACGGTCAAGATCGTTGCGCACCGCCATGTCAAATGGGGTTGTCGTCGTGCCTTCCTCCTTGTAGCCGCGCACATGCAGATTGTCGTGATTGGCGCGCCGGTAGGTCAGCCGGTGAATCAGCCAGGGATAACCATGATAGGCGAAGATGATCGGCTTATCGGTGGTGAACAGAATGTCGAACTCGGTGTCCGGCAGGCCGTTCGGGTGTTCTTCGGGGGGTTGCAGGCGCATCAGATCGACAATATTGATGACGCGGATTTTCAGTTCCGGCAAATGCATGCGCAGAATCTCGACGGCGGCGAGGGTTTCAAGTGTTGGCACATCGCCACAGCAGGCCAGCACCACATCCGGGGTTGTATCGCGATCGGTGCTGGCCCATTCCCAGATGCCGACGCCAGCCGTGCAATGGGCGATCGCAGCCGCCATGTCCAGCCATTGCGGCTGCGGCTGCTTACCTGCGACAATCACGTTCACCAGATTGCGGCTGCGCAGGCAATGATCCGTGACCCACAACAGCGTATTGGCGTCGGGCGGAAAATATACCCGCACCACATCGGCGGATTTGTTCACCACATGGTCGATAAAACCCGGATCCTGATGGCTGAAGCCGTTATGGTCCTGGCGCCATACATGCGAGGTCAGCAGATAATTCAGCGACGCGATGGGGCGGCGCCAGGGTATGCTGGCGCCGCTCACCTTCAGCCATTTGGCGTGCTGATTGAACATGGAATCCACAATATGCACGAACGCTTCATAGCTGGAGAACAGCCCGTGCCGTCCGGTCAGCAGATAGCCTTCCAGCCAGCCCTGACAGGTATGCTCACTGAGTATTTCCATGACCCGGCCGTCCGGCCCAAGGTGATCATCTTCGGCATCACTTTCCCCCATCCAGGCGCGATCCGTCACCTCGAACAGCGCGCCCAGCCGGTTCGATGCGGTCTCATCGGGACCAAAGACGCGAAAATTCTGCGTGGCGAGATTGTCCTGCATCACGTCCCGTAAAAAACTGCCCATGACCCGGGTTGACTCCGCTTCTGTCCCGCCAGGCATTGGCACGTCAACCGCATAGAAGCGAAAATCCGGAAGTTTCAGGCTTTTCAGCAGCAGCCCGCCATTGGCATGCGGATTGGCCCCCATCCGCCGCACGCCTTCCGGGGCCAGCGCGGCGAGCGCCGGCAGCAAGCGGCCGGTTTCGTCAAACAGTTCCTGCGGACGATAGTTTTGCATCCACTGTTCAAGCAGTACGACATGCTCCGGATTGACGGCCATGTCTGTTACCGGCACCTGATGGGATCGCCAGGTTCCTTCGGCTTTCAACCCGTCCACCAATTTGGGGCCGGTCCACCCTTTGGGCGTTCGCAGAATGATCATCGGCCAGCGCGGCCGCTCCCGCGCGCCGTTTACGCGAGCGTCATACTGGATTGCTTTGATCTGTGCGATGACCTTGTCCATGATCCCGGCCATGCGCAGATGCATCACCGCCGGGTCGCTGCCTTCAACAAAATATGGCGTATAACCATATCCTATGAACAGACTTTCCAGTTCCGCATGCGGAATGCGGGCAAGCACCGTTGGATTGGCGATCTTGTAACCATTGAGATGCAGGATCGGCAGCACTGCGCCATCGCGCGCCGGATTGAGGAATTTGTTCGAATGCCACGCGGTGGCGAGCGGTCCGGTTTCGGCTTCGCCATCCCCCACCACACAGGCCACGATCAGATCGGGATTGTCGAACGCCGCGCCATAGGCATGCGACAGGGCATAGCCCAGTTCCCCGCCCTCATGGATGGAGCCCGGCGTTTCGGGCGCGGTATGACTTGGAATGCCGTCGGGAAATGAGAACTGCCGGAAAAATTTTCTCAGACCCTCTTCGTCCTGCGAGATTTCCGGATAGAATTCGCTATAGGTTCCCTCAAGGTACACATTGGCGAGAATGCCCGGCGCGCCATGCCCGGGCCCGGTCACATAAATCATGTCCAGATCATCACGCCGGATAATCCGGTTCAGATGCGCATAAATAAAATTCAGGCCCGGCACGGTGCCCCAATGCCCCAGCAGCCGCGGCTTGATATGTTCAAGCGTCAGCGGCTGGCGCAACAGCGGGTTATCCAGCAGATATATCTGCCCGACGGACAGATAATTCGCAGCCCGCCAGTAGGCGTCGATGGCGGTTAGTTCTTCATGCGCGGACAAAACATGCTTTGGAAAATCCGTCACAATGCGTTCCTTACTTTCTGTTCCAGGACCAGGAAAAATTCCATTTATTTTCTATCCGTTCACCTCACGCTGTGCGACGGCGACGCCTTCGGTAATTCTGTCGCTGGGATGCAGCACGACTTTATCTCCTTCGGAAAGACCCGACAGGATTTGTGCAATCTGGTTGTTGCGTTGCCCCAGGGTGACCAGGACGCTGCGCGCGCGGCCATCGCGGATGGCGAACACCGCCCAGTCATTTCCCTTGCGGAAAAACGCCCCGGACGGCGCCATTAGCACCGCATCGCCTTGCCAGATGCTCACATGCACGATGACACGGTAATCATGCCCAAGCTGCGACCAGCGCTCAGGCGGATCGGTGAAATCAATCCAGGTGCGCACCCGCTGTTCCTCAATGCCCAAGGCGGAGATTTTGACGAATCCCGCCGGATCGACACGGTTGACCTGGCCCTGCACCGGCGGGCCGCCCCAGCCGTCGATTAGCACGGATGAGCCAACTTTTATTTGAACGGCGTCGGTTGATAATAATTCCGCGACCACTTCAAGATCCTGCGGATCGCCAATCTCGATCAGCGGCGCGCCCGCCTGCACAATGGTTTCGCTTTCCTGAAGTATTTTCAGTACACGGCCCGCCACCGGGGAGCGTATCTGAATACAGCAAGAGGGGGTTTCCTGCGCGGGTGCGCTGGATGGATCGAGTAGCCGCGCCTCGGCGCGGGCCAGCTCGCCACGCCGGACATCAAGCTGCGCCCTTGTGCTGGCCAGCGCGGCTTCGTTGGTCTCCACGTCGAATTTCGCCATGTCCAGCGATCTAACGGCAATGGTGTCGGTGCGTGCAAGGGCCTGCGCCCGCTTGAGCTCCTTGCGGGAAAATTCGAGCGCCGCAGTAATGCGCCGTACCTCGGCCTGGGCGTATTTTTCCGAGGCTTTCGCGGACTCAACCGCCGCGACATATTCCGCATGCGTACTTGCGTCATGAAAATCCGGAATGACCGGCTGCATCACGGCAACAATGGTTTCACCGGCAATGACCCTATCGCCCGCATCGCGCGATGTGCGTAAAACCTTGCCGGAAACCGGCGCGGAAACCGTATAAATTTCACGCACACTGGTTTTTGCCTCGTCGTCGACGGTGACTTGCATTGGACCTTTCGTGACCAGCGCAATATCAACCGGAATGGGCTGCGGCCACGCAAACCAGACAATGCCTGCGATTGCCAGCCCCAAACCCAGAGTCCAGAGTGACCGTTTAATCCATATACTGCGCATAGTTTAATCCCGTGTTTTGAGAACGCTAACAAGGTCCAGCCGGTTGACGCGCTGGCGCATGACAAGAGCGGAAAGTGCTGCGGCGGCAACCACAATCGCGCTGGCCAGCACATAGGTAAGATTGCTGACCGTCAAAGGCACCCGCATCAGCTCGCCCGCCAGATTGGTCCGCATGATCCAGGCCAGGCCATAGCCGATTACCCATCCCGGCGGCTGCGCGATCACTGTAAGCAGCGCCAGTTCGAGTAGCAGGATGCGCAATACTTCGCCGCGCCCGAAGCCGATGACACGCAAGGTGGCCAGTTCGCGCGCATGCTCCGAAAGCGATATGCGCGCGCCATTATAGACAACCCCGAATGCGATGGTGGCGGCAAGCCCGGTATAGATGCTGGCCATCGAGGTGACCAGCAAGGCCAGCGTCTCGCGAAAATTCGCCAGGGAAACCCGCTGCAACGCCATGCCGCTGACCACCGGCATGGCTTTCAGCGCAGCGAATAGCGCCTCGCGCAGGTTCTCATCAAAACTGATCTGGACGCTATCCACCGCCGGCGCCTCTCGCATCAGGCGCGACAGGGCGGCGGCGTCCATCATGCCCCGGATGCCGAAATAATCTTCGACCTTTGCGACGATTGGCAAGGACACGGTCCGGCGCCGTTCCTCCAGCAGATCAATCTCGACACTATCGCCGACATTCACCCCAAGCACTTGCCCCAGCATATCCGAGATTGCGAGGCCCGTTTCCGGCAGTGCGACAACCCGCAGATCAACATCAATGATCCGGCTGAGATCAGAATCACGCGGCCTGCCGCTGATCATGATCCGGCGTTCGATATTGCCAAAGCGAATGCGCGCGGCAACCTGACGATACGGCTCGACCGCAAGAACACCGGGCAGCCGCGCCACCTGATTGACCACATTTTGCGGGCGCTTCTCGATAAAGCTCACCGTCGCGTCCTGCCGGTCGGCCATGAAAAACGTCACATCGATCAGTTGCTCCATGGTATCCCGGGTGAACAGCGACACCACGAGGATCGCCGTCGCCAGCGCCATGCCCAGGGCCGTGAAACCCGCCCGAACCGGATGATGCGCAATATTGCGCAGCATCATCATGACCGGTTGTGAAACAAACCTGCCCAGCGCAAACCGCGCAGGTAGAAAATGCCGGAACACCGGAGGCGCGGGCGGCTGCATGGCAATAGCGGGCGGCAGCGTCACCACATCGCGCAGCACCCGGATGGCGCCAAGGATTGCAGCGGCGAGACTCAAACCGGCGGCCATGACATAGAGATCGGGATTCTGGATAAAAACCAGAAACGGAAACCGGAAAAAATCACCAAATAGTTTTGTGACCAAAATGCCAAGCCAGGTTCCGGTCACACCGCCAATAGCCACACCGGTCAGGACAATGACGATGACAAATTTGATATAGTGTGACGCGATGGCAAGGCTGCCATAGCCCACGGCCTTCATTAAACCGATCTGTTCGCGTTCCAGCGCCACCAGACGGCTCAGCGTGAGATTGACCAGGAACGCCGCGACCAGCAGAAAAATCGGCGGCAGGGTGCGGCTCATATTATTGAGCATGTCCAGCTCGTGATCCAGAAACTCATGCGAGGCCTGATTCTTGCGGCCATAGGCCGCGCGTCCGCCATAGCGGTCAAGCAGCGCGTCAAGGCGCTCAATCACCTCCGCCTCAGACGCCTCGCGCGATAGTTTGAGCGTGACCGAGGAAAAGGCGTCTTCAAGATCATACACATTGGCCAGCGCCCGCCCGGACATCCAGATGACGCCAAAACGGCGGTCGTCCGGCACCATCATGTCGCCGGGGCCAATCGCATAAATAAACTCAGGCGATAGAACAATGCCGGTCACGGTCAGTTGGCGTTTGCGGCCGTTCAATATTGCCGAAAAGCTTGATCCCGGCCGGAAGGCGTGCGCCTTGGCGAAATTTTCAGTGATGGCGGCTTCGTTCAGGCTGCCGGGTTCGGGCAGCC